>NZ_JBEOUO010000003.1:384302-449306 GCF_040302485.1 Streptomyces sp. NPDC126499 | reverse complement strand
TCGGGTGCGGCCGGTGCGCCCGCCCCCGCCTCCGCCGGTACGGCGTCCGCCCCGCGGGGAACACCCGCCGGTGCCGGGGCGGCCGCCACCCCCGAGCGGGCGCGCGCGGGTGGCGAGGCCGACCCTGGGGCCGCCGGCCCTTCGTCGGCCGGACGGTCCGGCTCGGCCCCCTCGGGCGACCGGTCGAGTGCGGCCGGTGCTCCCGGTCGTCCGACCCCGGTGCCCGCCGGTACCGACGGTGCGCCGAGGGCCTCCGTCGCGCCACCCACCGCCCCCTCGGGCGGCGCGCCCTCCCGTGACAAGGGCGCCGCCGGCGGGACGGCGCCGCCCCGCCGCGGGGTACTCGACCTGCGCCGGATCCTGGGGGTGCCGGTCAAGACCGTCGCCGTGCCGGTCGTCGCCTCCGCGACCGTCGCGCCGCGCGCCGGTGCCGCCGGTGCGGGCGGGGTCGCGATGGCGCGGCGGCGGACCGTGATCGGGAACGAGAGCACCGGGTCCATTCCGGTGCACCTGCTCTTCCGGGACGAGCCCGAGGGCGGCGCCAGGGACGACGGGCCCGCCACCGTGCCCGTACCCAAGACACCCGCACCGAAGACGCCCGCGTCCAAGACCCCCTCCCCCAAGCCGCCCGCGTCCAAGACGACCTCGGCCACGCCCGCGATCCCCGCACCGGCCCGGCCCGCGCCCGCGTCCAACCGCCCCGCCCCCACCGCCGATCCGAAGCTGGTGGAGCGGCCGGGGCCGGTGCTGCCCGGCTGGGTCGGGGTGGCCGGCGGGGCCGTCGCGCTGCTCGCGTGCGCGGCGATCGTCTGGTGGGCGGGGGCCGTGCCCGACGAGGCGGCCCGGATGCTGGGGCTGCCCTCGCGGCCGTACCACGGCATCCCCCTCGGCCAGTGGGCCCTGCTCGCCCTCGGCGTGCTCCTCGCCCTCTTCTTCCTGGGCGGTCTCGGCCGCGGCCGGGTCGGCTACGCCCTCGTCCTCACCCTCTTCGGCGAGTACCGCGGCACCGTCCGCCGCACCGGCCTGCTCTGGGTGAGCCCGCTCCTCCTGCGCCGCCGCGTGGACGTGCGGCTGCGGCACTGGCGCAGCGAGCCGCTGCCCGCCGTCGACGCGAAGGGCACGGCGCTGAACGTCGTGGTCCTGGTGGTCTGGCGGATCCGCGACACGGTCCGGGCCGCCCTCGGCGTCGACCGGCACGAGGAGTACCTGCGCGAGCAGGTCGAGGCGGCGATGGCCCGCGTGCTCTCGCAGCTGCCGGCGGACGCGTTCCACGAGGACGCCCCGACCCTGCGCGACTCCGAGGCGGTCGGCGAGGCGCTGACCCGGATGCTGTCGGCGGAGTGCGCGCCGGTCGGCATCGACGTCTTCTCGGCGCAGCCGACCCGGATCGAGTACGCCCCGGAGGTCGCCGCGGCGATGCAGCGCCGCCGGATCGCCGCGATCGACGCGAAGCACCGGGACAGCGTGCTGACCTCGGTCGTGGACGCGGTGGACGACGTGGTCCACCGGCTGACCTCCCGTGGTCTGGTGGAGCTGGACGACTACGAGCGGAAGGCGCTGGTGAAGGATCTGACGGTGGCGTTCTACACCGGTCGTACGGCTCCGGCGGACGGGGCGTGAGCGCGCCGGAAGACCCCCGGAAGTCCCCGCAAGCCCCCGGACGCCCGCGGTCATCCCCCTGGGATGCCCTCGGACGCCCTTCCGGAAGCCCCTTCCGTTGGTATGGACATGGCCAAGTTCCGTCCCTACCTTTGAACTTGGTCTAGACCGGAAACCGGAACCCGGAACACGTACCACCACCGCACGCGTGCAGCACAGCCCACAGAACACCCCCACGTTCTCCTGGAGCGACAGCATGCGCAAAAAGACAGGGGTGGCGGCCGTGGCGCTCGGCGTCGCCGCCGCCTCCCTCTTCACCACCACCAGCGCGAGCGGCCACGGCTACACCGACTCGCCGATCAGCCGTCAGAAGCTCTGCGCCAACCGCACCGTGACCAACTGCGGTGACATCCAGTGGGAGCCGCAGTCGGTCGAGGGGCTCAAGGGCTTCCCGGCCGCAGGGCCGGCCGACGGGCGGATATGCGCCGGCGGGAACTCCCGCTTCGCGCAGCTCGACGACCCGCGCGGCGGCGCCTGGCCCACCACCCGGCTCACGGCCGGCCAGAGCCACACCTTCCGCTGGCAGTTCACGGCCCGCCACGCGACCACGGACTTCCGCTACTACATCACCAGGAACGGCTGGACCGGGACCAAGGCGCTGACCCGCGCCGACCTCGACACCCAGCCCTTCCTGGTCGTCCCCTACAACAACCAGCAGCCGCCCTCGACGCTCTCGCACTCCGGGACCATCCCGGCGGGCAAGACCGGCCGCCATCTGATCCTGGCCGTGTGGACGGTCGCGGACACGGGGAACGCCTTCTACGCGTGCTCGGACGTCCAGCTCTGACGGACGCCCGGCACGCCCGTACCGTTCACGCCTGACGGGGCGTCAGCTACCATCCCGCCGCATGAGGACCGTCGCGGAACGCGTACGCCGCCAGTGGGGCGACCACCGGACCGGGCTGGGGGACGAGCGTCACACCCTCGCCCACCACCAGGTCGCCTCCGGCGCCGCCGCCCGCGCCGCCCTGCTCACGGAGCTGATGCCCGACCGGCCGGGGAGCGAGCCGCACCTCGGCCTGCTGCTCGACAACACACCGGAGTACCCGCTCCGGCTCGGCGCGGCGGCCCTCGCGGGGGCCGCCGTCGCCGGGATCGACCCCACCCGGCGCGGCGCCGAACTCGCCCGGGACATCCGGCACACCGCATGCCGGGTCCTGCTCACCCAGCGGGACCGTCTGCCCCTCCTCGACGGGCTGCCGCTGCCCGGCCTGCGCGTCCTCGTCACCGACACCTTCCTGCCGGACGTCCGGCGCCACGGCGCCACCTACTTCGCCTACGTCGGCCGCGCCGTCCAGTACCTGCTGGCCACCCCCGAGGGCCCGGACGACCGCGACCACCGGCTCCGGCTCGGCTCAGGCTCGGCTCCGGCTCGGCTTCGGCACCGAGGCGGGCGCGGTGGACGCGGCCCGGTTTCTTCAGACCCCCTCCTCCCTGAGCCTCTCCTCCCCGACCCCCTCCTCCCCGCCCCTCTCCTCTTCTGACCGGCCGCCCGCCGTCTCCCGCTCGTACAGGCGGTGGGTGACGGTGTGGACCCCGCCGAGGGCTTCGGCGTGGCGGCGGGAGGCGTGGTTGTCCTCCAGGACCCAGGAGTACGAGATCTCGGTGTGGCCGAGGCGGAAGGCGGCCCGCTGGGCCTGGGTGAGCAGGGCGGCGGCGAGGCCGCGCGAGCGGTGCTCCTTCAGGACGCCCATGGCGGTGAAGCGGACCCGGTCGACGCGGCGGCCCGCCCGTGCGATCCGGATCAGACCCAGCGGCAGCCCGAACGTGGTGAGGCGGCCCCGGGCCGTACGGAGGGCCTGGTGGGCGTCGGGCAGACACAGCAGGAAGGCGACGGGTTCGCCGTGCATCTCGGCGATCTGGAGGAGCCCGGGGCGCAGCAGCGGTTTCAGCTTTTTCGCCAGGAAGGCGAATTCGGCCTTGCCGAGCGGGACGGAGCCGTAGCTTTCCTCGAAGGTCGCGTTGTAGATGTAGCGGACCGTCTCCAGGTCGGAGCGCTCCCTTTTCGTGTCCATCGGCCGCACGGCCAGACCGGGGGTCGCGAGGGCGCGTTCGGCGGATTCCCGGTATTCCGCCGGAGGCTCGCCGTCGCGGGGCATCGGGATGGAATAGGAGACGAGATCCTTGGCCTTCTCGAATCCGCAGCGGCAGAAGAGTCCCGGATAGTACGGGCGCGTGCGCGGGACGAGCAGGACGTGCGGCTGGTCGAAGCCGGAGATCTGGATCCCGCACTCGTCGTTGGTGGTGAGACCGAGCGGCCCGAAGGTGCGGCGCATCCCCCGCGCGGCGAGCCAGGCGTCCGCCGTGTCGAAGAGGGCGGCCGCGGCCTCGGGGTCGTCGGCGCACTCGAAGAGCCCGATGACGCCGCGGTGCGGACCGTGCCGCTCGTTGAACCGCGGGTCGACGACGGCCGCGATCCGGCCGACGACGGTGCCCTGCCGGCGGGCGAGGAAGAGCCGGACCGCCGCCGCCCGGTGGTACGGGTTGCGGGCCTGGTCCAGGAAGGCGCGCCGCTCCCGCTCCAGCGGGGCGACCCACAGCGGGTCGTCGCGGTAGAGGGCGTACGGGAGCCGGATGAACGCGGTCAGGTCGGCGCGCCCGCCGACCGGGGTGACGCTGACGCTCATGACACCCGGTCCAGGACGGGGCAGGCGGCGGCCTGCGGCCCCGGGGCGGCGGGGACGGCGGCCTTGGCGGGGATCATGCCGAGCCGGCGGCCTCCCGCCGCGAAGGCACCCAGGATGTGCGCGATGTCCTGGTCGGTGTGGGTGGCCTGGAGCGACAGGCGGACGAGCGAGCGGTCCTCGGGCACGGCGGGCGCGGAGACGGCACTGGCGAGGACGCCCGCCGCGAGCACCTCCCGCCACAGGGCGGTGGCCCGTTCCTTGCTGCCCGTGATGACCGGCACGATGGGCGTGACCGAGTCGCCGGTGTCGAAGCCGAGGTCGCGCAGCCCGTCCCGGACCCGGCGGGCCACCTCCAGGGCGCGCGTACGGCGCTCGGGCTCCGTCTCGATGACGGTCAGGGCCGCCAGCGCGGCCGCGATCGAGGCCGGCGGCATCGAGGTGGTGAAGATGACGGACCGCGAGGTGTGGCGCAGATAGTGGATGACCTCGCGCGGCCCGGCGAGGAAGCCGCCGATCGAGCCGAAGCCCTTGGAGAGGGTGCCGGTGTGCAGGTCGATCGCGTCCGGCAGCCCGAAGTGGTCGCCCACCCCGCGTCCCCGGGGGCCGAGCAGGCCGATGTCATGGGCGCCGTCGACCACCAGGCGGGCGCGGTGGCGGCGGGCCAGCGCGGCGAGCTCCGGCAGCCGGCACAGGTCGCCCTCCATGGAGAACAGACCGTCCGTGAAGATCACCTTGGCGGTGTCCGGGCCGGCCGCCGCGAGCTTGCGCTCCAAGTCCGCCATGTCCGAGTGCCGGTACCAGCGCCGGTCGGCGAAGCCGAGCCGCACGGCTTCGATCAGCGAGGCGTGGTTGGCCTTGTCGCTGAAGACGACGTCACCACGGCCGAGGAGGGGAGCGAGCGCGAGGTTCGCCTCAAAACCGGTGGTGGTCACGATGACGTCCTCGCAGCCGAGGAAGGCGGCGAGCCGGGCCTCCAGCTCCTCGTGCAGGGTGAGCGTTCCGCCGATGAGCCGGCTGGCGGAGGACGAGGCGCCCCAGCGGCGCGCGGCCTCGGCCGCCGCCGTGACCACCCTCGGATCGTGCGCGAGGCCCAGATAGTCGTTGCGGGCCGCCATGATCATGCGCTTTCCGCCGAGGAGAACCTGCCCGCCCCGCACCTCAAGGGCGTTGTAAACGGCTTTCGGCCGCATGCGGGTGCCGTGCTCCATGACGGCCGTCAACTGCTTGTCGAAAACATCTGCCATCGTGTTCTCGCATTCGAATCAAGGCCCCTTGGAATGGTCGTACAAAGGTGGAGGGGGGCGGCGTCGGAATCCTCCCAGCCGGACGAATCAAATCGGAAACCCGCTGACGCGCGCACTGGGCCGTCCGAGTGAAAACGGGCCGTTCACGTCCAGTTCTCGCCCGCAGGGATCATGAACGAGGTAAGGGCACCGGCCCGCCGGCCGGGGTGGGTCCAGCACCACCCCCCGCACACCCTCCACCCCCATGGCCCGGTCTCCGCGCCCCGCCTACCGTGATTCCTCATGGAAGCCCGACACCCCTGGCAGGCGCTCGCACGGCCCCGCTACCCCTTCGGTCCCTGGCCCTGGCGAGCCGCCGGATACCTCGCGAGCGGAGCCGTCGGCGGGGCCGTCGCCTTCGGGATGCTCGTGGTGCTCCTCGCCTGCTCCCTCCTCCTCGTCGGGCTCCCGCTGCTGTTCCTCGCCGGCGTCGCCCTCGGCGGAGCCGAACGCCGCCGGCTCCGCCTCGTCGACCGCGCCCCGGCCGCCGACCCGCACCGGGTCCCGGACGCGCCCGGCCTCGCCGCCTGGCTCCGGTTGCGGGCGGGGGAGCAGGCGACCTGGCGGGAACTCGCGTACGCCCTCCTCTTCGCCACCGTCCTGTGGCCGCTCGACGCCCTCGTGCTCGCCGCCTGCGTCGGCCTGCCCGCCGCCCTGATCGGCACGCCGCTCCAGCTCGCGGCGGACGGCGAGGAGGCCAAGGCGGTCAAGGCGTATCTGGTCACCTCCTATCCCGAGGCGTTCGCCGCCGCCCTCATCGGCGTCCTCCTCCTGCTCGTCCTCGCCTATCCGCTCGGTGCCCTGGCCGGGGCCCGGGCCGCCCTCGCCCGCGCCCTGCTCGCACCCCGGGACGGCGGTCAGGCGGACGGGATCGGCGAGGTCATCGCCTCCCGCGCCCGGCTCGCCGCCGCCTTCGAGGCCGAGCGGCGCCGCATCGAGCGCGACCTCCACGACGGAGCCCAGCAACGGCTCGTCGCCCTCACCATGACGCTCGGCCTCGCCCGCTACGACGCCCCGCCCGGCCCGCTCGCCGACCAGCTCGCCCGCGCCCACGAGGAGGCCGGCCGGGTCCTCACCGAGCTGCGCGAGCTGATCCACGGCATCCATCCGCAGGTCCTCGCCGACTACGGCCTCGGCGCCGCCCTCGCCGACGCCGCCGACCGCTCCGCCGTCCCCGTCGAGACCTCGGGCATCGACGGCGCGCTGCCCCGGCTGCCCGCGGCCGTCGAGAGCGCCGCCTACTTCGCCGCCCGCGAGGCCCTCGCCAACATCGGCAAGCACAGCGGCGCCACCCGCGCCCGGCTCACCGCCGGACACGCCGACGGCCTCCTGCGCGTCGACGTCGAGGACGACGGCCACGGGGGCGCCGACCCCGCGCACGGCAGCGGACTGACCGGTCTCGCCGACCGGCTCGCCGTCCTCGATGGGACACTGACGATCACCAGCCCGCCCGGCGGGCCGACCCTGCTACGAGCGGAGATCCCGTGCAGCGCCCTCTCCGAATCGTCCTCGCCGAGGACAGCGTCCTCCTCCGCGAGGGACTGATCGGACTCCTGGCACGTTTCGGCCACCAGGTCGTCGCCGCCGTCGGTGACGCCGACGCCCTGCGCGAGGCGGTCGCCGCGCACGACCCGGACGTCGTCGTCACCGACGTACGGATGCCGCCCGGCTTCCAGGACGAGGGGCTGCGGGCGGCGGTCGCCCTGCGCGCCGAGCGTCCGGCACTGCCGATCCTGGTGCTCAGCCAGTACGTGCAGCGCTCGTACGCCGCCGATCTCCTCGACGCGGGCGACGGCACCGGCGTCGGCTATCTCCTCAAGGACCGGATCGGCCAGGTCGAGGAGTTCCTGGACGCCCTGGCCCGGGTGGCGGACGGCGGCACGGTCGTCGACCCCGAGGTCGTACGGCAGCTGCTGCGCCGCCACCGCGACCCGCTCCAGACGCTGACCCCGCGCGAACGGGAGGTCCTGGGCCTGGTCGCGGAGGGCCACTCCAACGCGGCGATCGCCCGCCGGCTGGTCGTCACGGAGGCGGCGGTCGGCAAGCACATCGGCAACATCCTGGCCAAGCTGCACCTGCCGCCGGCCGAGGACACCCACCGCCGGGTCCTCGCGGTCCTCGCCTACCTCCAGGCCTGAGCCGGGACCAGCAGGCATAAGCAAGCAGGCATAAGCAAGGGAGCCCCTCGCTTGCGCGAGGGGCTCCCTTCGTCTGTGCGCCGCCAGGGACTCGAACCCCGGACCCGCTGATTAAGAGTCAGCTGCTCTAACCAACTGAGCTAGCGGCGCCTGCTGACAGAGAAAATACTACCTGGTCCCGAGGGGTGCTCGTGACCACCCGGGACGGGCCCGCTCTCGCCCGGCCGCCGGCCTCAGATCGCCAGCGAGAGCACCACCGGAGCCGCCCTGCGGTTGAGCGTGTCGGCCGCCGAGCGCAGCCGGTGCGCGTGCTCGATCGGCAGGGAGAGCGCCAGGCAGCCCACGGCCGCGCCGGCCGTCAGCGGCACCGCCGCGCAGACCGTGCCCACCGCGTACTCCTGGAGGTCGAGGACCGGGACGGTCGGCGGCTGGCTGTCCAGCTTGGAGAACAGCACCTTCTCGTTGGTGATCGTCCGGGAGGTCAGCCGGGCGATCTTGTGACGGGAGAGGTGGTCCCGGCGTCCGTTCTGGTCGAGCTGCGTGAGCAGGCACTTGCCGACCGCGCTGGCGTGGGCCGCCGAGCGGAAGTCCACCCACTCGTTGACCTTCGGGGTGCGCGGGCCGTCGGCGAACTGGGTGATCTTCACCTCGCCGTCGATGTACCGGCTGATGTAGACGGCGGCGCCGACCGAGTCGCGCAGCTCGGTCAGGGTCTCCTGGAGCTTGCGTTCCAGGGCCTCGCGGCGGGTGGTGCCGGAGCCCAGGAGGACCAGGGAGTCGCCGGTGACGTAGGCGCCGTCGGAGACCTGCTCCACATAGCCCTCGCGCCGGAGCATCAGGAGCAGGGACGACAGATGGGCGACCGGCAGGCCGGTCTCCCGTGCGATCTGCACGTCCGTCACGCCACCGCCGTGCCGTGAGACCGTCTCAAGCACGCGCAGGGCGTATTGCACCGAGTGGAACGGTGCGGTGGGCTCGGGCTTCAGCGCCACGGTTTCCCCCTACCAGGTTGTGACCGCAAGCTTCCGTACCACGATAGCCGCCAAGGCCCCGCTGCGGGGCGGCTGTTGGCGAGAATGATGCGGTGCGCAGGCGCCGTACGCTGGGCCGCGCCACTCTGGCATATGCCATGGTCACAGCCCTTCGGCAGAGACTGAGGTCAGGGCCGTGCGCGGGCTCGTCCGCACGAGCGTTCGGAGCCGTTCCGGACGTGAAGATTTTTTCGGGGAATAACCGGAGACACCCTCCTGTTTGTGGTTTCCGTACGTACTGAGGTCACTGCGCAGGAAGGCACCCCACGGTGAGCGACGCGATTCGAGGAGAGGCGCACGGTACCGCGCCCGTACCGCTGTCCGTGCTGGATCTGGTGACCGTCGGCAGCGGGCACACCGCGAGCCGGGCCCTCGCCACCAGCGTCGGGATCAGCCGGCTCGCCGAGCGGCGCGGCTACCACCGCCACTGGGTGGCCGAGCACCACTCCATGCCCGGCGTCGCGTCCTCCTCGCCCGCCGTGATCCTCGCCCATCTCGCCGCCCACACCAGCCGCGTCCGGCTCGGCTCCGGCGGCGTGATGCTGCCCAACCACGCCCCCCTGGTGATCGCCGAGCAGTTCGGCACCCTGGAGGCCCTCGCCCCGGGCCGGATCGACCTCGGCCTCGGCCGCGCGCCCGGCACGGACGGCGCGACGGCCGCCGCGCTGCGCCGCACCGACACCCTGAACGAGGGCGCCGACGACTTCCCCGAGCAGCTCGCCGAGCTGACCCGCTTCCTGGACGACGACTTCCCCGACGGGCACCCCTACGCCCGGATCCACGCGGTGCCCGGCCCCGTGCAGGGGCCGAAGGGCCGG
Source organism: Streptomyces sp. NPDC126499 (assembly GCF_040302485.1). Classification (NCBI taxonomy): domain Bacteria; kingdom Bacillati; phylum Actinomycetota; class Actinomycetes; order Kitasatosporales; family Streptomycetaceae; genus Streptomyces; species Streptomyces sp. NPDC126499. The sequence goes on along the minus strand of NZ_JBEOUO010000003.1, from coordinate 439,750 downwards.
CCGCCGGTCTGGCTGCTCGGCTCCTCCGGCTTCAGCGCGCGCCTGGCCGGCCTGCTCGGTCTGCCCTTCGCCTTCGCCCACCACTTCTCCGCGCGCAACACCGTCCCGGCCCTCGACCTCTACCGGGACTCCTTCCGGCCCTCGGCCGTGCTCGACGCGCCGTACGCGCTGATCGGCGTCGCCGCGCTCGCCGCCGACGACGCCGCCGAGGCCCACCGCCAGGTGCTGACCGGCGCCCTGTCGATGCTGCGCCTGCGCACCGGCCGCCCCGGCCTGATCCCGACGCCGGAGGAGGCGGAGGCGTACGGATTCAGCCCGGCCGAGCGCGAGTTCGCCGACGGCTGGCTGGCGAACGTCGTGTACGGCACGGCCGACGAGGTGCGCGAGGGTCTGGACGCGCTCCAGAAGCGCACCGGCGCCGACGAACTGATGATCACGGCCAATGTGCACGGCGGGGAGGCCCGGCTGCGGAGCTACGAGCTGATCGCCGACGCGTACGGGCTGCCGGAGGCGTAGAAACCGGGGGAGTGGCGGGCGGGCTGGTCCACCTCGGAGGGCGGCCCGCCCGAGCGCCATAAGTGAACCTTAAACCGCTCGTCACCGATGGTGGCGGGCGGTTCTTTCGTGTGCGGAACCTCTCTGACAAGGGCTTTCTCGCGTCAATTGGTCTAGTCCTCAATCTGGTTCAGACCATTGACGCACTGTTCTTCCGCCGGATATCACTGCTCCAACTTCCGTACCGCCACCCCTCCCGGAGGCCGCACGTGCACCCCCGCAGACCACTGATCGCCGCACTCCTGAGTTCGGCCCTCGCCGCCGGCGCGCTCGCCGCCACGGCCTCCCTCGGCTCCGCGCAGGCCGCCGACACCACCCCCACCGCCGCCACCGCCTCCCCGGGCGGCGTGCGGATCGCGTACTACGACCAGTGGAGCGTGTACGGGAACGCCTTCTACCCCAAGCACCTCGACACCCGCGGCATCGCGAGCAAACTGGACGTCATCAACTACTCGTTCGGCAACATCCACCCCACCGACCTCACCTGTTTCATGGCCAACAAGGCCGCCGGTGACGACAACAACCCCAACGCGGGTGACGGTGCGGGCGACTCCTACGCCGACTACCAGAAGTCCTTCAGCGCGGCCGACAGCGTGGACGGCGTCGCCGACAAGTGGGACCAGCCGATCGTGGGCGTCTTCAACCAGTTCAAGGAGCTGAAGGCGAAGTACCCCCACCTGAAGATCAACATCTCGCTCGGCGGCTGGACCTACTCCAAGTACTTCCACGACGCGGCGAAGACGGACGCGAGCCGCAAGAAGCTCGTCTCCTCCTGCATCGACCAGTACCTGAAGGGCAACCTGCCCGTCGAGGGCGGCTTCGGCGGTCCCGGCACCGCGGGCGGCATCTTCGACGGCATCGACATCGACTGGGAGTACCCCGGCTCCTCCGGCGGCCACCTCGGCAACCACTACGGGCCCGAGGACAAGCAGAACTTCACCCTCCTGCTGGCCGAGTTCCGCAAGCAGCTCGACGCCTACGGCACGGCCAACGGCGGCAAGAAGTACCTGCTGACCGCGGCGCTGCCGGCCGGCCAGGACAAGATCAAGCACATCGAGACCGACAAGATCGGTCAGTACCTCGACTACGCCAACATCATGACGTACGACATGCACGGCGCCTGGGACGGCGACGGGCCGACGTACCACCAGTCCCCGCTCCACCCCTCCCCGAACGACCCGACCGACCCGATCGCGCCGGGCACCGAGAAGTACAGCATCGACAACGCCATCGACTCCTGGATCGACGGCAACCCCGCCTACGGCATCGCGGGCGGCTTCCCCGCGAACAAGCTGACGCTCGGTTACGAGTTCTACTACCGCGGCTGGAAGGGCGTCCCGGCCGGCACCACCCACGGCCTCGCGCAGACGGCGACCGGCGGCTCGGCCGCCCGCCCGCTCAGCCAGCAGGCCGGCATCGCGCACTACAAGGAGCTCGGCGGCATCGTCGACAACGCGGCGACCACCTTCTGGGACGACCAGTCGAAGTCCTCGTACTTCTACAAGGACGGCGAGTTCTTCACCGGTCTGAACCAGCGGTCCATCCAGGCGCGCGTGGACTACGGCAAGCAGCGCGGTCTGGCCGGCGCGATGATGTACTCGCTGCTCGGCCTGGACGAGAACGCCACCCTCCTGAAGCAGATCAACGACGCCCTCGGCGGCACCACCGTGCCCCCGACCACCCCGCCGACCACGCCGCCCACCACGACTCCGCCGACGACCGCCCCGCCCACGACCCCGCCGCCGTCCGGCAGCTGCACCGCCCCGGCGTACGTGGCCGGCCAGGTCTACACCGGCGGCTCGCTCGTCTCGCACAAGGGCCGCACCTGGAAGGCCCAGTGGTGGACCCAGAACGAGGAGCCGGGCACGACCGGCGAGTGGGGCGTCTGGAAGGACCAGGGCGCCTGCTGACCCTCGGCTGAACCCCGTACGACCACGTACGACCATCTACGAAGTCGTACGACCCCGTACCCACCGCGCGCACGACCACTGCCCCCGCCCGGAAGGTCCCTCCGGGCGGGGGCAGTTCCCTGTCCGATCCCTACCGCGCCCGTACGGACGACGGCGCGACGCCGATGAGGGCGGCGATGCCGTCCGGGGGGACCGGGCGCGAGTACAGCCAGCCCTGGCCGGTGTCGCAGCCGATCCGGCGCAGGCGGGTGGCCTGCCCCGCGGTCTCCACGCACTCGGCGGTGACCGTGAGGCCGAGGCGGTGGGCGAGCTGGACGAGTGCCTCGACGATCAGCTCGTCCGCCGGGTTGGCGTGCTCCTCGTCCTGGAAGCCGCGCACGAACGAGCCGTCCAGCTTCAGCACGGAGACCGGCAGCCGGCTCAGATAGGCGAGGTTGGAGTAGCCGGTGCCGAAGTCGTCGATCGCGATCCGCACGCCCATGTCGCTCAGCGCCTGCAGCGCCTGGAGCGGGCGGCCCGCCGAGCCCATCACCGCGGACTCGGTGAGCTCCAGTTGGAGCAGATGCGGGGCGAGCCCGGTCTCGGAGAGGATGCCGGCCACGTCGGCCACCAGGTCGGAGTCCCAGACCTGACGCACCGCCACATTGACGCTGACGAAGATCGGCCGGTCGCGCGGGTGATCCTTCTGCCACTGCCGTGCCTGGTGGCAGGCGGTCCGCAGCACCCAGCGCCCGAGCTCGACGATCGTTCCGTCCTCCTCGGCGATCCCGACGAACCGATTCGGCGCCAGGCTGCCGAACTGCGGGTGGTGCCAGCGCACCAGCGCCTCGACCCCGCGTACCGACCCGTCCGCCAGGTCCACGAGCGGCTGGTACTCGAGGGCGAACTCCCCGCGCTCCACGGCGGGCCGCAGGGTGGAGGAGAGCGCCTGCCGGGTCATCCGGTGGGCGTTGCGCTCGGGGTCGAAGAGCGTCCAGCGGGCCTTGCCGTCGGCCTTGGCCCAGTACAGCGTGGTGTCGGCGGCCTGCATCAGACAGGTGGCGGAGGAGCCGTGGGCCCGTCGCTCGACCACGCCGATGGAGGCGGAGACGGACAGGCGCTGCCCGGACAGGTCGAAGGGCTCCTGGAGCGCGGTGAGGACGGACTGGGCCAGATCGGCGAGCTGCTCGGTGCCGGTGGAGTCCTCGACCAGGATGGCGAACTCGTCCCCGCCGAGCCGGGCCACGAGATGGCCGCCGCCCCGCGTGTAGCCGTAGCTGTCGGCGCACTCGGTGAGCCGGCCGGCGACGGCGGCGAGCAGCCGGTCGCCGACCCGGTGGCCGAGGGTGTCGTTGACCGCCTTGAAGCCGTCGAGGTCGAGGTAGCAGATGCCGATCCGCCCTGTTCTGCCATGCCCGTAGGACTGGTACGACTCGTACGACCGGTCCCGGGCGTCCTCGTCGGCGGGCTCCTCCGCGGGGTCCGCGGGGCCCTCGGCGGCGGCGGTCTCCAGGGCGGCGGTGAGGCGCTCGAAGAACAGGGTGCGGTTGGGCAGCCGGGTGACCGGGTCGTGCATCTGGAGGTGGCGCAACCGGGCCTGGAGTTCGCGCCGGTCGCTGATGTCGGCGACCGAGAGCAGGACGCGCGGGCGGTCGGGCACGGGGGAGACGGTCACCTCGGCCCACAGGGAGCGGCCGTCGGGGTGCTTGAGCCGGCGGGTGCAGCGGAAGCGGGAGCGGCGGCCGCGCAGCACCTCGCGGTAGGCGTGCCAGGTGCGCCCGTCGGACCCGAGGTCGACCAGGTCGGCGGCGGCCTGCTCGCACAGCGCGGCGGGCTCGGTGCCGAGCAGGGTGCCGAGGGCCTCGTTGGCGGCGACGACGACGCCGTCCCGGTCGACCACGGCCATCGCGAGCCGGGCGGCGCGGAAGGCGGCGCGGTAGTCACGGAGTTCGGGGGCGAGGTCGGGATCGGGGCCGGGACGGGGGCCGGGACCGGGGCCTGGATCGCGACCGGGGTCGCGACCGGGATCAGGACCGAGGTTGGGACGGGGGCCAGACTCCGGACCGGATTCCGGACCGGGTTCCGGACCGGGTTCGGGATCGGATGCGGATGCGTGACGCTCTGTGAGCACCGGCTCCGCCGACGGGTGCACCGGTACTTCGGGGGTTCCGCTCACCGCTCGCTCCCGTAGTGCGTTCGGGCCGTACAGATGTGGTCGGAATGGTCGGCCAGGGAAAGTGTGCCGATCATAGAGGCTGGCCCGGGGGCCGTTCCAGCTCCCAGGCCCGCCGTGCGGCCCCGGCGGGCTGTGAGGCTTCCCACCCGCTCACCCGGCCGATCGTTTCTGCGCGGGTCTGACACGGGTCGACGGAGGTCTGACCGAATGTGACTTTCCGTGAGCTGTCGTGCGTCCGTGTCGCGTCGACCCGGCGCGTCCCGCTCACCCGACCGGGGCAGCGGAAAGGTGCGAAACATTACAAACCACCACAAGGTGGGTGTGGTGTCACGCTTTCCGGAGCCGGAGGTCCACGTGAGGGGTCAGCAGCCACCCGGGGGAGTGCAACGCTCGCGCCTGCGTGCCGGCGCGGCTGCCTTCACCTCGCTCGCGGCGCTCGCCGCGACCGGGCTCGTCGCCGGTCCCGCCGTCGCCGCGCCCTCCGCGGGCCCCTGCGCCCTGCCCCGTACGACCGCCCATCACTCGCTCGGCCTCGACACCTGGAACGGGTCCTATCCGCGGCCCACCCGCACCCTCGACGCCGTCATGGTCTTCCTGTCCTTCCCGGACTCCGACCCGCTGATCACCCCCGCCGAGCTGGCCGCCGACCACTTCCCCGGCACGGCCGAGTTCTTCGAGCGCGCCTCCTACGGCCGGTTCTCGCTGCGGGTCCATCCGCAGGCCGGCTGGACCCGGATGCCGCAGGACTCCGGCACGTACGCGATACGGCGTGACTGGAGCGCCGAGCACCGGGCGGCCTATCTGCGCGACGCGATCCGGGCGGCCGACGACTCCGTCGACTTCTCCCGCTACGACATCGTCTATCTGGTCGCCGACCCCGACGCGCCCGGCGTGGACTCCGACGCCACCAAGGTGGTCAACCTGGAGCAGCCGCTGGAGGCCGACGGTCAGGAGATCAAGCGGGTGGTCACGGTCTTCGAGCGCCACCCGCCGGACCGCAATGTGCTCGCCCACGAGACCGGCCATGTCTTCGACCTGCCGGACCTCTACCACCGGCCGTCCGACGGCAAGGGCGACTGGGACACCCATGTCGGCGACTGGGACGTCATGGGCAGCCAGTTCGGCCTCGCCCCGGACCTCTTCGCCTGGCACAAGTGGAAGCTGGGCTGGCTCGACCGCTCCCAGGTGGCCTGCGTCCGCGACCCCGGCACCCATGTGATCGGCCTGGAGCCGGTCGCCGCCGCGCCCGTGGCGGGCGGCACCCTCGGCACCCGCCTGGCGGTGGTCCGCACCGGCGAGGGCAGCGCGCTGGCGATCGAGGCCCGCTCGGCGACCGGCAACGACCAGGACACCTGCACCGAAGGCGTGCTCGTCTACCGGGTCCGCAACGAGGCGGCCTCCGGCGAGGGCCCGGTGGAGGTCGTGGACGCCCACCCGCGCACGGAGGCGTGCTGGGAGCGCTCGGTCTACCCGCCGCTCGCGGACGCGCCGCTGGCGGAGGGCGAGTCCTTCACCGTGCCCGGCACGGGCGTACGGGTGGAGGTCGCCGAGCGGACCCGGGCGGGCGTGTGGACGGTCCGCGTCACGGGCCCCCGGGCACAACCGGTGGAGTGAGCGCGACCTGTGCCGTGATCCCGGACCGGTCCATGGACGCGGACACGAAGAAGCCCCCCGCTTGCGCGAGGGGCTTCTTCCGTCTGTGCGCCGCCAGGGACTCGAACCCCGGACCCGCTGATTAAGAGTCAGCTGCTCTAACCAACTGAGCTAGCGGCGCCTGCTGACGTCGTAGACATTAGCATCCGGATCCGCCGAAGCAAAAATCGATACCCGCACGTCGGCCGCCGAAACCATCCGGGCGGCCCGGACGCAGGCCCAGAGGAGAACCTCGGGTCCGGGCAGCCACGGCCCGAGGGTGTCGGGGGCGACCAGCCAGCGCGGACCCGAGGTGTCCTGCGGGGTCAGCGGGGGCACGGTCACGGCGTCCCCGGTGCCGTGGCAGAGCGGCCGCGGCACGGTGTCCCCGTACTCCTCCCAGTCGAGCAGCGCCGGTAACCGCTGGGCCGTACCGGGCGCGGCGAAGAGCAGCATCCGGCCCCTGTGGACGGCGACGGGCCCGGAACCGGGGCCCTCGGCCCAGAGCCGGTCCAGCATCCGGCGCCCGAAGATCGGCTCCACGTTCACCACGTCGAAGACGCGGCCGCAGGACAGCACGGCCGGGGCGGTGGGCCGCTCCTGCCAGCGCGCGAGCGTGTCGCACGGGCGGGCGGTGGCGGAGGCGAGCCAGGCGGCGCCTTCCTCGGTGACCCGCGCGGGCTGGTGCCGCTCCTCGTCCGGGTCCCGCAGGAAGCGGAAGATCTCGTACGGAGTCGTCTCGTCACGCAGCCACGTCGTCATACGAGAAGGTCTACCGGCTGTGACCGTTCCGTTTCAGCGGGTTGCCGGAAACCCGGACAGGGCGGGGCCGGGGGGAGTATCGTGCGCCCCGGCATATGCCAGTGCGCTGGGCGGCCCGGGTGTCGGGCGGCTCACTCCTCCAGGGCGCGGCCGCCCGTACGGATCAGATCGCGGCCGAACTCGATCATCTTGCGGGCGTAGTCCTCCGTCCACTCCGCCCGCTCGGCCACGTCCGCCGCCGTCAGCCGGTCGAAGCGGCGGGGATCGGCGAGCTGGGCCGCCGCGATCGCCTGGAACTCGACCGCCCGGTCGGTCGCCGCCCGGAATGCCATCGTCAGCTCGGTCGCCCGGGCGAGCAGCTCCCGCGGATCCTCGATCGACTCCAGGTCGAAGAAGTGCTCCGGGTCGGCGGTCGCCTCGGCAGGCTCGAAGACCAGCGGCGCCGGCCTGACCCGCCGCTGCCCACTCCGCTCAGCCGGTTCCGCCATGGTCCTTCTCCTCCTCGCACACACACGGCCCGGACACCCGGGCCACCTCCCATTCTCCCGCGCCTGGCAAGACCACCCCAGGGCCAGAGCCCAACCGACGCTCACGGCGACGGGAGGTGGAGTCCTTCACATGCCGAGTGCGTCGAGTGCTTCGTAAACCGGCACGTCAGGGGCCGTCCGCCCGAGGCGTTCCTTCAGGTCCTGTGCTGCGGTGTTCACCCGGGCCGACTGGACACCTTGCGCGAAGGCGACGAACTCCTCAGCCGAGGCCACGGCGCCGTCCAGGTCGCCCTGCCGCATCTGTACGGTGGCGAGGTCGGCCAGCACCATGGCCCGGGTCCGCCGTCTGTCGATGCCGTGAATGTCCAGGGACAGGTGCAGCAGCTCTTCCGCGGCCGCCTGGTCGCCCAGCCGAGAGTGGATCTTGGCGGACTCGTGCGCCCAGCGGCCGGCGCTGTAATGCGATGCCCACGAGTCGCCCGGTGAGGCGGGAGCCCGCCCGATGGCCTCCTCGGAAGCCGCCAGCATCGCCCGAGCGGTCCGGACGTCGAGGTCCGCTGCTGCCGCCCGGGCGAGGGTGTTGCGGTAGTAGGCGAGGGCCCTGGGGTTGTCGAGCTTCTCTCCCCATGTCACGCACCCCTCGGCCAGGCGGACTCCCGATGCGAGGTGGCCGAGGTCCACAGCCTGATCGGCCAGACCGCGCAACGCGGTCGCCGCTGCCTCACTCTCTCCGGCTTCGGCAGCCAGCTTGAAGGAGTGGACGAAGTACCGCTGGGCCAGTCCTTCGTTCCCCTCGTCCTTGGCCATCCATCCGGCGAGATGAACCAGTTCCGCCGCAGCCGCGAAGAGTTCTCGGCCGACCGCCTCCGTGTAGGTGCCGTCGAGCCAGCGCTGTACGTCCTCGGTGAGGTAACGAACGGTCAGGTGGCGGGCATGTCCACCACCCAGCTCGGAAGCGGCATCGCCGAGTGTCCTGATCATGTGCCGGATGGCATTGACCTCGCCCAACCCCACACGCACGCCGCTGCTTCCGGACGCGCGGCGAGTCACGGCAGCGGCATCGGGGATGTCCAGCGCGGACAGCCCCACGGCGGCGGAAGCCGCTAGGAATACCCGGCGCTCCACGTCATCCCTCCCGAGGCGCATGACTGATGTCACCGTATCGCTTCCGTCCGGCATCTTCTCCTGCGAAAGATCGATGCCTAACACCTGTTCGATGAATGGCAGCCATTCCGTGGGGTGACGCTTCCCGGCCTCCCACCGGTACACCTGCTGGCGATCACAGAACCCCGCCGCCCCCCACCGCGCCATGGAAAGCGCATCCGCCAGGCCTTGCTGGCTCATGCGCGGCCGCCGCGCTCCGCGTGCGGCTCGGATTCGCTCTCCTATCGACATAGCTGTCCGATCCGTCGTCGCCTGGTTCACCGATGGCCTACATCTGGCAGACAGTGCGGCATCTGTCAACGGAACGTCATCGGCGATTGACTCACTGCGACCAATTCCCGACGGAGGAGGATGCCGTGCCCGAGGTCACCCACGAAGACGGTGCTGAGTGCCCCGACCCGCCGCCCGGCGCGCCGAGCCGTGCCCTGCGGCTGCGGGCGGCAGACGGCTGGGAGAGGTTTATGCGCCGTGCCGCCGCGCGACCCGGCCCTGAGAGCGAGGGCCGCGCGGATCGTGGGGGCGACGAGCCGCACCCCCTCCTCGGCAGCCGAGTCCGCGACATCGCGAGCGGAGGCGAGGGCGTGCTCACCGTCGTCACGCACGACGTGCACTCCGGCGGGCGCGAGGCCCACATCGCGCATGTCCGCGCCGCTTCCGGTGTGGAGTGGACCACCGCTGTCGACAACATCCGGATCCCCTGAGAAGTAAGGAGTCACACCATGCCTCTGCTCCATGAGGTGAGCCGCTCCAAAACCCTCGCACTCCTGGGTCGACTCCTCGCCGTCGGCGTCGACTTCAAGCTGGACGATCAGGTCACCCGCAGGCGGCTCGCACCGAGCGAGATGCGGGATCTCCTCGTCACGGATCTTCCGGACGAGTCGACCGGGGTCGACGAGGTCGTACGGGAGCTGGTCGACACCGTCCTTCCGGCGTGCAACAACGAGGCATCGCCCCGATTCCTCGGCTTCGGCCACACCGGTGCCGATCTCGCGGCGCTCGCCGGCGGTCTGCTCGCTCTGTTCGCGCAGCAGAACCTGATCAACCAGTCGTTCGCCGCGCCTTCGGCGACATTCACGGAGATCGCCGTCATCCGGTGGCTTCGTCAGCTGATCGGGTATGCCAACCGGCCCGTGTCGGACGTGACCACGGTGTGGGATGTCGGCGGCGTCGCGACGTACGGCGGCACCGGCTCCAACACCACGGCCATGATGCTGGCCCGCGAGAACATCGCCCCGGGCACCCTGCACCAGGGAGTCGGCGACGTGGCTCGGATGCACATCGTCGTGCCGTCCGGGATCGGCCACTACAGCGTCAAAAGCGCGCTGCAGTGGCTCGGCTGTGGAGACCGGATCATCGAAGTGCCGACCCGCGGATACCGCTTCGACCTCAGGGCACTTGAACAGACGCTGAGGGAACGGCGGGACGAGATCATGGCCGTCGTGGCGTACGCAGGGGACAGCCGTACCCACACGGTGGAGAACCTGTGCGCCGTCCACGACGTCACCCGGGCCGCCGACCCCCGTATCTGGCTCCACGCGGACGCCTGCTGGGGGCTGATGTGCGCCTTCCTGCCGGAACTCGCCCCCAGGCTGGCCGGGATCGAGGCCTACGACTCCGTCACTGTCGACCCGCACAAGGTCATGGACATTCCTTACGCGATGTCCGCCCTCCTCGTGCGCGAGCCCGCCGTGCTGCGCTCCATCTCCTCGTACTCGGACCTGATCATGCAGGAGGACTTCGCCTTCGGCCAGGTCACGCCGTTCATCGGCACCAAAGAATGGTCCTCGGCCAAGCTGTGGACCATGATGCGCGCGCACGGCCGTCGTGGTCTCGCCGACACGATGCGCCACCGACTCGTCGTGACCCGTACCTTCGCAGGCATGGTCGACGACCATCCGCGTCTCCTGCGGCTGAACGACCCGGACATGACCGCCGTCGCCTTCCTGTACCTGCCCGTCGACCACGACCCCGGGCATCCGGACGTCGACCGGATCAATGCCATCAGCAAGCGCATCCACGCCCGCATCCTGGAGGAGGGGCGCTGGCACTTCCACCAGTTCTCGCTCCCCGACGACACCGGGCGCATCCGGCGTGGCGCGACGCTTCACCCGCTCCGATTCATGGGCAACAACCAGCGGATCACCGAGAGCCACATGCGTGACGCACTCGCCTACGTCATGGGTCTCGGCCGCGCGTCGGAGCAGGGATGAACGCGCTCTTCGCCGCCGCCGCTGCGCTGCATCCCGTTCGTGGCGGTTATGCGCTCGCCTACGGCTCCCATGCGAGCCGTCCCCGACCCGCGTCCGATCTCGACCTCTTGTTCACCGGAACCAGGCTCCTGCCTGGCCGCGCTCTCGCACGGCTCATCGACGGTGTGAAGCAGCTCCACATCGACCACGGACTGCCGTTGGACGAAGAGGTCGGCTACGCCTCCAAGCTGTATGCCACCGAACGGGAGATCGCCCGAGCCGCACGACTGGACGGCTTCCTCGGCGTAAGCGATTACGCCGCGCCGGTGGGCGACCCGGACGCCTTGAACGCGCCGGCGTTCAAACTGCGACTCGTCCTCAACGCCCTCACCACACCGCACGTCTTCCTCACCGGTGACATCGATCTCTACCGGCGTCAGACCGCGGACGCCGAGCGAGGCTGCGCGCTCCTCGCACTGCGGATCGCCGCTGCCCGAAAAACCACGCTGGGACAGGCCACCGACGCCCTACTGTCGTCTCCCGAGGGGCTGACGGGAAAGCACTTCCTGGGCTATCGGCCTGGCCCGCACCTGTACGCGGTCGTTCGCCGGGGCATGGCACACCTCGAACGGGAGCACCTGGTCGCGATCGACCGCGACACGATCACCTGGAGGCCGACGTGACCAGCCGCGTCTGGGACGACCTTCCCCCCGCCGTGCGCCGCCGCCTCGCCGACCGGCTTGCCGCCGTCGGGCCGGCCGTAGCCGTCACGGGTGGCTTCACCCCCGGCGTACGGGTGCGGATGAGGGCGGCGTTCGGCCGCGACGTGTTCGTGAAGGCCATCCCCGCGACGGATCCGCTGGCTTCGATGTACCGCGCGGAGGCGGCGGTCAACAGAGGCCTCCCGCCAGGCGTCGGCCCTCGACTGCTGGCGGTGCTGGATGCGGACGGCTGGGTGGTTCTGGCGTTCCACTACGAGGAAGGGCGCCACCCCGATCTGTCACCGGGGTCCTCCGACCTGGCGTCCCTCATGGACGCCGTCGCGGCACTTCACACCACCCTCACCCCCTCGCCGTTCCCCTTGGCGCCGGACTTCGTGTCCCACCCCGTGGCCGAGCGTGCCGCCGGCCATCACGAGGCGATGCGTGGCGACACCCTGCTGCACTGTGACATCCGCTCGGACAACGTCCTGATCGGCGACCGCGTTCTCTTCGTCGACTGGGCCCTGGCCCACCGGGGGGCCGCCTGGCTCGACGTGGCGCTGATGGTTCCGCAACTGATCATGGCCGGACACGGCCCGGAGAGTGCGGAGGAGTGGGCGGCCAAGGTACCCGCTTACGCCGCCGCTCCCCAGGCAGCTGTGACGGCCTTCGCGTCGTCGATCACCGGCTACTGGGCGCAGCGTCTGGACCAGGGGGTAAAGGAACTGCGCCAGTACCGGCGACGCGCCGTGGAGGCCGGCCGCGCGTGGCAGGCATGGCGCAACGCCTGAGCCTTCTCGGGGCCGCCTCACGGCGTCCAGCTCACCCGGTGTTCCGCCAGGTGGGACAGCACCGCGTGGTTGGCCTCCCAGCCGTCCGGGGCTGTGTTCCTTGGCGCCTCCGGCGGCGTGCCGGACTCCGTCCGGCGAAGGGAGCCGGTCGCCGGGCCCGGAGGCATCGGGGGTTCGCGCGGCCATGCCCGCCTCACGGCGCCCAGCTCACCCGGTGTTCCGCCAGGTGGGAGAGGACCGCGTGGTTGGCCTCCCAGCCGTCCGGGAACTTCACCGTGACGCCCAGCTGGACCGGTTCCGTCGACGGGTGTTCGTCGAGGAGGTCGGCGACGCCCGCGCGGCAGACGACGACGCAGGCGTGGCGGTGCCGGGAGGCGAGGACGCAGAGGCGGCCGGTCTCCAGGTGGAAGGCGGTGGCGTCGGGGCGGCCGGAGAGGGGGTGCAGGACGACCGTGACGTCGTACTCGCGGCCCTGGAGGCGGTTCGCCGTGTCCACGGTCACACCGGAGACGCCCAGCTCGGCGAGGGCCGCCCGGACGGCCGCCGCCTGGTCGCGGTGGGCCGTGCCGACCGCGATCCGGTCGGGGGTGAGCGGCACCGGGTCGGGGGAGCGCTCGCTCACCGACACCCCGCCGCGGTCCAGGAGACGGCGTACGACCAGGGCGACCGCCCGGACCGCCTCCGGATCGGTCCGGGGGGTGTGCCGGGCGGGCAGTTCGAGCAGCCCCCAGCCCGACTCCGCCGCCTCGTCCAGGACCCGGTCCGGGCCCGAGCCGTCCGAGGGCACCCCGAAGGAGAGCCTGCGGTCGCCGTGGCCGGTGCCGCTGCGGAACGGCGTGTACGGATAGAAGGCGTCGGACACCAGCGGGGCGGCCGACGCCGGAAGCCGCCAGGACACCGGCAGGCGGTGCTGCGGCAGGTCCGGGTTGTGGGCGAGGAGGGTGCTGACGGCGGAGGCGGACGGGTCGTACGACAGGCCCGCCCACTGATCCGCGCCCACCACCGAGAACGGGTCCAGCTGCCCCGGGTCGCCCACGAACAGCGCCCGCTCGAACAGGCCGGCCACGGCGAGCAGCGCGTCCGAACGCATCTGGTACGCCTCGTCCACGATCGCGTGCGCCCACGGCTCCACGTTCTTCACGTGCGCCCACTTCGCGGCCGTCGACACCACCACCGGCAGCCCGGTCAGATCCGCCGCCTTCGCCGACTTCCGGACCTGCTCCAGGCCGTCGAGGGCCTTGTCGTACGGATCGGAGTCGTTCGAGTGGAGCCGCCCCACCGGCAGGCCGGGCCGCTTCTCCGCGATCCGCAGCACCAGATCGTCGACCTGCGCGTTCGTCTGCGCGACGACCATCAGGGGGCGGCCCGCGTCGGCCAGTTCGAGGGCGGCCCGCACCACGAGCGTCGACTTGCCCGCGCCCGGCGGGGAGTCGACGACCACACCGCGGGCGTCCCCGTACAGGGTGCTCGCCAGGATGGCGTCCGTCGCCCGCGCGGCTTCCGCGGACGGGTCGAAGGCGGTCACGGAACGGCGGCTCACAGCAGGTCCTCGGGGGTCACGGCATCGGGCGGTTCGACGGCGTCCGCGCGCGGCGGGCCGCCGTGGGTCCAGGGGGTCTCCTCCGGGTCCGGCAGCTTGGCGCCCACCCGCTGGTCGTGCTCGAACAGCGTCCAGACGATCCGCTCGCCCTTCTCCGGCACCGAGCCCTCCGCCGGCTCCTTCGCGCGGCCCATCCTGTCCGTCAGCCGCAACACCAGGGACCCGTCGGGCTCGCGCTCCACGAACTCGGCCGTCTGCGGCTTGCCGTCCAGCGACCGGTACACCTTCACGCCGCCGCCCAGGTGCGGCCGGTCGTCCGTGCGGACCGTGAGCAGCGGGCGCGGACGGTTCTTCTCCGTGTACGCCGGGGTGACCTCGACGACCTCCGCGACGAACGCCTCGCCCGACAGCCGCCGCCCCGCCATCACCAGCGGGTCGTCCAGCGCCTCCTGCGCCTCCAGCCGGCCCTGCGCCTGCTCGCGCGCGGCCAGCTTCTGCGCGGCGGTCACCGCGTCGTCCCGGCGCGGCTGCGGCGGCTCGCCCGCAGCGATCCGGTCCCGGTGGCCGGTGAACGACCAGCGGTCGCGCGTCCAGCGGTCGGCGACCCGCGCGCCCTCCGGCAGCTCCCGCAGCAGGTCGAGCGCCCGCCACACCGCCTCCCACGTGGGCTCCAGCTGGGACAGGACCAGCCGGCGGATCTCCCGCTCGGCCCGGTGCAGCGCGGCGAGGCCGTCCTCCGCCGCCCCGCCGTCCTCGGCCGCGCCGAGTGCCTGCCGGGCCCGGTCGTAGGCCTCGATCGCGGGGGCGAGCAGCTTGTTGTCGAAGGCCGGGTCGGTCGCCGGACCCGCCGGCGGGCACAGCAACTGCCCCCGCGCGTCCCGCCCGAGCTCGGCGCGCAGCGCCGCCTCGGCGCCCGACTCGCCGGCGGGCGGGTCGATCCAGGCGAGCAGCGCGCCCAGGTGCTGGTCCTCCAGAGAGGACTGGCCGGTGGCCCAGTGCCGGTTGAGCAGGTCCGTCGCCGCGACCAGCAGCGAGGAGCCCGGCACCCGGGCCCGCTCGCCGAGATGGGTCAGCCAGCGGCCGAGCAGCGGCACCCGGGGCGGCGCCGGGAAGGGCGTGTCCGGGTCCTGCTCCGCCGTCCGCCGGAACCGGGTCGACCGGCCGAGCAGGCGTACGTACTCGATGCCCGCCCGGCTCGGCACCACCACCTGTGGCGCGTCCGCGCACAGCTCGACCTCGACCTTGACCTTCTTCCCGGTCTCCGGGTCGGTCTCGTTCCTCTCCGCCGCCTCGACGTCCTCGGTGAAGGAGTCGACGTACGGCAGGACCTCGTCGGCCAGCTCGGCGAGGAACGCGAACCGCAGGTCACGATCGCGCGGCTGCGGTACGACCAGCAGCCGGGGCTCCCGCGGATCCGTGCCCACCAGGGCCCCGAGCGGCGCACCCGCCTCGCCCGCGGTCGTGAGCGGCACGAGGACCAGGGGCCGCCCGGACAGGTGCCGGTGGCGCACGGTGGCCAGCGGCTGCGCCCGGCCCGCCTCGACGGCCTCCATCCGGGCCAGGGTGGAGATCAGCGACATGCCGCCGCCTCCAGCGCCTCGGCCCGCAGCGCCCGCGCCCGGCGCAGCGCCCCGACCGCCGGGTCGTCGGGGTCGCCCGCCTCGCCCCGCGCCGCCGCCAGGACCGCGCCGATCGTCGTCAGGCCGCCCAGCTCGCCCCGCACCGACCGGCCGAGCGTCGCGACCACGTCCGCGGCCCGCGCCCGCTCCCGGCAGTGGAAGGCCAGCTCGCAGGCGGACAGGCACTCCGGCGCGTACGCGTGCGGCACGCACTCCACCGCCGCCGCCAGCTCCTCGGCCGAGCACTCCGCCACGTCGAAGGTCACGCCCTCCGGCAGCGTGTCCGCGATCTCCTCGATGCGGGTGAGCCGGGCGAGCTGGCGCCGGGTCACCGACAGCTGCTTGCGGACGTCCACCGCCGAGGCGGTCGGCAGGTTGGAGAAGTCCTTGGGGCAGACCAGCAGCACCGCGTGGGCCACCGCCGCGCCGTCCGTGACGGCGGCGACGTGCTCCAGGGCGAGCACGTAGACCGCCGCCTGACGGGCCGCCGCCCCGACCTTCGACGCGTCGGCGGAGCCGTCGATCATCGGGAAGGACTTGATCTCCACGACCGTCCACCGCCCGTCGGGGTGCACCACCACCGCGTCGGGCTCCAGATAGACGGGAGAACCGGCGACCTCCAGGGCCAGCATCGGATGGTCGAGGAGCGCCCAGCGGCCGGCCGCCGTCGCCTCGCGCAGCGCGAGCGCCGTGCGGGCCGCCCGGCCCTCGGGCCCGGCCGCCGCGAGCTCCGGCAGGTCCACCTCGGAGGGCTCCTCGATCCCGAGCAGCCGCAGCAGCTCCCGGCCCCCGTCCGCCTTCACCTTCGCCTCGAACGCGTTGCCCCGGGCGATCGCGAACTGCGACTGGCCGAAGCCCGACGGGGCGCCGAGCTTCGCGGCGAGCGCGGTCTTGTCGACCCCGGCGCCGTCCAGGATCGCCCGTCGCCGGCAGCCGGGATTGGCGGCCAGCGCGGCCAGTGCCCGCGCGTCCAGCGGACGCGGCACCAGGGCCGGTCCGCGCAGCTCAGCGAGCCGATGCCGGAGTGTCGTCTGCGGCGGCCGGTGCGGGCCGCTGCCCAGGGATGCGCTCACCCGCGGAAGTCTCCCATCCGCCACTGACAAGCGGGGAGTTTCGGCGGGATTCGCCCCTGAACATCCCGCCGGACGTCCCGTCGGGCCCACCACGGGACATCCCGCCGGACGTCCCGCCGGGCCCACCACCTGTCATCCCACCGGACGTCCGGTCGAGCACGCGGTCGGCCAGGCGCGTCGCGTACGGCGCGAGCAGCAGGCCCGCCCCCATCACGGCCGCCCCGGCGACCGCGTCCAGGAAGTAGTGGTTGGCCGTGCCCATCACCACCAGGACGGTGAGCAGCGGGTAGGCGACGCCGAGTGCCCGGAGCAGCGGCGTCCGCCCGTACCGCCACAGCATCACCCCGCACCACAGCGCCCAGCCGACGTGCAGGCTGGGCATCGCCGCGTACTGGTTGGTGAGCCCGCCGAGACCGCGCGGCGCGCTCGCCTCGCCGCCCCACCAGCCGTACGCGCTGAACCGCGCCATCGTGTCGACGAAGCCGTGGCCCGCGTCGAGCAGCCGGGGCGGGCAGGTCGGCAGCAGGGTGAAGCCGACGAGGCCGAGGAGGGTGGAGACCGTCAGCCAGGTGCGGGCGGCCCGGTAGTGCGCGGGACGGCGGCGGAACAGCCAGACGAGGACGGCCGGGGTGACCAGGTAGTGCAGGGAGGCGTACGCGAAGTCGGCGGGGATGCCGAGGGCCGGGGTCGAGGTGAAGAGACGGTTCAGCGGGTGCTCGGCGTCGATGCCGAGGGACTGCTCGAAGCGGAGGATGGCGAGGCCGTGGTCGACGGCGGCTGCCACGTCCCCGCGGGCGAGCAGCCGGCCGCAGGAGTACGCGGCGTACACCAAGGCGATCAGTATGAGCTCCGTCCACCAGCGTGGCCTGCGCATCCGTGATTCCCCCCGCTCGTCGCCGACCGTGGAAGGACGCCGGACAGCGGGCGGAGGTTGCCCGGAGGCCACCGGGAATTCGGCTGGAGGACGGGTGGGCGATGATGGAGGTGCACCTGTTCCGTGGACCCCTGGAGAGCCTTCATGGCACCGCGCATCCTGCTCGCCCGGCACGGCCAGACCGAGTGGTCGCTGCTCGGCCGTCACACCGGCAGGACCGACATCCCTCTGCTCGACGAGGGCCGGCGCGGCGCGAAGCTGCTCGGCGAGCGCCTCGGGCGCGGCCCGTGGGCCGGCTTGGAGGGCGTCGAGGTGCGCACCAGCCCGCTGGTGCGGGCCCGGGAGACCTGCGAGCTGGCCGGTTTCGGCACGCGGGCGGAGAACTGGGACGCGCTGATGGAGTGGGACTACGGCGCCTACGAGGGCCTGACCCCGGCGCAGATCCAGGAGCTGCGTCCCGGCTGGCTGATATGGCGCGACGGCGTCCCGGAGGGAGAGACGCGCGCCGAGGTCTCGGCCCGCGCCGACCAGGTCGTGGAGTGGGCCCGCTCGGCCGACCGTGACGTCCTCGTCTTCGCCCACGGCCACATCCTGCGCACCATCGGCGCCCGCTGGCTGGGCGAGGACATCTCCTTCGGCGCCCGCATCCGCCTCGACCCGACCAGCCTGTCGGTCCTGGGCTGGGCGTACGGCGCCCCCGCGATCGAGCGCTGGAACGACACCGGTCACCTGGAGCGGTAGCCGGTCACCCGGAGCGGTGGAACGCCTCTCCGGTGATCCCTGCCGCCGTGGCGCGGCGGGTCAGTACGCGGCGAGCACCCGGCGGGTCTCCGACAGCATCCGCCGGATCCGGGCGGACTCGACGCCGTCGAGGGAGTCCTCCACCCGCTCCACCTCCGCCGCGGCCTCCTCGGGGCGGCCCGCGTGCGCGAGGTCGCCGGCGAGCTGGGCCCGGTAGAGGGCCAGGTTGCGGGCGAAGTGGGGGTTCTGCAGCACCGTGGCGCGCCGCGCGTGGCGGGCGGCGCGGGACCAGTCGCCGAGCAGCGACCAGCACTGGGCCTCCAGGGCCTCCAGCTCGGGCTCGCCGAAGAAGGACATCCACTCCGGGTCGCGGTCGCCGGGGCCGCGCTCGAAGAAGGAGTGGGCCCGGCCGAGGGCCTGCGCGCAGGCCGAGCGGTCGCCGAGACCGGCCCAGGCCCCCGCCTCCCGCAGGGTGAGCAGGGCGAGCAGCCGGGCCGAGCCGAGCGGCTCGGCGGCCCGCAGTCCGGCCTGCGCGGCCCGTACCGCCTCCCGGTACCGCCCGGAGTCCCTGGCCAGGAACGAGGTGTTGCAGAAGGCGTGCGCCTCCAGGGCCGCGTCCCCGGCCACCCGGGCGGTGGCCAGCGCCTCGGCGTAGTGGGAGCGGGCGTCGTCGAGGCGGCCCGAGTCGTGGGCGAGCCAGCCGACGGAGATGGCCAGCTCGCCCGCGCCGTGGTGCAGCCGGTCGGCGGTGGAGCGGCGGGCGGTGACGCCCGCGTCGAGCAGGGCGTAGGCGGTACGGAGCGGCTGGGTGGCCCGCCGGTAGAGGCCGTCGGCGCCGTGCCGGTCGTCGAGCAGCCGGATCTGCCGTACCGCGTCCTCGACGGCGCGGACCTCGGCGTCGCCGACACGGTGGACGCCCCGGGGGGCGGGGATGGCGGCGGCGGGGCCGCCGAGTCCCAGCGAGGCGGCCGCCACGGTGACGGTGCCGCCGGTCATGAACGCGCGACGCAGCACGTCGCTCTCCTCATCGTTCCGGGTGGTGATGGCGAGGGGCGGCGGTCCCCCGGCCGCCGCCGCCACGGCGGCCGGCCGCCGGCCGCGCACGGCCTCCCGCGCCGAGAACCCCAGGTCGGCGAGGCTGAGCCCGGGGAACATGTGCAGGAAGACCCGCTCGTACGCGTAGTTCGGGCAGCGGATCTCGCCCGCTTCCACGCGCCCGATGTAGCGGGCGTCGCATGCGACCTGCTCGCCGATCTCCCGCGCCGCCCGGCGGACGAGCGCGGCGAACTCCGCCGGTGAGCGCTGCCCGCGGAGCCTGCGGAAGGCGAGATTGGGAACTGCCCGTGACAACGCCATGGCCGAGCCCTCTCCTGGTGCTGCCGGTGTTCCGGCGGGCAAGAACGTACCTGCTGTGACCGCTCGCACACGCGGAGTTTGGCAACAAATCGGATATCTCGCCCGCGATCTGCCATGAACTGCCATCCTTTGCGGCGGCGTGCCGCCGTAGCCGTTGACGCGCACGGGCGTTGAACCATGCGGAGAGACGGAACGTGTCTCCTCAGGAGCGAGGAGGGGTCCCATGGTGGAGACCGGAGCGATCGGGGTGACCGGATCGCAGTCGACCGAGCGGCACACGCCCACGCAGGACGTCAGCGCGTCCCCCGCGTCCTGCGCCTTGGTCGGCGAGCCCTGTGACCTGGTGACCGTGCCGGCCCGGCAGGGCCTGGAGGCCGTGGATATCCTGCGCCGCGGCGGCGCCCCGGCGGTCGGCCCGGTGCTGCACGACGGCGCCTGCGACACGCTCGGCTTCCTGGTGCCGCCCGGCACGGCCGCGGCCTGGGACATGCCGGGCAGCGCCTGTACGAGGACGGACGGCCGCGGGCTGCGGCTGCCGCACGCGCCGGAGCTCCCCGGCCCCGACGGCGCCACCCCCCGCCCGGCCGACTGGCTGCTGCCGCCCGGCGACAGCGGCCAGGTCACCGACCCCACGATGCTCCGCGAGGCCCTGGGCCAGGCGGCCCGCCTGATCGAGGCGGCGGACGGCTGCCACTAGCCCGGCCCGGTCCCGCTCCGCGACTTGATCGGCACCGTGCACGGCCCGGCCCGGCCCGTTTCCGTGTGCGGCTGTCTCCGTGTGCGGCTCGGCTCGGCTCCGTACGCGGCCTGGACCGGCTCCGTCTGCGGCTCCCGTACGGTCCCGGGGCTCGTCGGGCGGGTGATTTCCCCGTGCGCCGATAATGGGCTCGTGGCAAGGAACAAGCAGCGGGAGCGGGCGGCGGGAGCCGTCGCGGTCGTGGAGACCGTCGACGGGGGACTCGCCGAACTCATACCCGACCGGGAGCGCCCCCGCGGGTGGACGCTGCTCATCGACGGCGCGCCGCAGTCGCACGTCGACCTCGACGACCCGGCCCACCTCTCCTTCGAGTACCAGCGGCGCCTCGGCCACATCGCCGATCTCGCCGCCCCGCCGAACAAGCCGATCCAGGTCGTGCACCTCGGCGGCGGCGCCTTCACCCTCGCCCGGTACGTCGCGGCCACCCGCCCGCGCTCCACCCAGCAGATCGTCGAACTCGACGGCCCGCTGGTGCAGCTGGTCCGCCGGGAACTGCCGCTCGACTCCGCCGCCCGGATCCGGGTCCGCTCCACCGACGCCCGCGCCGGGCTCGGCAAGGTGCCGGACGGCTGGGCGGACCTGATCATCGCCGACGTCTTCAGCGGAGCCCGTACGCCCGCGCATCTGACCAGTACGGAGTTCCTGGCCGAGGTACGGAGGGTGCTGCGGCCCGGCGGCTTCTACGCGGCCAACCTCGCCGACGGCCCGCCGCTGGCCCATCTGCGCGGCCAGATCGCCACCGCCGCCACCGTCTTCCCCGAACTGGCGCTCGCCGCCGACCCGACCGTGCTGCGCGGGCGCCGCTTCGGCAACGCCGTCCTGCTGGCCTCGGACCGCGAGCTGCCGGTGGCCGAGCTGACCCGCCGGGTGGCGACCGACCCGCACCCGGGGCGGGTCGAGCACGGGCGGGCGCTCGCCGACTTCACGGGCGGCGCGACGCCGGTCACCGACGCGAGCGCCAAGCCCTCACCCGTACCGCCCGCGTCCGTCTTCCGCTGAGCCCCCGTCGCGCCCCTCGGCGGGCGGGTCAGCGCCCGGCCGGCGCTCGGTCAGCGCTCCTCGATCTCCACGCGGGGCGCCGTGTCGTGCCACACGCAGAAGACGGAGATCTCGCGGCCGTCCTTGGTGAAGGTCACCCGGATCCAGGTCGGCTGCTTCCACACCTGCATCTGCCAGCCCGCGCCGGGCGTGGCGGAGACCAGCTCGGCGGAGGAGGGCCCGAGGTCGAACACCACCCGGCCGCCGTCCGTGCCGTAGCTCTTCACGTTTCCGCTGCCGCTGCCGCTGGTGGTCCTGGAGCCGCTGCCGGGGGTGCTCGCCGGGGACTTCGGCCCGGTGGGCCGGGGGGAGGGGTTGGCGGACGGTGACGTCGCGGGGCGGGCGGTGTCCGCCGGCGCGGACGGGGTCGGGGCGGACGGGCGGGCGCTGTGGGGGGCGGAGGCCAGGGGGTCGGTGCCGGTGCCGCCGGAGTCCGCGGCGACGGTCGTGCCGGACGGGATGGGCAGGGCGCGCGGCGGGTCGTAGACCGTGCCGGCCAGCACCGTGTGCACGCCCCACCAGGAGAGCGTGACCGCCGCGCCCGTGGCGAGCGACCACGCCAGCGCGTGAACCAGTCCTCTTCGCATCCGGCTCATCCTGCCATCCCCCGAATGGCGTACGGTGCCGCCCATGGCAAGTGTGCTCGTGGTCGAGGACGACCAGTTCGTGCGCTCCGCCCTCATCCGGCACCTGACCGAGGCCTCCCACACCGTGAGGAGCGTCGGCACGGCCCTGGAGGCGCTGCGCGAGGTCGCCCATCACCGTTTCGACGTGGTCATCCTCGACCTCGGACTGCCCGATCTGGACGGGGCCGAGGCGCTGAAGATGCTGCGCGGGATCACCGACGTACCAGTGATCATCGCGACGGCCCGCGACGACGAGACGGAGATCGTCCGGCTGCTCAACGACGGCGCGGACGACTACCTGACCAAGCCGTTCTCGGTGGAGCACCTGTCCGCCCGGATGGCCGCCGTGCTGCGGCGGGCCCGGTCGGGCGCCGGTGAGGCACCGCCCTCCCGGGAGATCCGCGTCGGCGGCCTCGCCATCGACCCGCTGCGCCGGCAGGCGGTGCTCGACGGCACCGCCCTCGACCTGACCCGCCGCGAGTTCGACCTGCTGGCCTTCCTCGCCGGGCGGCCGGGCGTGGTCGTCTCGCGCAGGGAGCTGCTCGCCGAGGTGTGGCAGCAGTCGTACGGGGACGACCAGACCATCGACGTCCACCTGTCGTGGCTGCGCCGGAAGCTGGGCGAGACGGCCGCCCGGCCGCGCTATCTGCACACCCTGCGCGGGGTGGGCGTGAAGCTGGAGCCGCCCCGGGAGCACGTGGAGCCCCGGCTGTGAGATGGGCGCTCGTCAAGGTGTCGCTGGCCGTGACCGTCATGGTCGTGGTCGCGTTCGCCGTGCCGCTCGGCCTGGTCGTCAAGGAGATGGCCCGCGACCGGGCGTTCTCCAACGCCGAGCGGCGCGCCGCCGGTCTCGCGCCGGTCCTCGCCATCACCACCGACCGCGAACAGCTGGAGCGGGCCGTCGCCACCACCGACGACGGGGCGGAGGGCCGGCTCGCCGTCCACCTCCCGGCCTCCGGCGAACCGGGCGGCCGGGGCGAGGAGATCGGCACCGGCCGGGTCAGCGAGGAGGACCTGGCCACCACCCGGGCGCTCGGCCGGGCCACCATCGCCGAGGTGCCGGGCGGCTCCGCGCTGCTCCAGCCCACCGCCGTCAGCTCCGGGCGGGTCGCGGTCGTCGAACTCTTCGTCCCCGAGGGCGAGGTCACCAACGGCGTCGCCACCGCCTGGCTGGTCCTGGCCGCGGTCGGTGCCGCCCTGATCGTCGGCTCCGTGGCCGTCGCCGACCGGCTCGGCGTGCGGATGGTCCGGCCCGCCCAGCGGCTCGCCCGCGCCGCCCACGAGCTGGGCGAGGGCGAACTGGGCGCGCGGGTCCCGGAGGAGGGGCCGCCGGAGCTCAAGTCGGCCGCCGTCGCCTTCAACTCGATGGCCGACCAGGTCGTGCGGCTCCTCGCCAACGAGCGGGAACTGGCCGCCGACCTCTCCCACCGGCTGCGCACCCCGCTGACCGTGCTGCGGCTCAACGCGGCCTCCCTGGGCTCCGGCCCGGCGGCCGACCAGACCCGGGCCGCCGTCGAGCAGCTGGAGCGCGAGGTCGACACGATCATCCGCACCGCGCGGGAGGCGAAGCCGCAAACCGGGGCCACCGCGCCGGTCACCGGCTGCGACGCCGCCGAAGTGGTGCGCGAGCGGATGGGCTTCTGGTCGGCCCTCGCCGAGGACGAGGACCGCAAGGTCCGGGTCGCGGGCCTTGAGCGGCCGGTGCGTATCCCGGTCGCCCGGCCCGAACTCGTGGCCGCGCTCGACGCCCTGCTCGGCAACGTCTTCCGGCACACCCCGGTGGGCACCGCCTTCTCGGTCGACCTCCACAACGGTGACGACGCCGTGATCATCCTGGTCTCGGACGCGGGACCCGGCATCGCCGACCCCGCGGCCGCCCTCGCCCGCGGCGCTGGCAGCGGCCGGGACGGCTCCACCGGGCTCGGCCTCGACATCGTGCGGCGCATGGCCGAGTCCACCGGCGGCGACGTGCGGATCGGCCACTCGGTGCTCGGCGGCACCGAGGTCCGCATCTGGATCGGCCTCGACGGCCGCCGCACGACCGGCACCACCGGCCGCCGCACCCGCCGCGCGCCCACGCGCCGCCAGAAGACCTGACCGGCGGAGTCCGGCCGTCGCCGGACGAAGTCCTGACGGGCGGAGGTCAGCCGTCGCCGGAAGACCTGACCGGCGGAGGGAGGCCGCCGTTCCGGCCTCGCTCGCGGCCCGACCTTTAACCGGGTCCGATGGCTGCCTTAAGCGGAGCCTAAAAATCCTCAACCCCGGCCCCCTCATCGGCATTTGTCCGTTTCCCGCTCGCTAGCGTGCTGCCGCACCCCACCGGCCAGTACGTGATCACCTAGGAGACCTCCAGCGTCCGGTCGGGGGGCTGGACGCTGGAGCTCGACCTCCCCGGGCACCGCGATCAGCTCCCTCCGAACGCCCTGCCGGGCCCCAGTTCGCGCGCCCCTGCCGGAGCCACCCCACCCTCCGGCCGGGGCGCGCTCCGCTATCCCCGGACCTCCTCCAGGAACGCGGCCATCAGCTTCCCCCACACCTCCGGGTTCTCCGCGAACGGAGCGTGTCCCGTGGCCAGTTCCGTCAGGCGGGCGCCCGGTATCGCGGCGGCGACCCGGCGGTGGAGGGCGGGGGAGACCAGGCGGTCCTCGGTGGTGGAGAGGACGAGGGTCGGCACCGTCAGGCGGGGCAGGTCCGCGCGGACGTCCGCACGGGCCACCAGGTCGGCGTGTTCGGGTGTGCCGGGCGGGACCGACTCGGCGGTGAGGCGGACGGCGGCCTCGACGGCCTCCGGGGCCATCGGCTCCAGCGTGGCCGCGCCGAAGGCGAGCGGGACCAGCAGGCGGGCCACCAGCTCGGGCCGGTCGCCGTCCGCGAGGTCCCGCCACAACAGGGCGGTCTGGCGCAGGGCGTGGTCGGCCAGGGCGAAGGGGGCGGTCAGGACGAGCGCGCCGACCCGCTCGGGGTGCCGGGTCGCGGCCCGTACGGCGACGGCCGCCCCCAGCGAGTAGCCGGCGACGGCGAACCGGGCGAGGCCCGCCGCGTCGGCCGCGGCGACGAGGCCGTCGGCCAGCGCGTCCAGGCCGAGCGGTGCCGTCGCCCGGGGCGCGGCGCCGGTCCCGGGCAGGTCGAAGCCGACGACCCGGCGTCCGCCGGCGGCCAGGGCCTCGCGGACCGGCCCGAAGTTGGCCTCGATGCCGCCGCCCGCGCCATGCGCGAGCACCAGAGGCAGCGGCTCCCGGGCGGGCTGCCTCAGGGCGTGCGTGGTCGCGTCCGCGGTGTCGTGCGTGGCGGCGTGCGCGGTGTGGTGCGTGGTCATGGAGGGTCCCCCCGTCTCCCGCCCGCAGGGCCTTCCATTTCTGTAGCGGGCGTTACGAAATCAACGTACCCACCGTACCACTTTCCTTAACGTGCGCTACAGAAAAAATGGAGAGGCTAGCGGGCGGCCCGCCACTCCTCCGCGTAGCCGTCGAAGATCGCCCGCAGGTGGTGGCCGATCTTCAGGTAGTCCAGGTCGTCGAGGTTGGCGAGCGACACCCGCACCGACCACTGCGGTCCGTCGAAGCCGCCGCCGTTCAGCAGCACCACCCGCGTCTGCTCGGCCAGCCGGAACAGCGGGTCCACCGGCTCGTAGCTCTTCTCCAGGAAGTCCGCGAAGTCCTTGCCGTGCACCCGCTCCGCCTCCGCGAGCAGGTCCAGCTCGATGTAGTAGGCGGCCCGCTGCCCGTCCTCGGCGATCTTCATCTGGGCGCCTTCGAGAAGCAGGTCCAGCCTCTGGCGCACGATCCCCCGGATCCGCTCCTTGTACGCCTGGCCCTCCTCCAACATGTCGAAGAGGGAGAAGAGGGTCATCATGACCTGCTGCGGCAGCGAGAGCCCGGCCGTGTGGTTCAGCGCCACCTGCCGGGAGTCCGCGACCAGCCGGTCGATGAAACGGATCTTCTCCGGTTCGAGCGACAGCGTGCCGTACCGCTTGTCCAGCCGCTCCTTCTCCGCCGGCGGCAGCTCCGCGATCATCCGGTCGATCACGTTGTCGTCGTGGAGCCCGATCACGCCGAGCCGCCAGCCCGTCGCCCCGTAGTGCTTGGAGTAGGAGTAGACCAGCACCGTGTTCCGGGGCAGGTCCGCGGCGATCGAGCGGAAGCCGGGCACGAAGGTGCCGTAGACGTCGTCCGTCACGATCACCAGGTGGGGGTTGTCGGTCGCCACGATCTCCTTGATCTGGGTCGCGACCCGCTCGCTCAGCGCCAGCGAGGGCGGGTTGGACGGGTTGACCAGGCAGAGCAGCTTGATCGACGGGTCGGCCAGCTTGGCGACCTCCTCCGCCGGATAGCGCCACTCGCGCACGCCCGTCTCCGCGAAGAGCGAGGCCTCGATCGGGACGACCTCGAACTCGAACGTGTCGAGCTCGGGGATCTCGATGTACGGCGTGAACACCGGCACCATCAGGGCGATCCGGTCGCCCTTCCTCAGGATCCCGTTCTTCATCAGGGAGTCGAAGACGTAGCACATCGCCGCCGTGCCGCCCTCGGTCGCGAAGTACGACATCGTCCCGGCCGGCGGCCGCCCGTCGAACAGCTCGTCCTCCACGTAGCCGCGGACGATCCGCTCGGTGTGGGGCAGGATCCGGTCCGGCACCGGGTAGTTGTCGCCGATCGAGCTGTCGGTCAGCTCGTGCACGAAGGCGTCCTTGTCGAAACCGAAGCGCTCGACCGCGTACGCGACGCTCTTGCGCAGGAGTTCGATCCCCGGCAGGTCCGGGTGCTGCCGTACGAAGGTGTCGAACCGCGCGCCCGCGCCGGCCGCCTCGGGCATCCCGCCGAGGTCGTCGGCGGTCCACACGCGGCGCGACTCGGAGAGCGCGAAGTAGCCGAGCGCGAGGAAGGCCTCGCGCGGCCCGGTCGCCGTCCAGTTCGGGTTGCCGCGGCCCGCGTTGAGCATCTGGACCTGCGTCTTGCCCTTCTGGCCGGGCTCGTCGGCCTGCGCGGAGGTGGCGATCCGGATGAACGTGTCCTTCAGCTCGAAGGGGGAGAGCTGCGCGAAGGACTTGATCTCGTCACGGGTGAAGCTGGTCTTCGGCACGGCGGAACTCCTCGGAGATCGGGTGGACCGGAACGGACGACAAAGGGGGGAAGGTCCGCCGGTGCGCTGCGGCCCGGCGTCGACGGCTCATGCCCCGAGGATCCCGACGAGCAGCGGGCCGGTCAGGGGCAGCAGGAAGTTCGACAGGGCGTAGGTGATCGTGTAGCCGAGCATCGGCACCGAGCTCTGGGCGACCTGGGTGACGGAGGTGATGGCGGGCGTCGAGCACTGCTGGCCCGCGATGGCGCCGATCAGCAGCGGCGGCTCGATCCGCAGGAACCGGCGCCCGACGATCAGCGAGAGCGTGGCGGGCACGACGACCATGGCGATGCCCGCGACCGGCAGCAGCGCCCCGTACTCCTTGAGCAGCGGCCACGCCTGCGGGCCGGAGACGAGACCGGTGCAGGCGATGAAGACCGCGAGGCCCATGTCCTTCAGGGTGGTCGCGGCCTGGGGCGGGAAGGCGCCGAAGGTCTGGCTGCGGGAGCGGAACCAGCCGAAGAGCAGCCCGGAGATCAGACAGCCGCCGCCGGTGCCGAGCGACAGCGGCACGTCGCCGAACTTCACCACGAGCTGGCCGATCAGCGAGCCGACCGCGATGCCGGCGCCCAGGTAGATGAAGTCGGTGGCGTCGTTCTTCACCACCGAGCCGATCTTCGCCACCAGCCGGCCGAGGCCGGACCGGGCACCGACCAGGGTGAGCACGTCACCGCGCTGGACGACGGTGTCGGGGTTGGCGGGCAGCACCTGGTCGCCGCGGAGCACCTCGGTGACGTAGACGCCGCTGGTGGCGAACTCCGGGTGCTCCTTCTGGAGCCCGTCGAGGGACTTGCCGGAGACGGAGGTGTCGGTGAGGGAGACCTGGGTGGTGGCGAGCGGGGTGTCGAGGCCGGGCACCGCCGGGGTCTCGGGGCCGATGATCCGCCCCGCCTCGATGATGTTGGCCCGCCGGCCGACGGTGAGGACGAGGTCGGAGAGGGTGAGCTCGAAGTCCGGCGGCGGGGGAGTGAACACCTGGCTGCCCCGCTTGACCGCCTCGACGGTGATCCGGTTGCCGAGCGAGGACTCCAGGTCGTCGACCGTGCGGCCGTCGGCCTGGGTGACGAGGAAGGTCCGCCCGACCATGCCCGGCAGGGCCTCGCGCTCGTCGGCCTCCAGGCCGCCGCTGCCGCCGCGCATCCGCTCCCACAGCTCGCGCGAGGCGTCGCGGAGGTTGATCCGCAGGATCATCGGCATGAGCTGGCTGGTGTAGATCACGATGGTGACCAGGCCGAAGAGGTAGCAGACGGTGTACGCGGTCGCCACATGGCCCTGGTACGTGGTGATCTGCTCGGCCGTCAGGCCGTCCAGCTTGCCGATGGCCTCGGTGGCCGTGCCGACCACGGCGGACTCGGTGGCGGCGCCGGCGAGGAGCCCGGAGGCGGTGCCGACGTCGAGGTCGAAGGCCTTGGCGAGGCCGTACGCGATGCCGACCACGCAGACGAGCTCGATGCCGCAGAGCGCGAAGAAGCGCAGGCTCTTCCTGTTGAGGTTGGCGAAGAACTGGGGCCCGGCCATGTAGCCGAGGGCGAAGATGAAGATCGCGAAGAAGACCGTCTTCACGTCGCCGTCGACCTGGACCCTGGTCCAGGCGCCGAGCAGGAGCGAGACGATCAGCGTGCCGCAGATGCCGCCGAGGGTGATGGGGCCGACCCGCAGCTTGCCGACGAGATAACCGGCACCGAGGCAGAGGAAGACGGCGAGTTCCGGATGGTCCTTGATCACTCCCACCGGGCCTCACCGGGCCCGTGGGTGAAGGAAAGTGGCGATACGGGACATAAGCGGACGCTAACAGGGGTGTACGGGCCAGGCTGGCCGCCTCGGCCGTACGGGTGAGGCGGGTGAGGCGGCGCGGGTGACGGGCGGCCTCAGCCCTTCACCGCGCCCCGCATGATCCCGCCCACGATGTGCCGGCCGAGCACCGCGAACACCACCAGCAGCGGGACCGTCCCGAGCAGCGCCCCCGCCATCACCACCGACTGGTCCGGGATGTAGCCGCGCCCGAGCCCCGTCAGCGCCACCTGCACCGTCGGGCTGCCCGTCTGCGTCAGCACCAGCACCGGCCAGAAGAAGTCGTTCCAGGCCGCCACGAACGACAGCGTGCCCAGCACCGCCATCGCCGGCCGCGCCGCCGGGAACACCACGTGCCACACCACCCGCAGCGCCCCCGCCCCGTCCACCCGCGCCGCCTCCACCAGCTCGGCCGGCAGCGCCCGCAGCAGGTGCTGGCGCATGAAGAACACCCCGAACGCCGAGACCAGCCCCGGCAGGATCACCGCCTGCAACTCGTCGGTCCAGCGCAGCCGCGCCACCAGCAGGAACAGCGGCACCACCCCCAGCTGTGGCGGGATCAGCATCGTCCCCACCACCAGCGCGAGCAGCGCGCCCCGGAAGCGGAACCGCAGCCGGGCGAAGGCGAACCCGGCGAGCGTCGACACCAGGACCGTGCCCACCGCGACCGTCCCCGCGACCACCAGCGTGTTCGCGAGCGCCGCGCCCAGGTGGGCGTCGGTCCAGGCGATCTCCAGATTGCGGGGCAGATTCCGGCCGAAGCGCAGCGGGGGCGGGGTGTGCGCGAGCCGGGTCGTCGTCCGGGAGGCCGCGACCGCCGCCCACAGCAGCGGGAAGAGCGAGGCCGCGGCGAAGAGGAGCAGGAGGGCGTACGTGCCCCAGCCGGCCCGTACCGTACGCATCAGGCCGCCCTCCCGCGCCGCACGAGCCGCACCGCGGCGAACAGGACGAGCAGGATCAGCAGCATCACCCAGGCGATCGCCGAGGCCCGCCCCAGATGCAGGTTCACCCACCCCTGCTCGTACAGATAGAGCCCGAGCGTCTGGAACTGGTGGTCCGCGCCGCCCGAGGCTCCCGCCCCGGCTCCGAACAGCAGCGGCTCCCCGAACAGCTGGGTCGCCCCGATCGTCGACACGACCACGGTGAACAGGATCGTCGGCCGCAGCCCCGGCAGGGTCACGTGCAGGAACTGCCGCCACCGCGAGGCGCCGTCGAGCGCCGCCGCCTCGTAGAGCTCGCGCGGGACGGTCTGCATGGCGGCCAGGTAGATCAGCGCGTTGTAGCCCGTCCACCGCCACACGACGATCGCCGAGACGGCGGCCTTGGAGGCCCACGGCCCGTTCTGCCAGTCCACGGGCGCGAGCCCGACGCTCGTCAGCGTCCAGTTGACCAGGCCGTGGTCCCGCCCGAAGAGCAGCGCGAAGACGAGCGTCGCCGCGGCCACGGAGGTGGCGTACGGCGCGAGCGCCACCACCCGGAAGAACGCCCGCCCCCGCAGCCGCACGTCGAGCAGGTGCGCCACCGCGAGGGCGAGCAGCAGCTGCGGCACCGTCGACAGGACCCCGATCGCGAAGGTGTTGCCGAGCGCGTTCCAGAAGAACGGATCGTCGACCAGCCGCGCGTAGTTCCCGAGCCCCACCCACCGCGGGTGCTCCAGGTCGGTCAGCTCCACCCGGTGGAGGGAGGCCCAGCCGGTGTAGAGCAGCGGGAAGAGCCCGAAGGCCCCGAACAGCGCGAAGAAGGGGGCGACATGGGCGTACGGCACCCAGCGCGCCGGCCCCGTGCGACGGCGTCCCTTCGACGCGGCGGGCGCGGGCGCGGCCTCGGGATCGGGCTCGGGCTCGGGCGAACGCCCCGGCGCAGGAGCGGTCCCACGCGCGGGTGCGGTCCCACGCGCGGGTGCGGGTGCCGGTGCGGGCGGGCGGACGGGCGCGGCCACGCCGGTCAGGTCGCCGGGGCCGCCCGGCTTCGTCAGGTCGTCCGGGCTGCCCGGTCCCGTCAGGTCCTCCGGGCCACCCGTTCCCGGCAGGTCCTCGCCCCCGCCCGGTTCCGTCAGGTCCTCCGGGCCGCCCCGTTCGGTCAGATCCGTCACGGCCCTCACCGGTCCAGCGCGTTGTCGATCGACTTCAGGGCCGCCGCCCAGGCCTCCGCCGGGTCGCGGCCCGTCTGGTCGACCTGGAGCATGCCGACGTCGGAGAGGTGCTGGGCGACCAGGCCCTCCTTCGGGCCCACCGGGGCCTTCGGCACGCCACGCGCCGCCGCCGTGAAGATCGCGCCCACCGGCGCGTCGCCGAAGTACGGGTGACGGGCGGCGGCCACGGCCGGCAGGGCGTGGGCGGCGGAGGCGCTCGGGAAGCTGCCGCGCAGGGCGAAGACCCGGGCCTGCTGGGCGGGGGCGGTCAGCCAGGCGGCCAGGCGGGCGGCCTCCGTCCGGTGCCGGCCGGCCTTCGGGACGACCAGGAAGGAGCCGCCCCAGTTGCCCGGCCGGGGGGCCGCGGCCACGTCCCAGCGGCCCCGGCCCGCCGGTCCCGCCTTGTCCTGGATGTAGCCCAGCATCCACGCGGGGCACGCCACGGTCGCGAAGGCGCCGTTCGCGAAGCCCTGGTCCCAGCCGGGCGTGAACTGCTGGAGCCGCGCGGTCAGCCCGTCGCGGGCGAAGGAGGCGGCGATGTCCCAGGCCTCCCGCACGGCCGGGTTCGTGCCGACGACGAGGGTGCCCCGCTCGTCGTAGAAGCGCAGGCGGCCGCTGCTGACGACGGCGGCCAGCACCCCGGACGCCGAGTCGGTGAAGGCGGCGCGGTCCGGGGTCCGTTCGGCGAAGCGCCGGCCCACCGCGAGGAACCGCCGCCAGTCCCCGGCCCACAGCCGCCCCACCGCCTCCCGGCCGGTCGGCAGTCCGGCCCGCGCGAACAGGTCCTTGCGGTAGCAGACGGCCTGCGGCCCGATGTCGGTGCCGAGCGCGACGGTACGGCCGTCCCGTCCCGTGCCCTGCGCCCACTTCCACGGCAGGAACGCCCGCCGGTCCACCCCCGGCACCGCGCCCAGGTCCTCCAGGCGGTGCCCCTGGGTGGCGACGACCTCGGCGATGTTGCCGACCTCGACGGCCTGGACGTCGGCGAGACCGGAGCCGGTGACGAGGTGGGTGAGCAGCTGCGGGTAGTAGTTCTCGTTGCGTTCGATGGAGGTCTGACGGACGGCGATGTCCGGGCGCAGCCGCATGTACGTGTCGTACAGCCCGGCCTCCTTGAGGCCGAAGGAGCCGAAGACCCCGACGGTGAGGGTGACCGGCCGGTCGCCCCCGTCCGCGTTCCGCGCGTAGCGCGGGCCCGGAGGGTCGGTCGCGCAGCCCGCGGCGAGGAGCGCGCCCAGGAGGAGGGCGAGTGCGAGGGTGGGTGTGCGCCGCCACATGGGGCCCGACCGTAGCGGCGCGTGCCTGCGGCGGGCGGCGGGGCGCGTGGGTCACCCGGCCGGACCACCCGCGCGGGTGACGCGGGCCGGTCCGGGGTGACGCCGCCGGTGTCGAACGTCTTCGACGGTTCGCGAATCTTGACCGTGTCCCGACAGGCTGCTGATAGTGGGAGCGCTCCCAACAGCCTTCCGACGGGATACCCATGCGCAGAACACGACACCTGCTGGCCGGGCTCGCCCTGACCGCCGGGCTCCTCGCGGGCGCCGCGTCCCCCACGGCCGCCGCGAAAGCCGTGCCCCCGGCCGAGGCCGCCGCACAGGCCCTCACCCCGGCCCAGGCCGCCGCCCCGCCCGCCGCCGACACCGCCACCACCAGCACCGCCGCCTCGTACACCTGGAAGAACGTGCGGATCGACGGCGGCGGCTTCGTCCCCGGGATCGTCTTCAACCGCACCGAGAAGAACCTGATCTACGCCCGCACCGACATCGGCGGCGCCTACCGATGGGAGCAGGCCACCAAGACCTGGACCCCGCTGCTCGATCACGTCGACTGGGACCACTGGGGCCACACCGGAGTCATCGGCCTCGCCTCCGACCCCGTCGACCCCGACCGCGTGTACGCCGCCGTCGGCACCTACACCAACGACTGGGACCCCGGCAACGGCGCCGTCCTGCGCTCCGCCGACCGCGGCGCCACCTGGCAGCGCACCGACCTGCCCTTCAAGCTCGGCGGCAACATGCCGGGCCGCGGCATGGGCGAACGCCTCGCCGTGGACCCGCACGACAACCGCGTCCTCTACCTCGGCGCCCCCAGCGGCAGGGGCCTGTGGCGCTCCACCGACGCGGGCGTCACCTGGGCCCAGGTCACCGCCTTCCCCAACCCCGGCGACCACCAGGAGGACCCGACCGACACCAGCGGCTACCGCTCCGACCGGCAGGGCATCGTCTGGGTCACCTTCGACGAGTCCACCGGCACCGCCGGCCGCCCGACGCGCACGATCTACGTCGGCGTCACCGACAAGGCCAACGCCGTCTACCGCTCCACCGACGCGGGCGCCACCTGGACCCGGCTGCCCGGCCAGCCCACCGGCCACCTCGCCCACAAGGGCGTCCTCGACACCCGCGGCGGCCACCTCTACCTCGCGTACAGCGACACCTCCGGCCCGTACGACGGCGGCAAGGGCCGGGTCTTCCGCTACACCACCGCCACCGGCGAGTGGAAGGACATCAGCCCGGTCGCCGAGGCCGACACCTTCTTCGGCTTCAGCGGCCTGACCGTCGACCGGCAGCGCCCCGGCACGGTCATGGTCTCCGCCTACAGCGCCTGGTGGCCCGACACCCAGTTCTTCCGCTCCACCGACAGCGGCGCCACCTGGACGAAGGCCTGGGACTACACCGCGTACCCGGACCGCGCCGACCGCTACACCATGGACGTCTCCTCCGTCCCCTGGCTGACCTGGGGCGCAAGCCCCGCGCCGCCCGAGCGGACCCCCAAGCTCGGCTGGATGACCGAGGCGCTGGAGATCGACCCCTTCGACTCGAACCGCATGATGTACGGCACCGGCGCCACGGTCTACGGCACCGAGGAGCTCGGCCGGTGGGACACCGGCGGCACCTTCACCATCAGGCCGATGGTCAGGGGCCTGGAGGAGACCGCCGTCCTCGACCTCGCCTCGCCGGCCGCCGGCGCCCCGCTGATCAGCGCCCTCGGGGACATCGGCGGCTTCCGCCACACCGACCTCTCCGCCGTGCCCGCGATGATGTTCACCGGCCCCAACTTCACCAGCACCACCTCCCTCGACCACGCGGAGACCGCTCCGGACCGGGTCGTGCGGGCCGGGCACCTCGACGGCGGCCCCCGGGTCGCCTTCTCCTCCGACAACGGCGCCCACTGGACGCCCGGCCAGGAACCCTCCGGTGTCACCGGCGGCGGCACCGTCGCCGCCTCCGCCGACGGCACCCGGGCCGTGTGGAGCCCGGACGGCGCCGCCGTCCACACCGCCGCCTGGGGCGGCTCCTCCTGGACGCCCGCCACCGGGATCCCGGCCGGCGCGACGGTCGAGTCCGACCGGGTGGACCCGGCCGTCTTCTACGGCTTCAAGGCCGGCACCTTCTACGCCTCCACGGACGGTGGCCGGAGCTTCACCGCCCGCGCCACGGGCCTGCCGGCCAAGGGCAACGTCCGCTTCAAGGCCGTCCCCGGCCGCACCGGGGACGTCTGGCTCGCCGGCGGCGCCGCCGACGCCACGTACGGCCTGTGGCACTCCACCGACGGCGGCGCGAGCTTCACCCGCGTGGCCGGTGTCGAACAGGCCGACACCATCGGCTTCGGCAAGGCCGCGCCCGGCGCCGCCTACCCCGCGCTCTACACCAGCGCCAAGATCGGCGGGGTGCGCGGCATCTTCCGCTCCACCGACGCCGGCGCGAGCTGGGTGCGGATCAACGACGACGCCCATCAGTGGGGCTGGACCGGCGCCGCGATCACCGGTGACCCGCGCGTCTTCGGCCGCGTCTACATCGGCACCAACGGCCGCGGGATCGTCTACGGCGACACCGGCGAGCCCGGCGGCGGGGGCGGCGGCACACCACCGCCCGCGCCCGCGGGCTGCACCGCCACGTACACCGTGCAGAGCCAGTGGAGCGGCGGCTTCACCGGCCAGGTCACCGTCCGCAACACCGGTACGGCCCCGCTGAGCGGCTGGAAGGTCACCTGGGACTACCCGGCCGGCCAGCGGATCGGCCAGGCGTGGAACGCGGGCGTCACCCAGAGCGGCACCGCCGTGACGGCGGTGAACCTCTCGTACAACGGCACCGTCCCGGCCGGCGGCACCACGAGCTTCGGCTTCAACGCCTCGTGGACCGGCACCAACCCGCCCCCGGCCGCACTCACCTGCTCCTGAGACGGGCCCGCGGGCATACGGAAACGACCGAGGCCCCGGTTCTCCCGAACCGGGGCCTCGGCCCTCAGGGTGAGTAACGGGACTCGAACCCGCGACATCCTGGACCACAACCAGGTGCTCTACCAGCTGAGCTATACCCACCACGACCGGCGGTTTTCCCGAAGGTTTCCCCGACCGGCCGAGAAGAAGTCTACAGGGTCCCGGAGGGTGCTCGCGCACACGTTTTCCCCGGAGGGGCGACGGGCGCGAGCGGGCCCCCTACGCGGGGTGGGTCAACCCGGGGATGACGTGACGGGCCGCGATCTGCTTCGCGGTGTCCGAGTCCGGGCCGGGCTGCGGGACGAAGATCGCCTCGCGGTAGTAGCGCAGCTCCGCGATGGACTCGCGGATGTCGGCGAGCGCCCGGTGGTTGCCGTTCTTCTCCGGACTGTTGAAGTACGCCCTCGGGTACCAGCGGCGGGCCAGCTCCTTGACCGAGGAGACATCGACGATCCGGTAGTGGAGGTGGCTCTCCAGGGCCGGCATGTCACGGGCGAGGAAGCCGCGGTCGGTGGAGACCGAGTTCCCGCACAGCGGAGCCTTCCCGGGCTCCTTGACGTGCTCGCGGATGTACGCGAGCACCTGGGCCTCGGCGTCGGCGAGGGTGGTGCCCTCGGCGAGCGCGTCGAGCAGTCCGGAGGCCGTGTGCATCTGGCGCACGATCTCCGGCATGGTCTCCAGGGCCGCGTCCGGCGGGCGGATCACGATGTCCACCCCTTCGCCGAGCACGTTCAGTTCCGAGTCGGTGACCAGCGCGGCCACCTCGATGAGTGCGTCGTCCGTCAGCGAGAGCCCGGTCATCTCGCAGTCGATCCACACCATGCGATCGTTCATGCGTCCTACCTTATGGCCGAAGGAAGGCCGCGGGCCCCTCTGGGAGGTGTCCCAGAGGGGCCCGCGGTTTCTCGGTGCGCGGCTTGTGGCTCGCGCGGTACGGGTGCCCGTGCGCCGGGCTACGGGGCGCTGCGCTGTCCCGGCAGCGCCGGGCGGCCGGAGGCGAAGACGTCCGAGGACGGCTTGCCGTGGTCCAGCGGATACGGCTGACGGCGGGCGCCCGCCGGGACCTGGGCCTGGGCCGGGACGACCGAGTCGAGGACCGCCGTGCCGCCCTCGCCCTGCGGACGCCTGGCCCGGTACGCCGCCCGGTAGGCGGCCGGCGAGGAGCCCAGCTGCCGCCGGAAGTGCCCGCGCAGCGCCACCGGGGACCGGAAGCCGCAGCGGCCGGCGACCTCGTCGACCGAGTAGTCGGAGGTCTCCAGGAGCCGCTGTGCCTGGAGCACCCGCTGGGTGATCAGCCACTGCAGCGGGGCGGAGCCCGTCAGCGAGCGGAAGCGGCGGTCGAAGGTCCGCCGTGACATGTACGCGCGCGCCGCCAGGGTCTCCACGTCGAACTGCTCGTGGAGGTGCTCCAGCGCCCAGGCGACGACCTCGGCCAGCGGGTCGGCGCCGATCTCCTCGGGTAAAGACCTGTCGAGGTAGCGCTCCTGACCGCCGGAGCGCCGCGGCGGGACGACCAGGCGGCGCGCCAGGGCGCCCGCGGCCTCCGTGCCGTGGTCGGTCCGCACGATGTGCAGGCACAGGTCGATCCCGGCCGCGGTGCCGGCCGAGGTCAGCACGTCGCCGTCGTCGACGAAGAGCTCCCGCGGGTCCACGTGGACCGACGGATAGCGCTTGGCGAGCGTCGGCGCGTACATCCAGTGCGTGGTCGCCGGGCGCCCGTCGAGCAGCCCGGCCGCGGCGAGGACGAACGCGCCGGTGCACAGACCGACGATGCGCGCGCCCTCCTCGTGTGCCCTGCGGAGCGCTTCGAGCGCCTCCGGGGGCGGCGGCGAGGTGATCGAGCGCCAGGCGGGCACGACGACGGTGCCGGCCCGGCTGATGGCCTCGAGGCCGTACGGTGCGGAGAGTTCGAGCCCGCCGGTGGTGCGCAGGGGGCCGTCCTCGCCGGCGCAGACGAGCAGCCGGTAGCGGGGCACGCCCGCGTCCTGCCGGTCGATGCCGAAAACGGAGAGCGGGATGGAGCTCTCGAAGATGGGGCCACCGCTGAACAGCAGTACCGCGACGACTTCGCGACGGCGGCGCCCGGACAGCTTCCGTGCCGCCTCCGGTGCGGCGGAGTGGTCCTGGCTCATGACGCTAAGCCCCCCTCGGTGTTGGCGTCTCCCTGGTCGTGTCGCTGTGCCACGTTTCCCCTCGGTTTTGCACGAGACCCCAGTCTTCGGTACCCATGATCGAATCTACTGCGTCGCGCGGCACCGGCGTGACACGTTCTCGCCCCGGCACATTGTCGACATGGCAACTTGGCGCGAAGCATTCGATCGCCGAGAGTGGTCCGGAACGGCCATGCCTGGCCGTACGCGGGGTGAGCGGGCTTCGGTCAAGGGCGCGCCGAGCGATGGAACTTGGCCGAAAACATACGGGATCGGCTGTGCGACCCTGTCAACTCCGCGAGTGGTTCCCGGCCGGGCGGGGGCGTCCACGGCCACCGTGCGACCCCGCGCGGGGCCCGGCGTGCGCCTCGGCGCGCAGCCCGCGCTCGGACCGGCGCAGCAGCACCCGGCAGACGGCCGTCACGGCGGCGAGCCCGAGGGCCGCGCCGGCCGCGCCGCCGACGGACGTCCCGTAGACGAGGAGGACGACCGGGACCAGGACGCAGGCGAAGACCGCCCAGCGCACGACGTCGCTCACCGCGTCCGCCCCCGGCCCGCCCGCCGCGCCGCCCGGCGCCCCTCGCCCGCCCGGTTCCGTCGGCTCCGGTGCCCGACGGCGCCCGCGCGGCCCCGCGGTCCGGCCCGCCGGGTCGGTGCGGGGCGGCACGAAGACGGCGGTGACGGTCTCGGCGGAGGCGAGGGCCGCGGCGCGGGCGGCGGCGGAGGCGGTGTCGGGGTGCGTGGGGGTCTCGGTGTCGGTGCCGGTGGGCGACGGTGCGGGCACGGGCGAACTCCCTGCGACGGTGGCGTGACCTGTGGGAACGAGGAGCGGAACGTTCCGGTCACTGCGCGGGGCGTCCGTTCGGGCCCCGTACGGACACCTGTAGGGCACATCCGGCATTGCGCTACGGCGCGGGGCTCGTGCATGCTCCCTGGAACGCCGTACGGACCCTGCTGCGGCGCCACCGAGGGCCGGCACAGCGGCCCTGGGCACGAGAGGAGTGTCGCCGTACCCTTGGGGGTATGGGCTTGGGAAGATGATTCCCGGACACAGCTCCGCCGCCAACCGTTGTTCCGCTCCCCGTCCTTTCCGTCCCTCCCATGAGGACCCTCTTCGCCGAGACACCGATGGCCGGTCACGAATTCCCCGAACCCGCGGACCGCAAGCGCGTCGCCGACTCCACGGTCGACCCCCTCGCGGTGGAACAGCCACGTCACGCCTGCGACCCGGCCTTCCGGCACGGAGTGGTCGTCGGCTTCGACGGCTCCACGTCCAGTGAACGCGCCCTCGCGTACGCCATCGGCATGGCCCGCCGCTCCGGCTCCGGCCTGATCATCGTGCACGTCGCCAACCGGCTGCCCACCACCGTGTGGGCCGGCTGCGAGCCGCCGGTCTTCGTCGACGTGCCGGACCACCGCACCGAGGTCCTCGGCCTGGAGCTGGCCTGCGCCGAGCACCTCTCCGAGGTCCCCTGGATCCTCGTCGAGCGCGGTGGCGACATCTGCCACGAGCTGGAGGAGGTCGGCCGGGAGTACGCGGCCGACGCGATCGTGGTCGGCTCCACGCACGGCATCGTCGGCCGGATCTTCGGCTCGGTGGCCGGACGCCTCGCGCGGCGCGCCCAGCGTCCGGTCGTCGTCATCCCGTAGCGCGCCGTCGTCCCGGAGCGCGTTGTCGTTCCGTAGCGCGCCGTCGTCCCGTAGAGCGCCGTCGTCCCGTAGGGCATCGCCGTCCCGGGCGTCGTCGTCCGTAGGGCGGACCCTCGCCGCCGCTCCGAGGCGCGACCCGGCCGCACCGCCCGTCCCTCGGGTCTTCTTTCTCAACTCCCTTGATACGGCCATAATTTCGGCCTTCCTCAGGTGAATTGTGCGCTTGTGAAGGGTACATAAAGTCCACCGGAACAAAGCAGCCCAAGCGGCACAACCGCACACTGAAGGGAGCCCGCCGTGGACAACGACGTCGCCGCGGGAAACGCCACCGCCACGCTCGGACGCCTCGCACTCGGACTGACCCTGCTCGCCTTCGGCCTCGGCTCCACCGGCGTGATCGACCACGTCGGCGCGGCGGACGCGGCCGGGCTCGCGACCTGGGTCGGCGGTGTGACCCTCTTCCTCGTCGGCCTGCTCGCCCTGCGCGCGGGCAACACCGCCGAGGGCACCGCCTCTTCGGCGCTCGGCGCCTTCTGGTTCACCTGGGGCACGGGCGTCGGCGACGGCGGCTCGGCCGAGGCCGCCGGACTGTTCCTGATGCTGTGGGCGCTGCTCGCGCTCACCCTGACCGTGGCCGCGAAGGGCAGCGGGCTCTTCGGCCAGGGCGTCCACGGGCTGCTGTTCGTCGCCCTGCTGCTCATGGGCACAGGCGCCCTCGCCGAGCACGCGGGCCTCGGCAAGGCGGGCGGCTGGGTCGCCGCGGTGGCCGGCCTCGCGGCCTGGTACGGCGCGACGGCGGCGGTGGCCGGCTGGCCGACCTCCCTGGCCCGCCGCAGCCGCGGCGCGGCGACGGCTGGGTGACCCCGAGGGCGAGTGAGCCGAAGGGGCGCGCCGGGGGAACAGTGACGAGCGCGCGCAGCCTCCCGAGGAACGAGGGAGGCGAGCACGCACGGCGCTGTGAGTCCGGCTCAAGCGCCCCGGAGGCGAACCGAGCCCAAAAAAAGAGGGCGGTCCCTGTGCTCCTGGGAAGCACAGGGACCGCCTTCGTGTCCGGTCGACCGCCGGGGGACAGGCCCGGCGGGCGGGGCTCCGGGGGACAGGCCCGGGGCCGCCGCTACTCGACCGTGACGGACTTGGCCAGGTTGCGCGGCTTGTCGATGTCGCGGCCCATGGCGAGCGCCGTGTGGTACGCGAGGAGCTGGAGCGGGATGCCCATGAGGATCGGGTCGAGCTCGTCCTCGTTCTTCGGCACGACGATGGTGTGGTCGGCCTTCTCCTGCGGCTGGTGGGCGACCGCGAGGATGCGGCCGCTGCGGGCCTTGATCTCCTCCAGGGCGGCGCGGTTCTTCTCCAGCAGGTCGTCGTCGGGGACGATGGCGACGGTCGGCAGGGCCGGCTCGATCAGGGCGAGCGGGCCGTGCTTCAGCTCGGAGGCAGGGTAGGCCTCGGCGTGGATGTAGGAGATCTCCTTCAGCTTGAGGGAGGCCTCCAGGGCGACCGGGTAGCCCCGGACGCGGCCGATGAACATCATCGACTGGGCGCCCGCGTACTCCTGGGCGAGCTTCTTGATCTCGTCCTCGGTCTTGAGGATCTCCTCGATCTGGCCGGGCAGCTTGCGCAGGCCCTCGATGATCCGCTTGCCGTCGGTGACGGACAGGTCGCGGATGCGGCCGAGGTGCAGGGCGAGCAGCGCGAAGGCGACCACCGTGTTGGTGAAGCACTTGGTGGAGACGACGCAGACCTCGGGTCCGGCGTGCACGTAGACGCCGCCGTCGGCCTCGCGGGCGATGGCCGAGCCGACCACGTTGACGACGCCGAGGACCCGGGCGCCCTTGCGCTTGAGCTCCTGGACGGCGGCGAGCACGTCGTAGGTCTCACCGGACTGGGAGACGGCGATGTAGAGGGTGTCGGGGTCCACGACCGGGTTGCGGTAGCGGAACTCGGAGGCCGGCTCGGCGTCCGCGGGGATGCGGGCCATGCCCTCGATGAGGGAGGCGCCGATGAGACCGGCGTGGTACGAGGTGCCGCAGCCGAGGATCTTGATCCGGCGGATGGAGCGGGCCTCGCGGGCGTCCAGGTTGAGGCCGCCGAGGTGCACGGTGGAGAAGCGGTCGTCGATCCGGCCGCGCAGCACGCGGTCGACCGCGTCGGGCTGCTCGGAGATCTCCTTGTGCATGTACGTGTCGTGGCCGCCCATGTCGTACGAGGCGGCCTCCCACTCCACGGTCTCCGGGGTGGCGTTGGTGGACGCGCCGGTCGTGGTGTAGGTGCGGAAGTCGTCGGCCTTGAGGGTGGCCATCTCGCCGTCGTCGAGGGTGACGACCTGGCGGGTGTGGGTGACGAGGGCGGCGACGTCGGAGGCGACGAACATCTCCTTCTCGCCGATGCCGAGGACGACCGGGGAGCCGTTGCGGGCCACCACGATGCGGTCGTTGAAGTCGGCGTGCATGACGGCGATGCCGTAGGTGCCCTCGATGTGCTTGAGCGCCTCGCGGACCTTCTCCTCCAGGGAGTCGGCCTGGGAGCGGGCGATGAGGTGGGTGATGACCTCGGTGTCGGTCTCGGAGGCGAAGACGACGCCCTCGGCCTCCAGCTTGGCGCGCAGCTCGGCCGCGTTGTCGACGATGCCGTTGTGGACGACGGCGACCTTGTTCTCGGGGTCGAGGTGCGGGTGGGCGTTGACGTCGCTCGGGGCGCCGTGGGTGGCCCAGCGGGTGTGCGCGATGCCGGTGGTGCCGGCGAAGCGCTTGGGGACCCGGGCCTCCAGGTCACGGACCCGGCCCTTCGCCTTCACCATCT
The DNA here is from genome assembly GCF_040302485.1 of Streptomyces sp. NPDC126499. Lineage (NCBI taxonomy): Bacteria > Bacillati > Actinomycetota > Actinomycetes > Kitasatosporales > Streptomycetaceae > Streptomyces > Streptomyces sp. NPDC126499. Next base: position 397,924 of record NZ_JBEOUO010000003.1, on the reverse strand, counting down.
TCAGGCCGGCGGCCTTGGGGCTGGTGACGACGATGCCGGCGGAGTCGTAACCCCGGTACTCCAGGCGCTGCAGGCCCTCGAGGAGCAGGGGAGCGACGTCACGCTTGCCGATGTAACCGACGATTCCGCACATAAAGGTGTAAACCCTCCAGGTAGTCAGGTGTGCCCGGCCGGTGCTCAGCCGTAGACGATCCGGCGCAGCTGCCGGAGGGAGAGCTCCGGTGGCGCCACGGCGCGGTGCGGCAGTTCGGCCGCGATCCGCTCGAAGATCTCGGCGTTCACCGAGCCGCCGGACTGGAGTTCGCGGTGGCGGCGCCGGACGAACTCCTCGGTCGACTCGTCGAAGTACGCCAGCACGTCGAGCACCACCCGGGCGGCCTCACCGCGCTGGAGCGCGGTGCTGCGGACCAGATGGTCGATGAGGTCGTCGTGCGACGGTCGGCGTTCGAGCACCCGTGAATACTGAGGGGTATCGCGGGCCCATTGCAAGAATCCTGCCCGATATCGGGCAGCAGCGGTCTTGATCACCCCCCTGGATGGGCCGATTGGTCTACACCTTGACCGTGGATCGCGGGGCGCGGTACGGATGGTGACCGTTCGGACACGACCTGCTCGCCACCGCACTCCCATCGAAGGGACCTGCCCGTGAGACAGCGCAGCACGTTTCCGCGCCTCCTCCGCCCGCGCCTCCTCCCGCGTCTCCTGCGTCCGCGCCCGCTCCGTCCGCGCCTGCTCCGCCCGTTCCTCCTGCTCGCCGTCGGCCTCGCGACCCTCGGCGCGACGGGCACGCCGCCCTCCGGACCCGCCCCCACCCCGGCCTCCGCCGCCGACGTGACGCCGCTCGGCGCCGTCATCCCCGCGCCCGCCTCCGTCACCCCCGGCGGAGCGCCGTACACGCTCACCCGTGCCACCGCCGTACGCGTCGACTCCGCCGACCGGGAGGTCCGGGACATCGGCCGCTACCTCGCCGGCCTGCTCCGTCCCTCCACCGGCTACCCGCTGCCCGTCGTCGACGACGACGCGGCCCGCGGCGGCATCCTGCTCCGCATCGACCGCGGCGCCACCGCCCTCGGCGACGAGGGCTACGAGCTGCGCTCCGCCCGCGCCGGGGTCACCCTCACCGCCCGCGCGCCCGCGGGCCTCTTCCGCGGCGTGCAGACACTCCGCCAGCAGCTGCCGGCGGCCGTGGAGAAGCGCACCGCGCAGCCCGGCCCCTGGAAGATCGCCGGCGGCACCGTCACCGACGTCCCGCGCTACGCCTACCGGGGCGCGATGCTCGACGTCTCCCGCCACTTCTTCACCGTCGAGCAGGTCAAGCGGTACATCGACCAGCTCGCCCTCTACAAGATCAACAAGCTGCATCTGCACCTGAGCGACGACCAGGGCTGGCGCATCGCCGTCGACTCCTGGCCCCGGCTCACCACCCACGGCGGCTCCACCCAGGTCGGCGGCGGCCCCGGCGGCTTCTACACGAAGGACGACTACCGGGAGATCGTCCGCTACGCCGCCTCCCGCCACCAGGAGGTCGTCCCCGAGATCGACATGCCCGGCCACACCAACGCGGCCCTCTCCTCCTACGCCGAACTCAACTGCGACGGTGTCGCCCCTCCCCTCTATACGGGCACGGACGTCGGCTTCAGCTCGCTGTGCGTGCGGAAGGAGATCACGTACGACTTCGTGGACGACGTGATCCGCGAGCTGGCCGCGCTCACCCCGGGCCGCTACCTCCACATCGGCGGCGACGAGGCCCACTCCACCAGCCACGCCGACTACGTCGCCTTCATGGACCGGGTGCAGCCGGTCGTCGCGAAGTACGGCAAGACCGTCATCGGCTGGCACCAGCTCACCGCCGCCCGGCCCGCCGAGGGCGCCCTCGCCCAGTACTGGGGCCTGGACCGCACCTCCCCGGCCGAGAAGGAGCAGGTCGCGGCCGCCGCGCGGGCGGGGACGGGGCTGATCCTCTCCCCGGCCGACCGGGTCTACCTCGACATGAAGTACGACAAGGACACCCCGCTCGGCCTGTCCTGGGCCGGATACGTGGACGTGCGCCGCTCCTACGACTGGAACCCCGGCGCGTACCTGGCCCACGTGCCGGAGGCGGCGATCAGGGGCGTCGAGGCACCCCTGTGGACCGAGACCCTCTCCACCGGCGCCCACCTCGACCGGATGGCCTTCCCGCGCCTGCCGGGCGTGGCCGAACTGGGCTGGTCACCGGCGTCCACGCACGACTGGGAGGCGTACCGACTGCGCCTGGCGGCGCAGGGGCCGCGCTTCGAGGCGCTGGGCATCGACTTCCACCGGTCGGCGCAGGTGCCGTGGGAGTAGGCCGGTCGGCCCGTAGGCCGGTGGACCGGTAGGCCGGTTGGCCCGGCTCTGCGTGCGGGGCGGTGCGGCGGTGCGGAGACTGACGGCATGACCGAGCCGAGGGAGGAGCCGTCCCGTCCGGAGACGCCGACGCCGGCCGCCGGCCCCGCGTCGCCGCCACCCCCGATGGGGACGTTCTTCGACAAGGCGGCGTACGTCGTGGCGCCGGGGACCGCTGCCATCGGCCTGCTGTACTACTTCGGCAGCGTGTACACCGACGCCTATTACGCGACATTCGGCGTGCCGGCGGCCGACCTCCAGCTCTCCGTCCAGGCATATCTGGCGAGGAGCCCCGAGGCGGTTTTCGGCCCGGTGTGGTTCCTGCTGGTCTGCGGACTGGCCGTGATGCTGGTGCTCGGCCGGGTCGGCCACGTGCTGGCCCGCCGGGGCAAGGAGCGCCGGCGCCGGATGGTCAGCCGGTGGTTCCTCGCCGTCGGCGTCCTCATGGTGCTGTTGGGGTTTCCGCTCTTCTTCGAAGCGTTCTCCCTTCCTCTCCCCGAGAGCTGGTGGATCACGCCGGTCGTCCCGTCGCTGGTGGCGGCACTGGGCGCCACCCTGGCGTTCTTCTCCGTGCAGCAGCGTCTCCAGTGGAGCGCGGAGGACCCGGCCCGACGCGAAGGGACCGCCGATCGCATGTGGTCCACGGGTGGCGCCCTGCTGATCGGGCTCCTTGCCATGAGCCTGTTCTTCGGCACGACCCGGTACGTGGCGCTGCAGGGAAACACCCACGCCTGGGAAGAGATCCAGGCGGGTTATCCGGAGAGCCTGCCGGTGGTGGTGTATTCGCGCATCCCGGTCGTCCACAACGCGACTGCCATCACCCACCAGGACATGGGCGGCGACAAGGGACCGTACCGGCACAGGTACACCGGATTCCACCTGCTCGTGAAGTCTCCGTCCCGCTTCTACCTGGTCTCCTATGCCACGCGGCACGACAACTATCTGACGGTCGTGCTGCCCGACGACGACTCCGTGCGTGTCGAGATGACCTCACCCTCGCTCATGGGTTGATCTCGGTCTCCGTCCCGGAGTCCTCCGTCGGGGTGTCGGTCGGCGTGATGTCGGGCGTCTCCGTCGGATCGGTGGGGAGCGGGGTGGGGGTCGTCGGCGACTCGGTCTGCGTGGGCCCGTCCCCGACCGCCTCTCCGGAGAAGGGCACATGGAGCGTCTCGCCCTGTGAGGTGTCGATGGTCAGCGTTCCGCCGTACGAGCCGGGGACGTACGGCGTCACATCGAGGTAGACCTCGCACTCCTCGCCGGGAGCCAGTGTTCCGGTGCAGGTGCCGAGGTCCGCAGAGGCGTCGCCCTGGTCGGGGTCGTCCATTTCCGCGCCCTCGAGGTCGAAACTGATGTTCTGATCGGGGTGGTCGCTGCGTACCTTGACCGGCACGCGCTTCCGCTCACGTACCTTGGCCGTCGGCACGCGCACCGGGGCCGACCGGCCGCCGCCCTTGCCGGGGAAGAGGTTCACCGAGCCGCCCGGCTCCTGGCTCCCTGTCGGCGTCTCGGTGGTCTCCGTCGGGTCGTCCGTCGTGTCGTTTCCGCCCCCGCAGGCGGCCGTCCCCGCCAAAGCCAGGATCACTGCCGTCGCGGCCAGGCCGCGGGCGATTCGAGTCATCACCGCGCAAACCTGACACGGCGCCACCGTGTGACCGGCCCTCTTCCTCCCGTGACACACGGTGATCGCCCGAACGGCGGGGAGCGGTCACGCGCAAGAGCGGGCGCACTCCCGAGGGACCGTCCTCGGGAGTGCGCCCGCTCTGGATGCTGCCGGCCGGCGAGGGCCTGGTGACGCCGGCCGGCCGTCTCAGTGGGCGAACCGGGCGATCGGGTTCACCAGGTCGCCGACGAGCTGGAGCGCCGCCGACGGGTCGGCGAGGTCCACCATCTGGCGGTTGTTGCGCAGCTGGAGCCGGTTGAGCGCGGACAGCGCGAAGGTCTCCGTGAACATGTCGTACTGCGCGAACCGGTCGGCCAGCTCCGGCTTGGAGGACTGGTAGTCCTTCACGCACTCGGCGACCGTCCGCCAGAACACGTCCTCGTCGAGGACGCCCTCGGCGGCCAGGGTCGCGCCGAGGAAGCGGAGGAAGCAGTCGAAGACGTCCGTGAAGACGGACAGCAGCTTCATGTCCTCGGGGACGTCTGCGCGGATCCGCTCCACCGCGGGCGGGAGCACCGCGTCCGGGTCCATGACGCAGATCTCCTCGGCGATGTCCTTGAAGATCGCGCGGGCGACGGCGCCCCGCTCGTCGAGGACGAGGATCACGTTCTCGCCGTGCGGCATGTAGACCAGGTCGTACGCGTAGAAGCAGTGCAGCACCGGCAGCAGGTAGGCGTCCAGGTAACCGCGCAGCCACGCGGCCGGGGCGAGGCCCGACTCCTTGACGAGGGCGCCGGCGAAGGACGCTCCCGCGTGGTCGACGTGCAGCAGCGAGGCCATGGTCGCGAGCCGTTCGCCCTCGGCGAGGGAGGCCACCGGGGACTCGCGCCACAGCGCGGCCAGCATCTTGCGGTAGGGCGAGTAGCGGTCGGTGGCGGCCTCGTACTCCAGGTGCCGGTAGCCGACGGCCGCCCGCTCGCGGATGATCGAGAAGCGGGCCGCCTTGAGGACGGAGTCGGCCTCGATCAGGCCGGCCAGCCAGTCGTTGATGGCCGGCGTGGCCTCCATGTAGGCGGCGGACAGGCCCCGCATGAAGCCCATGTTGAGGACGGACAGGGCCGTCTTCACGTAGTGCTTGGCGGGGTCGGAGGTGTTGAAGAAGGTACGGATGGACTGCTGCGCCAGGTAGGCGTCGTCGCCCTCGCCCAGGTAGACCAGCCGCTGCTGGGCGACCTCGGCGGCGAAGGTGACGGACAGCTTGTTCCACCACTGCCAGGGGTGGACCGGCACCAGCAGGTAGTCGGCGAGGTCCAGGCCCCGCTCGGCGAGGGTGGCGGCGAAGCCGTCGACGGCCTTGTCGCCGAGCTCGGCGCGGATGAAGGCCTCGTACTCGATGCCGGCGCCGGCGGTGAAGGTGGTGCGGTCGCGGTGCGCGGCCAGCCACACCAGGTGGATCGGGGTGGCCGCCTCGGGGGCGTAGGCGCGGTACTCGTCGACGCCGAAGCCGAGCCGCCCGTTGTTGGCGACGAAGCAGGGGTGGCCCTCGGTCATCCCGGTCTCGATGGCCTGGAAGTCGGCCCGGGCCAGCTCGGCGGCGGTGACGCGCGGCTTGGTCGCCTTGTACGCGGTGCCGGCCAGGGTGGAGGAGATCTCCTCCAGGTAGACCGGCAGGATCTCGTCGCTCAGGCCGAGGGAGCCGCGCAGCTCGGTGATGAACTGCAGGGCGTCGAGCGGGAGCTGCTCGTCGCCGCGGTGGCGGCTGATGGAGTCCGGGTAGACCTGCCAGTGGTCGAGGGCGAACCGGTCGGCGGTGAAGCGGTACTCGGTGCGGCCGTCGTCGCTGAGGACCCGGTAGCGGCTCTCGCCGAGCTCCTGCGGGTCCAGCAGGCGCTCGTGGGTGAATTCGGCGAGGCCCTTGCGGATCAGGGCGCGGTTGGCCTCGGCCCAGCGCTCGGGGGTGAGGTGGGCGACGGGGTCGGCGAAGGTGCTCATGCGGCGACTCCGGCGGCGGCGGTGGCGGCCTCGAACTGCTCGCGGGTGCAGAAGCTCAGCAGGGCCTTCTTCTCCGGCTTCTGGATCTCGCGGTCGGGCACGAAGCCGACGGCCTCGTTGAGCGCGTGGACGGCGGTGTTGCGGACGTCCGGCTCGACGACCACGCGCGCGGTGGCCGGGTCGGCGAACAGCTCGGCCATGACGGCGGTGATCACCCTGCGGGTGAAGCCGTGCACCGGGGTTTCGGTGGGGGCGACGAGGAAGTGCATGCCGACGTCGCCGGGCTGCGCCTCGTAGAGCCCGACGAGCTCGACCTGCGCGGGGTCGTAGCGCTCCATGAGGAAGGCGGGCTCGCCGTCCACGCTGCCTATGTAGGCGTCGTGGTGCGGGTTCGCGGCGATCGCCATGTACTCGCGCTCGACGTCCTCGAGCTTGAAGCCCTGCATCATCCAGAAGGCGGCCTTGGGGTCGGTGACCCAGGGGTGGATCAGTTCCGCGTCCTTGAGCGGGTCGAGCGGGCGGAAGCTGATGTCGTGGACGGTCATACGGCGAACTCCTGGAACGCGATGGTCTTCTCGACGGGGTAGTACTCGCGACCCAGCATCTCTCCGATGATGTAGGCGTTCCGGTACGGGCCCATGCCCAGGTCGGGCGAGGTGATCGAGTGGGTGTGGACGCCGGCGTTCTGCAGGAAGACCCCGCGGCCGGTGGTGTCGACGGAGTAGTTGCGGGCCACGTCGAAGCGGCCCTGGGAGTCCCAGCGGAGGCGGTCCCTGACCGGCTCCAGGAAGGCGGGGACGCTGTACTTGTAGCCGGTGGCGAGGATCAGGCCCTCGGTGTCCAGCTCGAAGTCCTTCTCCTGCTCCTCCTGGCGGAAGCCGAGCGTGTACGTGCCGCTGGTCTCGTCGTACGCGGCGGTGTGCAGCGCGCAGTTGGTGAGCAGGCGGGTGGGGACGGGGCCGGCCAGGTTCTTCTGGTAGAGCAGGTCGAAGATGGCGTCGATGAGCTCGCCGTCGATGCCCTTGAACAGGCCCTTCTGCTCCGTCTCCAGGCGGTAGCGGGTCCGCTCGGGGAGCGCGTGGAAGTAGTCCACGTACTCGGGGGAGGTCATCTCCAGGGTGAGCTTGGTGTACTCCAGCGGGAAGAAGCGCGGGGAGCGGGTCACCCAGTTGAGCCGGTAGCCGTGTACGTCGATCTCGCTGAGCAGGTCGTAGTAGATCTCGGCGGCGCTCTGGCCGCTGCCGACCAGGGTGATCGACTTCTTCTTCTGCAGCGCCTCCTTGTTCGGGAGGTAGCGCGAGTTGTGGATCAGGTCGCCGCCGAGGTCCCGGCAGGACTCGGGGACGTACGGCGGGGTGCCGGTGCCGAGCACGAGCTTGCGGGCGCGGAACGTCTCTCCGGCCGTGGTGGTGACCACGTACTCCTGCGCGGCCTCGTCGAAGGCGACGGAGGAGACGGTGGTGGAGAAGCGGATCGAGGAGAGCTTCCCGGCGGCCCAGCGGCAGTAGTCGTTGTATTCGGTCCGCAGCGGATAGAAGTTCTCGCGGATGTAGAACGAGTACAGCCGGCCCTTCTCCTTCAGGTACTGCAGGAAGGAGTAGGGGGAGGTCGGGTCGGCGAGGGTGACGAGGTCCGACATGAAGGGCGTCTGGAGGTGGGCGCCCTCCAGGAACATGCCGGAGTGCCACTCGAAGTCCGGCTTGGACTCGATGAAGAGGCCGTTCAGCTCGTCGATGGGCTCGGTGAGGCAGGCGAGGCCGAGGTTGAAGGGACCGAGCCCGATGCCGATGAAGTCGTACGTGCCGGTCGTATCAGGCGTGGACAAGGTTCTCTCCCAGGTACTGCTCGGCGTGGCCGGCTATCAGATCGAGGACGGCGGCGATGTCGGCGACCGTCGTCTCGGGGTTGAGCAAGGTGAACTTGAGGTACTGCTTGCCGTCGACCTTGGTGCCGGCCACGGCGGCCTCACCGGAGGCGAACAGGGCCTTGCGGGCGTAGAGGTTGGCGCGGTCGATCTCGGCGGGCGAGGTGACGGACTCGGGGATGTAGCGGTAGACGAGGGTCGACAGCTGCGGCTCGACGACCACGTCGTAGCGCGGGTCGGCGGCGAGGAGCTCGAATCCGGCCCTGGCCAGGTCGCAGACCTCGTCGAAGAGCTCGCCGACGCCGTCGGCGCCCATCACGCGCAGGGTCATCCACAGCTTGAGCGCGTCGAAGCGGCGGGTGGTCTGGAGCGACTTGTCGACCTGGTTCGGGATCTGCTCGGCCACCGTGCGGCGGGGGTTGAGGTAGTCCGCGTGGTAGGTGGCGTGGCGCAGCGTGGAGCCGTCGCGGACCAGCACGGCCGAGGAACTGACCGGCTGGAAGAAGGACTTGTGGTAGTCGACGGTGACGGAGTCGGCCTGCTCGATGCCGTCCAGGAGGTGGCGGCGGGTGGGCGAGGCGAGCAGTCCGCAGCCGTAGGCCGCGTCCACGTGCATCCAGGCGCCGTACTCGGCGGCCAGCGCGGCGATCTCGGGCAGCGGGTCGATGGAGCCGAAGTCGGTGGTGCCGGCGGTGGCGACGATCGCCATCGGGACCAGGCCCTCGGCGCGGCAGGTCTCCAGCTCGGCGGCGAGGACGACGGACTGCATGCGGCGGTGGCGGTCGACCGGGACGGAGATGACGGCGTCGGCGCCGAGGCCGAGGAGGGTGGCCGACTTCTGGACGCTGAAGTGGCTGCACTCGGAGGAGAAGATCCGCAGTTTCGACAGGTCCTTGGTGCCGGTCTCCTCGCGGGCGAGCAGCAGCGCCTGGAGGTTGGACTGGGTGCCGCCGCTGGTGAAGACGCCGTCGGCGAGCGGGCCGAGGCCGATCCGGCCGGCGGTCCAGTCGATGAGCTTGCGCTCGATGAGGGTGCCGCCGGCGCTCTGGTCCCAGGTGTCCAGGGAGGAGTTGACGGCGGAGAGCACGGCCTCGCCGAGGACGGCGGGGATCACCACCGGGCAGTTGAGGTGGGCCAGGTAGCGGGGGTGGTGGAAGTAGACCGCGTCGCGGAGGTAGACGTCCTCCAGCTCGTCCAGGGCGGCGGAGGCGTCGCCGAGCGGCCGGTCGAGGTCGACGGCGTCGACGACGGGGGCGAGCTCGGCGGGGGTGACGCCGGTGAACGGGCCGCGGGTGGAGGCGAGTTTCCGCGCCACGCGCTCCACACCTTCGGTGACGGAGCGTCGGTATGCCTCCGCCGTCGTGTCGTTGAGCAGGTGGGAGCGCATGTGGGGGCCCTTCCGGGATGAGGGGTACGCGGGCGGGGGACCGAAACCCCGCGAGGTCAAAGTAAGGTTAGCCTAACCTAAGTTCCATGCACAACGGCCCCCCGGTCCTTGAGGACCGAGGGGCCGTGCGCCCTGTGGGGGTGGGGGAGTTACGCCTGCGCCGGGGCGTCCGTGCGGTCGTCGTCCCGCGTGTCCTCCTGGGTCTCGTCCGGGACCTCGCGCAGGGCGTCCTCGGACAGGCCCTTGCGCCAGTAGCCCACGAACGTCACGCGGCGCCGGTCGAGACCGCGCTCGCGCACGAAGTGGCGGCGCAGCGCCTTCACGACACCCGACTCGCCCGCGATCCAGACGTACGGGTCCTCGCCCGGCAGCTCCGCGGCCGCGATCGCCTCCACGGCCGACGGCGCGCCCTCCTCCCGGACCAGCCAGGTGACCGTCGCGTCGGCCTCGGTCGCCAGCTCCACGCGGTCGCCGGAGTAGGGCACTTCGAGGTAGACGTGGGCGCGGGTCTCGGCCGGCAGCCACTGAAGGATCGCGGAGGCGGCCGGCAGGGCCGTCTCGTCGCCCCAGATCAGGACCGAGTCCGCGTCCTCGGGCAGCCGGAAGCGGACACCCGTGTTCTCGGCCACGGCCGGACCGAGCACGACCACCCGGTCGCCGGCCTTGGCGTGCTGCGCCCAGCGGCAGGCGGGGCCGCCGTCCTCGTGCACCGCGAAGTCGATGTCGATCTCGGCGACCGGCTCGGTGCGCTGCTCGCGGACCGTGTACGAGCGCATGACGGCCCGTTCGTCGTGCGGCATCGCCCGGTAGGCGCCCAGGATCGCGTACATGTCCGGGTTGTCGAGCGGCGGCAGCACCGGGGCGTCCTGCCCCGGGTGCGGCAGGAAGAGGGACAGCGACTGGTCGCGGCCACCGGAGGCGAAGCGCTTCAGGTCCTCACCCGTGAACGTGACCCGGACCAGCGACGGGCCGAGCCGCCGCGTCCGGTCGACCTGGAGCGAGAAGAACTGGAACGGGGCGGTCTCGGCGTTCGTCATGGGTCAGGCAACCTTCTTGGCGTTCTCGAGGGCCTTGGCCAGGTCCTCCAGGAGCGGGGCGCACTTCGCGTACGAGTAGATCGGCTCGGTCACGCGCGGGATCACCTGGCCGGCCTTGACGGCGGGCAGCGCGGCCCAGGTCGGCTTGGCCTTCAGGGCCTCGGGCTGCAGGGCCGAGGTGCGGTTGTCGAGCATGATGACGTCGGCCTGGTACTTGTCGACGTTCTCCCAGCTCAGGCCCTCGAACCAGCCGCCCTGGTCGAGCTTGGTGGGCGTGACGATGGTGACGCCCAGCTCCTTGAAGTAGAGCGTGTCGGTCGGGCGGACCGGGGTGGAGACGTAGAAGAGGTCCGGGGAGCCGGAGCCGATGAGGACCTTGATGTCCTTCTTGCCCTGGGCGGCCTTGCGCAGGCGCTCGGCGGCGGCCTCGAAGCGGGCCTTGTCCGCCTTGATCCGCGCGGTCTGCACGTCGGCGCCGAGCGAGGCGGCCAGGTCGGCGTGGCGCTGCAGGACGGCGGGCATCGAGTGGTCGGCTGCCCACAGGGCGACGCTCGGGGCGATCTTGAGGATCTTGTCCTTCTGCTCCGCCGGGACGTACCAGAGGTCGTTCTTCTCCCACATGTCCGTGATGAGGAGCTCGGGCTGGAGCTTGAGGTACTCCTCGATCTTGAACTCGCCCCAGACGTTGCCGATGACCTTCACCTTGGCGATGTCGAGGTCGCCGGCCTGGACGTCCGGCTTCTTCGCCTTGGTCTTCGGGTCCTCGACGTAGGTCGGGCCGAAGACGCCCTTGACCTCGATGCCGAAGTCCTTCAGGGCGGCGGCGGTGCCGGTGAAGGCGACGATGTTCTTCGGAGTGGTCTTGGCCGTCACCTTCTGGCCACGGTCGTCGGTGAACTCCCACGGGCCGGTCTTCCCGCCCGCCTTGGTGGAGTCGCCGTCCTTTTTGCCACCCTTGTCGCCGCAGGCGGCGAGCGCGGCGCCGAGCCCGAGGGCGCCGCCCGCGGCAAGCAGGCCGCGGCGGGTGAGGGAAGTGGCTCGGGCGTTGCTGGGCATGGCGGAGTCGCTTTCGGTACGTGCCGGGGTCGGCCTGGGCAAGTCGAGGGTAGGTTAGCCTAACCTCATCGCGATCAACAGGGCGGGGATGGCCGAAAACGAGTGAGACCCGCCACCCGAGGCCCCACCCAGGCGCAGCCGGGGCACCACCCGGGACGGACCGTCAGCCCGCCCGCCCCACAGGCCGCTGACGGAGTGACGCCCCCGGACCGCACGGTAAGTCGCCTGGTCGTCGGGCACCGGCCGCACCAGCGTGGACCGGATGAACAACCCCCTCACCGTGCCCGTGCCCAGACCCTCCGCCGCCGACTCCCGCCGCCCACGCACCACCGGATTCCGGCCACCGCCCGCCGCCCTCTGGCCGGCCACCCTCGCCGTCCTGTTCACCGCCGTCCAACTCGCCCTCGTCGTCCCCGGATCGGGGATCGGCTGGGACGAGGCCGTCTACGTCAGCCAGGTCGGCGGCAACGCCCCGCCCGCCTTCTTCAGCGCCCCCCGCGCCCGCGGCATCACCTACCTCGTCGCCCCGGTCGCCGCCCTCACCGCCTCCACCACCGCGATCCGCGTCTACCTGGCCGTGCTGTCCGGAGCCGCCCTGTTCGGCGCGCTGTGGGTGTGGCGCCGGATCGTGCCCGTGCCCGTGCTCACCGCCGCCGGCGCCCTGTTCGCCGGACTGTGGATCACCCTGTTCTACGGCCCGCGCGTGATGCCCAACCTGTGGTGCGCGTTCGGCGCGCTGGCCGCCGTCGGCTGCTTCCTGCACGCCGTGAGGACCGCCGACAGGACCGGCGAGGGCACCGTCGGCGGACCACCCTCCAGGGCCCGGGCGTCGCTCGCCGGCCTCGGCGCGACCGTCTGCGCGGTCACCCTGCTGCGACCCGCCGAGGGCCTGTGGCTCGCCCTGCCGCTCCTCGCCGCCGCGCTGCTGGTGCCCGCCTGGCGCCGCCGCCCCGCCGTGTTCCCCGTGCTCCTCGCCGGTCCGCTGCTCGGCGCCCTGCCCTGGATCGCCGAGGCGTACGCCCACTACGGGGGCCTCGGCGCCCGGCTGCGGCGCGCCAGCGAGATCCAGGGCTCCCTCGGCTGGTACCTGTCCGTCGACGACCACGTCCGGGCCCTGGCCGGCCGCACCCTGTGCCGCCCCTGCGACGTGCCCTGGCAACACCCGGTCACCGCCCTGTGGTGGTTCGTCCTGCCGCTCGCCGTCGCCGCCGGCATCGCCGCCGCCCACCGCGCCGGGCGGGGCGCCCCCGCCGTGCTCGCCACCGTCACCGCGCTCTCGCTCGCGGGCCCGTACCTCTTCACCGTCGGCTACGCGGCCCCCCGCTTCCTGCTGCCCGCCTACGCCCTGCTGGCCGTGCCCGCCGCCGAGGCGCTGATCGCCCTGGTCCGGAAAGTGGGCGGGGCCGGGCGGCCGGCGGCCCTGGGGCTGCTCACCGGGCTCCTGCTCGGCCATCTCGCCATCCAGTACGGAGTGCTGGCCGGGGCCACCGCCAACAGCCGGGCCGCCCAGGCCCACTTCACGTCGATCGCAGGCGCCCTGCACACCGCCGGCGTCCGGCCGCCCTGCCTGGTCAGCGGCAAGGAGTACGTGCCGGTCGGCTACTACACCGGCTGCACCTCCCGCGCCGTCGGCGGCCACGACGCCGCCATCACCCCGGGCGGCATCACCGCGGCCGCCCGCCGCATGCCGGTCGCCGTCCTCGTCCCGGCGGGCGCCGCCCCGCCGGCCCACGCGCGGGGCTGGCGGCACGTGCCGCTGCCGGCGGGGCCGGGGTGGGACCGGTACGACGCGTACGTGTCGCCGGGGGCGGCAGGGGCGTGAAACAGGGCGTGCCCGCCGCACCGGGAGGGGTGCGGCGGGCACATTCGGCGGGGGTGCTGGGGGCTCAGGCGAGGTCGCTCGCCAGCCAGTTCCAGCTGCCGGAACCGGCGGCGCTGTCCCAGGACATCACCGGGCCCGCGAAGTCAGTGCCGGTGCTGGTGAACTTCCACAGGCCGGTGCGGTTCGTGAAGTCGGCCTGGTTGCCGTAGTTGTAGAGGACGCCGACGTCGGTCTTGCCGTCGCCGTTGAAGTCGCCCGAGGTCACCTTGCTGGCCTGGCCGTTCCAGCTGCCGGTGCCGGAGTCCCACTTCTTGGAGGGGTTGGTGAAGTCGGTGCCGGTGCTGGCGAGGGTCCACAGGGCCGAGACGTTACGGCCGTCGGACGCCTTCCCGTTGTCGTACAGGATGCCGATGTCGGTCCTGCCGTCGCCGCTGAAGTCGCCGGCCACCATCTTGGAGCGGTCCCAGTTCCAGGAGCCGAAGTTGGTGGAGGCGTTGTCC
>NZ_JBEOUO010000003.1:0-384206 GCF_040302485.1 Streptomyces sp. NPDC126499 | reverse complement strand
GTCCCACTTCTTGGAGGGGTTGGTGAAGTCGGTGCCCGTGCTGGTGAGGGTCCACAGGGCGGTGACGTTGGTGCCGTCGGTCTGGCGGCCGTTGTCGTAGAGGACGCCGACGTCGGTCTTGCCGTCGCCGTTGAAGTCGCCCGAGGTCACCTTGGAGCGGTCCCAGCTCCAGGAGCCGAAGTTGGTGGAGACGTTGTCCCACTTCTTGGAGGGGTTGGTGAAGTCGGTGCCCGTGCTGGTGAGGGTCCACAGGGCGGTGACGTTGGTGCCGTCGGTCTGGCGGCCGTTGTCGTACAGGATGCCCACGTCGGTCTTGCCGTCACCCGAGTAGTCACCGGCGGTGAGCCGGGAGCGGTCCCAGTTCCAGGAGCCGAAGTTGGTGGACACGTTGTCCCACTTCTTCACCGGGTTGGCGAAGCCGGTGCCGGTGCTGGTGAAGGTCCACAGCGCGGTGACGTTGGTGCCGTCGGTCTGGCGGCCGTTGTCGTAGAGGACGCCGATGTCGTCCTTGCCGTCACCGTTGAAGTCGCCCGCGATTGTCTTGGAGCGGTCCCAGTTCCAGGAACCGAGGTTCGCCGAGACGTTGTCCCACTTCTTGACCGGCTGACCGAAGCCGGATCCCGTGGACGTGAGCGTCCACAGGGCGGTCCGATACGTGCCGTCCTCCTGCTTGCCGCTGTCGTACAGCACGGCGACGTCGTCCTTGCCGTCACCATTGAAGTCGCCGGTGGTCTGGGTGTGGTTGGCGCGGTTCGCAGTGAGGAAGCTGATCGGATCCGACACCGGCCCGGCCTGCCCCGCCTCGTTGACGGCCCGGACGGTGACGTAGTGGACGGCGTCGGTCAGCGCCGTGGTGTCGAAGGAGACGCTGTACGTGGGGCCCGAGCCGGTGTCCGTGCCGACGGCGACGCCGTCCACGTAGAAGGTGGCCTTGGTCGGCTTGCTGTTCTCGTCCGCCACGCTCGCGGTGAAGGTGACCGTACCGTCCACCACCGTGGAGTGGGACAGACCGACGATCTTGGCGACCGCGGCCACGGGGTCCGGGTAAGGATCCGCGTCGTCTGCGCCGAGACCGGCGGCCGGCCCGCAGTGCGGCCACGCGCCCTCGCCCTGGCTGGCCAGGACCTTCTCGGCGGTGAGGATCTGCTCCTGCTTGGTGGCGAGGTCGGCGCGGGCGGCGTAGGCCGTACCGCCGAACGCCTGCCAGGTCGACTGCGAGAACTGGAGCCCGCCGTAGTAGCCGTTGCCCGTGTTGATGGACCAGTTTCCGCCCGACTCGCACTGGGCGACCTTGTCCCAGGTGGCGACGGAGGCGGCGGTGGCCGTGGTGGCGGAGAGCAGGGTGCCGGCGATGCCGGCGGAGGCGACGAGCGCGGTGGCGGTGGTGAGCAGCCGGGAGCGGCGGGACATCGTGAGGACTCCTGGGACGAGGGAGGGAGCGAAGCGGGGTGGGGGCCTCGGAGGGCCCGGGGCGGCCCGGCCGGCCGGAGGGGTCCGGCCGGCCGGGCCGTCAGGGCGTCGGCCGCGGGTCAGCCGAGCTTGCTGGTCTGCCAGTTCCAGCTGCCGAAGCTGCTGGCGCTGTCCCACGACTTGACCGGGTTCGCGAAGTCGGTGCCGGTGCTGGTGAACTTCCAGATCGCCGTGCGGTTGGTGCCGTCGTCCTGGCGGCCGTAGCCGTAGAGGACGCCGACGTCGGTCTTGCCGTCGCCGTTGAAGTCGCCGGCGGTCAGCTTGCTCGTCTTGGTGTTCCAGCTGTCGGTGCCGGAGTCCCACTTCTTGGACGGGTTGGTGAAGTCCGTGCCGGTGCTGGTGAAGGTCCACAGCGCCGACTTGTTGCGGTTGTCCTCGGTCTGGCCGTTGTCGTAGAGGACGCCGACGTCGGCCTTGCCGTCGCCGTTGAAGTCACCGGTCGTCACCTTCGACCGGTCCCAGTTCCAGGAGCCGAAGTTGGTGGAGGCGTTGTCCCACTTCTTCGACGGGTTGGTGAAGTCGGTGCCGGTGCTGTTGAGGGTCCACAGGGCGGTCACGTAGGTGCCGTCGCTCTGCCGGCCGTTGTCGTACAGCACGCCGATGTCGGTCCTGCCGTCGCCGCTGAAGTCGCCGGCCACCATCTTGGAGCGGTCCCAGTTCCAGGAGCCGAAGTTGGTGGAGGCGTTGTCCCACTTCTTGGAGGGGTTGGCGAAGTCGGTGCCGGTGCTGGTCATCGTCCACAGGGCGGTGACGTTGGTGCCGTCGGTCTGCTGACCGTTGTTGTAGAGCAGGCCGACGTCGTCCTTGCCGTCGTTGTTGAAGTCACCGGTGGTGAGCTTGGTCCGGTTCCAGTTCCAGGAGCCGAAGTTGGTGGTGAGGTTGTCCCACTTCTTCGACGGGCCGGTGAAACCGGTGCCGGTGCTGGTGAAGGTCCACATCGCCGTGACGTTGACGTTGTCGGCGTTCTGGCCGTTGTTGTAGAGGACGCCGACGTCGTCCTTGCCGTCGCCGTTGAAGTCGCCGGTGGTGACCTTGGAGCGGTCCCAGTTCCAGGAGCCGAAGCCGGACGAGACACTGTCCCAGACCCTGACCGGCGCGTTGAAGCCGGATCCGTTGCTGAGGTACGTCCACAGGGCGGTGTGGTAGTCGCCGCTCGCCTCCTGCCCGTAGTCGTACAGGACGCCGATGTCGGCCTTGCCGTCGCCGTTGAAGTCGGCGTGGAAGGTGGACGTGGCCTCGCCGTTGGAGGTGATGACCTGGGAGCGGGAGGCACCGGTGTTGCCGTTGACGTCCGTGACCTCGGCGGTGACGGTGTGCTTGCCGTCCGGGAAGCGGCTGGTGTCGAGGGCGAAGCCGTACGGGGCCCGGGTGAGCTTGCCGCTGACCGGCTCGCCGTCGACGTAGTACTGCACGGAGGCGACGCCGTAGGTGCCGGCGGTGACGGAGGCCGACAGGTTCGCGATGCCGGAGACGGTGCCGGCGGCGCCGGAGAGGGTGACCTTGGGCGGGGTGGCCTGCTGGAGCACCGGGGAGATGTAGCCGCTGATGACCTGGCCCCAGGGGGCCTGACCGACCCGGTAGGAGGTCGTGGAGGCGGTGGAGACCATGCCCTCGGGGTTGGAGGAGTGGCTCTGGTTGCCGCCGGTGATGGTGACGACGCCGTTGCTGACACCGGTCACGATGGCCACGTGCTGGGCCCAGCCGTTGCTGTAGCCGTACACGACCGCGTCGCCGACGTGCGGGGTGCTGGAGAGGGTGCCGTACGTCTGCCCGTACTTGTAGAAGCTGGAGGCGGCGTCGGTGAGGATGCTCTGGCCCTTGACGTTGTACTTCGACCAGACCCAGCCGACGAAGTCGGCGCACCAGGCGTGCGATTGCCCGCCGTAACCGTCGCAGCTGTTGTTCTGGTTGAGGCCGTTGTCGTAACCACCGCCTGCGCAGGGCCCGTTGCCGTTCTGACTGAGGGCGGTGTTCGCCATGTCCGTGAACTCGTCGGCGAACGCCGGGACGGTGGCGAGGCCCGACAGCGCGGCGGCGACCACGAGGGAGGCGAGACCGGTCTTGACGGTGCGGGGCAGGACGGTGCGGGACATGGAGATCCTCCTGGCGAAGGGCATGGCGGTGCCCTGGGAAGGGGTGGATGAGAGAGGTGAGGGGGCCGGCCGGGCGCGTGGTGGTGCCGGGCGGCGGGGGACTCCGGAGCGCGACGAGGCGACGGAGGGAAAAGAGGAGACGGAAAGCGAAGACGAGGACGGGGGGCGGGCGCCCGGACGGCGACCACGTGTACGGGGCCGGGGGCCCGGACCACTGCGCGGGATCAGTCCGCGGGGTCAGTGGGCGGGGAGCGCGTACCCCTGCGCGGCGATCGAGCGCCGGGCGCGGTCGAGGAGCGGGCGCATCTGTGCGACGGCCGGATCGTCACCCTCGGCGCGGACGAAGAGATAGAGGTCGATACCGCGGTCGGTCGGGCGTGGTTTCACGTGCTCCAGGCCGTCCTCGGGCAGGGCGTGCGCCCACAGCAGATCGGTGACGACGGCGACGGTCTCGGCACGGTGGGGGCCTTTGGACGTCCTTGTCAACGAGGCCAGAACCACGCGCACGAGGGGTCAGTCCCAGCCGATGACGTCGGTGCCGGTGGGGGTGGAGTCCCAGCCGATCACCTCGGAGCCGAGCGGGGCGGAGGCCCGGACCGAGTCCCAGCCGATCACCTCGGAGCCGGAGGTGCCGGAGGTGCCCGCGGCCTGGGCGGTGGCGGCAGCGGCCACGGAGACCAGAACGGCGAGCCCGGCGGCGGCGATGAGGCGGGGGATGCGGGACATGACGGTTCCTTCCAAACGGTAGGTGATCGGTGGGGCGTCGGGGGCTTTTTCCCGCCGCCGTCCTCGTGACCACTACCTTGCCGCCCAGGTCGGGAGCCCCGGAAGGGCTTCCGGGTGGCCCGAAGCTGCCTGGCAGGTTGAGGACGGATCGCTCTTGCCTGAGGGCAACCTTTCAAGATCAGATGTCTCCTGCGCAATCAGGCTGGAAACAACCCATGGGGGGGTTGAAGTGCTCGAAGTACTGGGTCTCGCCGCCGACGAGGAGTCCGTCTACCGGGAGATGCTGGCCGCACCGGCCGGCGGGGTGGAGGCCCTGGCGGCCCGTCTCGGCATGACCGAGACGCGGGTACGGGAGGCCCTCGACCGCCTCGTCGACCTGGACCTCCTGACACCGTCGAGGGACTCCACGGGCGGCCTGCGGGCGGTCTCGCCGGACGTCGGCCTCGACACGATGATCCGCCGCCAGGAGGCGGAGCTGGCCCGCCGCCAGGCCGAACTGGCCTCCAGCAAGGCGGCGGTGGCGAGGGCGGTCGCCGAGTACGCCCATCTGCGGCCGAACACGGAGACGGAGCAGGCGGAGCGGCTGGTGGGCCTCGACGCGATCCAGGACCGCCTGGAGATCCTCACCCGCGGGCTCACCGAGGAGTGCCTGTCGATCATCCCGGGCGGCGCGCAGTCGCAGCGCAGCCTCGACGCCTCGCGCCCGCTCGACGAGGAGGCGATGGCGCGCGGGGTCCACCTGAGGGCGGTGTACCAGGACAGCGCCCGCAACGACGGGCCGACCCTGGCCTACGCGCAGTGGACCACGGACCGGGGCGGCCTGGTCCGGACGAGCCCGGTGCTGCCGCCCCGCATGCTGATCTTCGACCGGCGGACCGCGCTCGTCCCCATCGACCCGGAGAACTCCCGGCTCGGCGCGCTGTGCACCTCGTCCCCGGGCATCGTCGCCTCCCTCGTGTCGCTCTTCGAACAGACCTGGGAGACGGCGGTCCCCCTCGGCGCCGACCACCGCCTGCGCCCCGACGACGGCATCACGGCCGGCGACCGCGAACTCCTGCGCCTCCTGGCCTCGGGCCTGACCGACGAGGGCGCGGGCAAGCGCCTGGGCGTCTCGGTCCGCACGGTCCGCCGCCAGATGGCCGCCCTGATGGAACGCCTCAACGCCAGCAGCCGCTTCGAGGCGGGTTTGAAGGCGGCGCAGCGCGGCTGGCTGTGAACGGGGCGGTGCCCGCCGCGCAGGGTGGGGGGCGCGGCGGCGCGCGCCGCGCCCCCCGGTGGGCGGTTTCCCGTTCTCTCCAGCTCGCGCCTTAGCCGACAGTCCGAGTTATGCAATGACGCGCATAGTCGCGTTCCCGCATGGACGGCTCACCCGTCGCGCTCGTAACGTCATGGCGAGCGGCTCACAGGGGGCCTGTACGAGGGGGGTCTCATCCATGGCTCGTGGGGAACTGACTCGACTGACCGGCAACGGAAACGGCAACTGCAACAACGACGACTGCCCGAACGTCTACCGCACCGCGTCCGGCTCGTTCGTCGTCCAGGGCGATGTGTCCGACGCCTTTACGGCCCCTGCGGGGGAAGGGCTCGTGGAGATCCCCGAGAGTGTGCTGAGGGAGGCTTTCCGTGCTCTTGGATGGTGAGGCGTGGGCCTCGAAGGTCCAGGGCTTCAAGCGCGAAGCGTGGCGACTCGAAACATTGCCCTGGTATCGGGTACCCAGTGAGGACGGCGACATCCGGGACTTCCTGACCGGACGGCGAATCGACCCGCAGAACTACTCCTCGGCCTACACGGATGGCCTGCGGAAGCTCATCGCTGAGGGAAAGACCAAGGGGCGCGTTCACATCGTCACCCGACCTCTCACGGACTACCTCCGCTTCGAGTTCATGTACTACGAGGCTCACGCCCTGGCCGGTGACGATATCCGCATTCTGGATGTGACCGACCGGCCCAATCCCCTCGCCGGGGTCCAGGACTTCTGGCTCTTCGACCGGTCCGACGTCGTGCTCATGCACTACACGGAGGACGGGACGCAGATCGGCCGGGAGCTGTACGAGGGCGATCCGGCTCCGTATGTCGAATACCAGCGCATCGCGCTTGCGGAATCGGTGCCGTTCAGGGAGTACGTGAACGGTGGCCATAGAGCCTGACGAGCTGGAGCAGTCGGGCCGTGAACTGGCGGCCATGCTAAAGCACCTCCGTAGAAAAGCCGGACTCTCAGGAGTCCGGCTTGCCGCGCGCTGCCACATGTCCCAGTCCAAGATCAGCCGGATCGAGAGCAACAAGAGCCGGCCCTCGCTGCTGGACGTGGAACAGATTCTTCGGGGTCTCGACGCGTCCCCCGCCATAGCGGCCGAGGTGATGGCCCTGGCAAGGATCGCTCAAACGGAGTGGCAGGACGGCAGAACGCTCCGCAGGAAGGGTCTCGACAAGAAACAAGTGCAGCTGGCGGGGCTCGAAGCGTCGTCCACCACATTTCGCTACTTCCTGCTCTCGATGATCACCGGACTCTTGGCCACGCCTGAATACGTCCGAGCCAGCCTTGCGCAGGCCCCGCCGGATCAGCAGGCCAAAGCCGTGGCCATGAAGCTGGACCGGCAGCGGGTGCTGTTCGACCGGTCCAAGCGATTCACGTTCATCCTCACGGAACAGGCTGTCAGGTACCCGCTCGTCCCGCCGGATGAGCTGGCGATGCAGATCGATCGGCTTGCGTCGCTGACCTACCAGCCCAACATCAGACTCGGCGTCATCCCCATGGAAGTTCACTTCACCTCTGGCGCGCTGAGCACCTTCACGGTATACGACGAGTCGCTGGCGACCGCCGAACTCGACCTGGGGGCAATCGTCTTCCGTGACGGACGTGACATTCAGGACTTGATTCGCCGATTCATCTCGTACGAAGAGCACGCCGCTTTCGGTGAGCAAGCGCGAGAGCACCTTGCGGAATGGGCCGCGTACTGCCGTCGGTGATCTTTAGTCGATAGCGCGCATATGTCGTCATGCTCCACCGGTACGGCGGGATCATCTACCTGCTACGGAATTCCGGAGGGCAGTGATGATGACCACGAACGCAGCGGCTACGGATGCGATCAACTACGAGTACGGCACCTACGCCCCTGCGGGGCACGTCTGTCCTGCCTGTCGGCAGGCCATCGCCCCGACCGAACCGGTTCGGCGCGGATACCGGCGGCCCGAGGACGCCGTGCATCTGGTCCCGGCCTACTGGCACGCCGACCGGTGTCCGCAGCTCGTGCCGATCACTCACGCGGAAGAGAGGGCGTCCTCATGACGGTGACGGCGTTCTGCGCCGAGGAGCACAGGCTCGATCCGGCGATGCCGTTGACGGTTACCGCTGTTCCCACGCGGCGCGGGTGAGTTCGTACTCGACTTCACCGTGTTCGGAGCCCTCGATGGCCTCCGGCCAGTCCCCGGTGAAGTTCCGGACGAAGGTCAGGCCCGACTTCTCCATGACGCGGCGGGAACGGGTGTTGACGGCCATCGTGTTCGCCGTGACCCGCTGGACCTCCAGGTCCGTGAACCCCTTGTGGATCAGCGCCCGGGAGCCCTCGGTGGCGTAACCGTGCCCCCATGCCGCCTGGTTCAAGCGGTAACCGAGTTCCACCACGGCGGGGCTGTGCTCGTCCAACGGCCGGAACTCGAACCACCCCAGGAAAGTGCCGGTGGTCTTCTCCTGCGCGGCCCAGTAGCCGCGGGTCCCCCAGCACGGGTAGTCGTGGAGGAGTCGCGGCAGGACCCGCGTCTCGATCACCTCACGGCTGGTAGGGCGGCCGCCGTTGATGAAGCGCATGACCTCGGGGTCGTTGTCGAGGGCCAGCAGGTGGTCGGTGTCGGCCGTCGTGAACGCGCGCAGGACGAGCCGGTCGGTCTCCAGGAAGTCGGACATGCCGCGATCTTCACCAGAGGCCGGCCGGGCCGCCACCGGTTTTCCGGAGTGCGTGGCCGTGGCCCTCGCGCCGGACGACAGTGCCGACCTGCTGACTAGGCTTGCCGAAGGAAGAGAGTGAGAGAAGGTGCGCGGAATGCGGTACGAGCCGGCCACGCTCGCGTGGCGCAGCAGCAGTTACAGCAGCGGGAACGGGCAGTGCGTCGAGGTCGCGGACGACCTTCCGGGCACCGTGCCGGTGCGGGACAGCAAGACGGCCGCAGGGCCCCACCTGGTCTTCGGAGCGGACGCCTGGTCGTCGTTCGTCGGCACGCTGAAGGACCGCCGCCGCGAGTGATCAGCTTCCGCGATGGGCCCGGGGCCCGGCCCACGCGTCCCGCCGCGTCGCCCGGCACCACGCCGTGAAACGCCCCGTGCCCGCCGCCCACCAGCAGGTGGGCGACGGGCACACGGGGCAACGTGACCGGCTCAGCCGCCCAGCCCCAGCTCCCGCGCGATCAGCATCCGCTGCACCTCGCTCGTGCCCTCGCCGATCTCCAGGATCTTGGAGTCGCGCCACATGCGGGCCACCGGGTACTCGTTCATGAAGCCGTAGCCGCCGTGGATCTGGGTGGCCTCGCGGGCGTTGTCCACGGCCACCGTCGAGGAGTACAGCTTCGCGATCGCCGCCTCCTTCTTGAAGGGCTCGCCCAGGACCAGCCGGGAGGCCGCGTCGCGCCAGCCGATGCGGGCCATGTGGGCGCGCGTCTCCATGTCGGCGATCTTGAACTGGATGGCCTGGTTGTCGGCGATCGGGCGGCCGAAGGCGTGACGTTCCTTCGCGTACTTCACCGACTCGTCCACACAGCCCTGCGCCAGGCCCGTCGCGAGCGCCGCGATCGCGATCCGGCCCTCGTCCAGGATCCGCAGGAACTGCGCGTAGCCGCGGCCCTCCTCGCCGAGCAGGTTCTCCACGGGGACCCGCACGTCGTCGAAGGACAGCTCCCGCGTGTCCGAGGCGTTCCAGCCCACCTTCGAGTACGGCGCCGCGACCGTGAAGCCCGGCGTGCCCGAGGGGACGATGATCGAGGAGATCAGCGGCTTGCCGTCCGGCTTGCGCCCGGTGACCGCCGTGACCGTCACCAGACCCGTGATGTCCGTACCGGAGTTGGTGATGAAGCACTTGGAGCCGTTGATCACCCAGTGGTCGCCGTCCCGGACGGCGGTGGTGCGGGTGCCGCCCGCGTCCGAGCCCGCGCCCGGCTCGGTCAGCCCGAACGCGCCCAGCATCTCGCCCGAGCACAGCTTCGGCAGCCAGGCGCGCTTCTGCTCCTCCGTACCGAAGCGGTAGACCGGCATCGCGCCCAGCGAGACGCCCGCCTCCAGCGTGATGGCGACCGAGGAGTCGACCCGGGCCAGCTCCTCCAGGGCGATGCCGAGCGCCAGGTAGTCGCCGCCCATGCCGCCGTACTCCTCGGGGAACGGCAGGCCGAACAGGCCCATGCGGCCCATCTCGGCGACGATCTCGTACGGGAACTCGTGCCGCTCGTAGTAGTCGCCGATCTTCGGCGCCACGACGTCGTGGGCGAACTCCTCGACGGTGCGGCGGAGTTCCTCGTGCTCTTCGGAGAGCCGGTGGTCGAGGGACATGGGTTTCGTCACTCCTTGTGGGAGAGGGCGCGGACGGTACGGGAAGGGCTGGGCCTGCCCAGGTGTTCGGCCATCCACGCGCTCGTGGCGGTGAGCTTGGCCAGATCGACCCCGGTCTCGATGCCGAGACCGTCGAGCATCCACACGAGGTCCTCGGTGGCGAGATTGCCGGTCGCGCTCTTCGCGTACGGGCAGCCGCCGAGGCCACCCGCGGACGCGTCGACCGTGGTGACGCCGTGCCGGAGCGCGGCGAGCGTGTTGGCGAGGGCCTGCCCGTAGGTGTCGTGGAAGTGCACGGCGATACGGGAGGTGGGCACCCCGCCCTCGTTCAGGGCCGTGAGCAGGGCCTGGACGTGGCCGGGCGTGGCGACGCCGATGGTGTCGCCGAGGCTCAGCTCGTCGCAGCCCATGTCGGCGAGCGCCTTGGTGACGCGGACGACCTGCTCGATGGGGACGGCGCCCTCCCAGGGGTCGCCGAAGCACATCGACAGATAGCCGCGGACCTTGAGTCCCGCCTCTATGGCCCGGGTGACGGTCGGCGCGAACATCGCGAGCGCCTCGTCGACGGTCCGGTTGAGGTTCGCCTTGGCGAACGACTCGGTGGCCGAGGCGAAGACGGCGACCTCGCGGGCGCCCAGCGCGAGGGCCCGGTCGAGCCCCCGCTCGTTCGGTACAAGCACCGGCAGCCGCACGGGCAGGTCCCGCACCCGCGGGAACAGCTCCTCGGCGTCGGCCAGCTGCGGCACCCACTTCGGGTGCACGAAGCTCGTCGTCTCGACGGTGGACAGGCCCGCGTCGGCGAGCCGCCGCACGAACTCGGCCTTCACCTCCGTCGGTACGGCCGTCTTCTCGTTCTGCAGCCCGTCACGGGGCCCCACCTCGTGGATCCGGACCCGGGCGGGCAGCGCCGGGTCGGGCACGGTCATCGGCAGACCGGTGCTCATGCGTCCTCCTCGTCGCGGGGCGTCACCACGGCCAGGACCTGGTCCATGGCGACGGTCGTGCCGGGCGTGACGTCCAGCTCGGTGACGGTGCCGGCGTGCGGGGCGGAGATGACGTGCTCCATCTTCATCGCCTCGACCACCAGCAGGCTCTGCCCGGCCTCCACCTCGTCGCCGACCGCGACCTTCACGACCGTGACGGTCCCGGGCATCGGCGCGGCGAGCGTGTCGGCCCCGCCGTGCCGGGCGCCGGAGAGCGCGGCGGCGACCGGGTCGTGGTCGAGGACGTGCCAGGCGTCGCCGTCCCGGCCGAGCCAGAGCCCGTCCGGGGAGGCGGTGACGGTGAAGCGGTGGGTGACGCCGTCCACGGTCACGACCAGCGCGGAGCCGGTGGTGTCACCGGCCAGGGCGGCGGAGACGGCCTCGGTGTCCTCGCCGAGCAGCAGCTCGGCGCTCCGTGCCGCGCCCCGGGCCCGCACCGCGACCGGCTCGTGGCCGGGGACGCGGAAGTGCAGCACCGTCCAGGCCGGGGTGCCGCCGAGACGCCAGCCCGTACGGGCGTCGAACGGGTCGCGCCACGAGGAGCCGGTACCGGCCGGGGCGTCCGGGGCGGCCGGGAAGTGACGTACCAGCGCCGCCGCCGCGTACACCTCCTCCGGCACGCCCGAGACCACCAGGCTCTCCGCGTCCCGCTCCACAAGCCCCGTGTCCAGGTCGCCCGAGACGACGTCCGGGTGGGCGAGGAGCCGCCGCAGGAAACCCGCGTTCGTCGGGACGCCGAGGGTGACCAGCTCCCCGAGGGCCGCGCGCAGCTTGCGCAGGGCGGTGGGGCGGTCGGGGGCGTGGACGATGACCTTCGACAGCATCGGGTCGTAGAGGGAGGAGACCTCCGTGCCCTCGGAGAGGCCCGAGTCGGTCCGCACGCCCGCGCCATGCGGCTCGCGCAGACGGACCACCGTGCCGCCGGACGGCAGGAAGCCGCGCGCCGGGTCCTCCGCGCAGATGCGGGCCTCGATCGCCCAGCCGTCGAGGCGGACGTCCTCCTGGGTGAAGGACAGCGGCTCGCCGGCCGCCACCCGCAGCTGCCACTCCACCAGGTCCAGGCCCGTGATCAGCTCGGTGACCGGGTGCTCGACCTGGAGGCGGGTGTTCATCTCCATGAAGTAGTACGAGGACGGGTCACCGCCCGGGACGATGAACTCCACCGTCCCCGCGCCCACATAGCCGCACGAGCGCGCCGCCTCGACCGCCGCCGCGCCCATCGCCGCGCGGATCTCCGCATCGAGCAGGACGCTCGGTGCCTCCTCGATGATCTTCTGGTGGCGGCGCTGCAGTGAGCACTCGCGCTCGCCCAGGTGCACCACGTTGCCGTGCGCGTCGGCGAGGACCTGGATCTCGATGTGCCGGGGGCGGTCGATCCACCGCTCCACGAGCAGGGTGTCGTCGCCGAACGAGGACCGGGCCTCGCGCCGCGCCGCCGCGATCTCGTCCGCGAGGACGGAGAGGTCCCGCACCAGGCGCATGCCCTTGCCGCCGCCGCCCGCCGAGGGCTTGAGCAGCACCGGGGCGCCCAGCTCCTTCGCCGCCGCCTCCAGTTCCGGATCGGCGGCGCCCGGGACGACCGGGACACCGGCGGCCTTGACGGTCTCCTTTGCCCGGATCTTGTCGCCCATCAGGGAGATCGCCTCGGCGGGCGGCCCGATGAAGACCAGGCCCGCCTCCGCGCAGGCGCGGGCGAAGCCCGCGTTCTCGGCGAGGAAGCCGTAGCCGGGGTGGACGGCCTGCGCGCCGGTGCGGCGGGCCGCGTCCAGCAGGGCCGGGACGGAGAGGTAGGACTCGGAGGCCGGCGCGGGCCCGATGCGTACCGCCGTGTCCGCCTCCCGTACGTGGCGGGCCTCGGCGTCGGCGTCGCTGTACACGGCCACCGAGCGCACGCCCATCTCCCGCAGCGTGCGGATGACGCGGACGGCGATCTCGCCCCGGTTGGCCACGAGGACCGTGTCGAACATGTGCTGCGTCTGAGACTGCATCGTCGGGGAGTCCCTCACATCCGGAAGACGCCGAACTGGGGGTCACCCAGGGGCGCGTTGGCACAGGCGGTCAGGGCCAGACCGAGGACCTGCCGGGTCTCCAGCGGGTCGATCACACCGTCGTCCCACAGCCGGGCGGTCGCGTAGTAGGCGCTGCCCTGCGTCTCGTACTGCTCGCGGATCGGGGCCTTGAAGGCCTCTTCCTCCTCCGCGCTCCACGCGTCGCCGAGCTGGTCGCGCTTGACGGTGGCGAGGACGGAGGCGGCCTGCTCGCCGCCCATCACCGAGATCTTGGCGTTGGGCCACATCCACAGGAAGCGGGGGGAGTAGGCCCGGCCGCACATGGAGTAGTTGCCCGCGCCGAAGGAGCCGCCGACGACGACCGTCAGCTTCGGCACGCGCGTGGTGGCCACCGCCGTCACCATCTTGGCGCCGTGCTTGGCGATGCCGCCGTGCTCGTACGCCTTGCCGACCATGAAGCCGGTGATGTTCTGCAGGAAGACCAGCGGGATCCCGCGCTGGTCGCACAGCTCGATGAAGTGCGCGCCCTTCTGGGCCGACTCGGCGAACAGGATGCCGTTGTTGGCGACGATGCCGACCGGGTGGCCGTGGATCCGGGCGAAGCCGGTGACCAGGGTCTGCCCGTACTCGGCCTTGAACTCCTGGAAGCGCGAGCCGTCCACCACGCGGGCGATCACCTCGCGCACGTCGTACGGTGTGCGGGAGTCCACCGGCACCACGCCGTACAGCCCGTACGGGTCGACCTTCGGTTCCTCGACGGGCTCCACCGACCACGGCAGCGGGCCACGCTCGGGCAGCGTCGCCACGATGTTGCGCACGATCCGCAGGGCGTGGGCGTCGTCCTCCGCGAGGTGGTCGGTGACGCCGGAGATCCGGGAGTGGACCTCGCCGCCGCCGAGCTCCTCCGCCGTCACGACCTCGCCGGTCGCCGCCTTCACCAGCGGCGGGCCGCCCAGGAAGATCGTGCCCTGCTCGCGGACGATCACGGCCTCGTCGCTCATCGCCGGGACGTACGCGCCGCCGGCCGTGCACGAGCCGAGGACCGCCGCGATCTGCGGGATGCCGGCGCCCGACATCCGGGCCTGGTTGTAGAAGATCCGGCCGAAGTGCTCCCGGTCGGGGAAGACCTCGTCCTGCATCGGCAGGAAGGCGCCGCCCGAGTCGACCAGGTAGAGGCAGGGGAGACGATTCTCCAGCGCCACCTCCTGGGCGCGCAGGTGCTTCTTGACCGTCATCGGGTAGTACGTGCCGCCCTTGACCGTGGCGTCGTTGGCGACGATCACGCACTCGCGCCCGCTGACCCGTCCGATGCCCGCGATCACGCCGGCCGCCGGGGCCTGGTCGCCGTACATCCCGTGCGCCGCGAGCGGCGCCAGCTCCAGGAACGGCGAACCCGGGTCGAGCAGCGTGTCCACGCGGTCGCGCGGCAGCAGCTTGCCGCGCGCGGTGTGCCGGGCGCGGGCCTTCTCCCCGCCGCCGAGGGCGGCTTCGGCGAGCTTGGCGCGCAGGGTCGCCGCCAGCTCGTGATGGGCCGCCTCATTGGCCTGCCAGGCCGCGGACGCGGGGTCGGCCGCGCTCGTCAGCACAGGTGCCTGCTGCATCCCTCGAGCTCCCTTGCTCGGTTAATGAGCGTTAACGCATGTCGTATGCCGGACAGGTTAACGACCGCTAACCGGGTTGTCTAGAATCGAATTCATGACCACGACCCCCACCCCGACCGGCCGCACCGACGCCCCGACGCGACGCGAGCAGATCCTCAAGGAGGCCGCCCGCCTGTTCGCCGAGCGCGGCTTCCACGGGGTGGGCGTGGACGAGATAGGGGCCGCCGTCGGCATCAGCGGCCCCGGGCTCTACCGCCACTTCCCCGGCAAGGACGCCATGCTCGCCGAGCTGCTCGTCGGCATCAGCGAACGGCTCCTCGACGGCGGCCGGCTGCGGGTCGCCGAGTCGGACGGGGACCCGCGCGCCGTGCTCGGCTCCCTCATCGACGGCCACATCGACTTCGCCCTCGACGACCGGCCCCTCATCACCCTCCACGACCGCGAGCTCGACCGCCTCAAGGACGAGGACCGCAAGCGGGTCCGCCAGCTCCAGCGGCAGTACGTCGAGCTGTGGGTCGCCGTCGTCCGCGAGCTGTATCCGGAGGCCGGCGAACCCCAGGTCCGTGCCGCCGTCCACGCCGTCTTCGGCCTCCTCAACTCCACCCCGCACCTCGGCGCCCCCCTCGGCCGCCCCGGCATGGAGGCCCTGCTGCGCGACCTCGCCCACGGGGCGCTCGGAGCCCTGGGCGCCGTCCGGGCCTGACGCCGGCGCCGGGTCCCGGGGCTCCTTCGGCGGCCCGGCCCGCCGGCCCCGGGAAACGGCGTACGGGGCGGGGTGGGCGCCCGGCAGAATGGGGGCATGCCGATACTCAGCCGCGCCGCACTCGTCGAGCACCTGCTCCGGACCCGTATCGCCGGGGACGTCGCCACGCCCCGCGACAACAACCTCAGCCACTACCGGAAGCTCGCCAACGGCGACCGGCACTACTGGCTCGGCCTGGAGTTCGGCGACCGGTGGAGCGACGAGCAGGACGTGCTCGCCGTGATGGCCGAGCGCTGCGGAGTCGTCGACGACCCCGCGCACCGCACCGGACAGGACACCATCGACCCCGAGCTGACCGTCGACGCCCTCGACCGCATGGCCGCCCGGCTCCGGAAGGCCGCCGCCGCGAAGCAGCGGGTGCTCTTCGCGACCGGTCACCCCGGCTCCCTGATCGACGCGCACAGCAGGGTCGCGGCGGCGCTGCGGGCCAAGGGCTGCGAGATCGTCCGCATCCCCGGTGGGCTCACCGCCGACGAGGGGTACGTGGTGCAGTTCGCCGACGTCGCCGTCTTCGAGCGCGGGGCCACCCTGTGGCACACCCACTCCCCGGAGCCCATGAACGCGATCCTGGACGCCCTGGAGACCCTCGGCGAACCCGCGCCGGACCTCGTCGTCGCCGACCACGGGTGGGCCGGGCGCGCCGCCCAGCGGGGCGTCGACACCGTCGGCTACGCCGACTGCAACGACCCCGCGCTGTTTCTCGCGGAGGCCGAGGGCACCCTGCAGGTCACCGTCCCGCTCGACGACCACGTCCTGGACCCGCGCTCGTACGAGCCGCTGACGGCGTACCTGCTGGACGCGGCGGGCCTGCTGGACTGACCCGGGCGCCGACCCGGGCCCACCCGGCGCCGACCCCAGCGTCGAGCCGGACCCCGGCCCTGGCGCCGACCCGGACCCCGGCCCCGACCCCAGCGTCGAGCCGGACCCCGGTCCTGGCCCCGTCCCGGACCCCCGCGCCCGCCCCGCCGCCGTCAACCGCGCCCCGGGGTCGGGTCCAGGTAGACGCGGCGGACGGCGGGGAAGCGAGCACGGAGCCGTGCGTCCGCTTCCTCGCAGGCCCGCTCGACGTCGGCTGCCGTCGCCACGTCCCGGAAGTCGACCTTCGCCGCCACCAGCACCTCGTCCGGCCCCTGGATCAGCGTCGTCAGATCCAGGACGGCCACCACCTGCTCCACCGCGAGCAGCTCCTCGCGGACCGCCGCCCGCATCGGGCGCGGCAGCGGGCGGCCCACGAGCAGTTCCGCGTTGGAGCGGCCGAGCACCCAGGCCACGTACACCAGGAGCGCCCCGATCAGGATGGAGGCGACGCCGTCCCAGACGCCCGAGCCGGTGAGCCGGCCGCCGAGCAGGCCGCCGGCCGCCAGCATCAGGCCGGCGAGGGCGGCGGAGTCCTCCATGACCACCGCCTTGACCGTGGTGTCGGGGGTCAGGCGGAGGTAGCGGGCGAAGGGGGCCTTCAGGCGGTCCGCCTCGGCCCTGACCTGCCGGACGGCGGTCCGCAGGCTGAAGCCCTCCAGGGCGAAGGCGACGCCGAGGACGACGTACGAGACGAGGGGGTCGCCGAGCTCCTCGCCGTGGATGAGGGTGTGGACGCCGTCGTACACGGAGAACACCGCGCCGCCGACGAAGGTGGCGACGGCCGCGAGCATCGCCCAGACGTAGCGCTCGCCGCCGTGGCCGAGGGGATGGTCCTCGTCGGCGGGCTTCCCGCTCCGCCGGAGCGCCGTGAACAGCATGACCTCGGTGACCGTGTCGGCGACCGAGTGCGCCGCCTCGGAGAGCATCGCGCTCGATCCGGAGATCACGCCCGCCACGGCCTTCGCGGCGGCGATCCCGAGGTTCGCCGCCGCGGCCACGATCACGGTGAAGGTGCTCTCACCGTTCCGCCCGCTGTCCCTGCTTTCCGCCATGATCGGACGGTATGTCCGGTCGTCAGCGCGGCACGCGAACGACACCCTCCTGGATGACGGAGATCGCCAGGCGCCCGTCCTGGGTGTAGATCCGGGCCTGGCCGAGCCCGCGCCCGCCGGACGAGGTCGGCGACTCCTGGTCGTAGAGCAGCCACTCGTCGGCGCGGAAGGGCCGGTGGAACCACATCGCGTGGTCGAGGGAGGCGCCGACGACGTCGCCGACCGCCCAGCCGCCCCGCCCGTGCGCCAGCAGCACCGAGTCGAGCAGTGTCATGTCGGAGACGTAGGTGGCGAGGACCACGTGCAGCAGTGGGTCGTCGGCCAGCTTGCCGTGGGTGCGGAACCAGACCTGGGAACGCGGCTCGCGCGGCTGCCCGACCGAGCCCCACGGCGGGGTGTCGGCATAGCGCAGGTCGACGGCGGCGCGGGCCTCGATCAGCCGGTCCGCGACCTCGCGGGGCAGGTGCCGGGGCAGCGTCTCGGCGGCCGTCGGCAGCGACTCGGGGTCCGGGGCGGGCGGCATCCCGGCCTGGTGGTCGAGACCTTCCTCGTACGTCTGGAAGGACGCCGAGAGGTGGAAGATCGGCTGGCCGTGCTGGACCGCGACCACCCGGCGGGTGGTGAAGGAACGGCCGTCGCGGATGCGGTCCACGGTGTAGACGATCGGCGCGCCGGGGTCGCCGGGGCGCAGGAAGTAGGCGTGGAGCGAGTGGGCGAGGCGGTCCTCCGGGACGGACCGTCCCGCCGCCACCAGCGCCTGGGCGGCCACCTGGCCGCCGAAGACGCGGGGGACGAGCGCGGAGCGGGACTCGCCCCGGAAGATGTCCCGCTCGATCCGCTCCAGGTCGAGCAGATCGAGCAGGGCATCCAGTGCCGTGTGCGGGTCGGGCACTTACAGACCCATCGACTTGGCGATGATCGACTTCATGATCTCGCTGGTGCCGCCGTAGATGCGGTTGACGCGGTTGTCGGCGTACAGGCGGGCGATCGGGTACTCGTTCATGTAGCCGTAGCCGCCGTGCAGCTGGAGGCAGCGGTCGATCACGCGGTGGGCGACCTCGGTGCAGAAGAGCTTGGCGGAGGCGGCCTCGGCCGGGGTGAGCTCGCCCGCGTCCAGGGCCTCGAGGGCGCGGTCGGCGACGGCCTCGGCGGCGTCCACCTCGGCCTGGCAGGCGGCCAGCTCGAACTTGGTGTTCTGGAAGTGCGCGACCGGCTTGCCGAAGACCGTGCGGTCCGTGACGTACTGCTGGGCGAACCGGATCGCGGCCTTGGCCTGGGCGTAGGCGCCGAAGGCGATGCCCCAGCGCTCGGAGGCGAGGTTGTGGCCGAGGTAGTAAAAGCCCTTGCCCTCCTCGCCGAGCAGGTCCTCGGCCGGCACCTTGACGTCGACGAACGCGAGCTCGGCGGTGTCGGAGGTGCGCAGGCCCAGCTTGTCGAGCTTGCGGCCGATGGAGTAGCCCTCGGACTTGGTGTCCACGGCGAAGAGGGAGATGCCGAAGCGGCGGTCCTCGGCCGACGGGGGCGAGGTGCGGGCGCAGACGATCACGCGGTCGGCGTGGACGCCGCCGGTGATGAAGGTCTTGGCGCCGTTGAGGACATAGTGGGTGCCGTCCTCGGAGAGCTTGGCGGTGGTCTTCATGCCCGCGACGTCGGAGCCGGTGCCCGGCTCGGTCATCGCGAGGGCCCACATCTCCTCGCCGGAGACGAACTTCGGCAGGTAGCGCTTCTTCTGCTCGTCGGTGGCGAGCATCTTGATGTACGGGAGCGCCAGCAGGACGTGCACGCCGGAGCCGCCGAACTGCACACCGGCGCGGGCGGTCTCCTCGTAGAGGACGGCCTCGAACTTGTGGGTGTCCAGACCGGCGCCGCCGAACTCCTCGGGCACGTTGATGCCGAAGACGCCGAGCTCACCGAGCTTGTAGTAGAAGTCGCGGGGCGCCTGACCGGCGGCGAACCACTCGTCGTACACCGGGACGACCTCGGCCTCGATGAAGGCCCGGATGGTCTCCCGGAACGCCTCGTGGTCCTCGTTGAATACGGTACGGCGCACGAGCCGCCTCCTTCGGTGTCCTGTCCTGTCCGGCCTGGCGCGAGCTTGTCTAAGCGCTTGCTCAGCCTCCTCCCTATGAAGTTACCGACCGGTCAACCGCTCTGTCCAGACTCCTCCGCTGTGATCCAGCGCCGACTGTCGGTGTCGTACGCGTACGTGGGCCGGCCCGCCGCCCCGCTCGTACGGAACGGCAGCCCGCCCCGGTCGGTGATCCGCACGGTCCCCGAACGCCCCTGGGAGCTCCACTCCAGCTCCAGGTACCACCGGCAGTCACAGCCCGCCGTCCGCGCGGCGACCAGCAGCTCCTCGGGACCGGCCGCCGTCACCGCGTACGGGAAGGAGACGGCGGGGATCGTCCGGCCGTCCCCGTCGGTCGCGTCGAAGCCGTCGACGGGCCGGGCGAGCGGACGCGGCCGGTCGAGGTCGACCGCGAAGTGGCGCGGGGTGACGGCCCCGCCGCAGCCCTCGTCCATCCGGTACGCAGGCCAGGGCAGCGGCCCGCGTCGGTCCACCACGCGCACGTGCAGGGCCTGGAGGACGACCGCGTCGGACGACCGCCCCTGGACCGAGATCCGCACGAGCGTCTCCCCGCCGTCCACGGCCCCCTGCGCCGCCGCCCAGCTCCGCGCGTCGACGGCCTCCGGCGGGGGAGGGGGCGTCCGCTCCACGAGGTAGGTGTGTCCGCAGCCGTCCTTCCAGACGTGCGAGGCGACCGTCCACGTCAGCGGCGCCGGTAGTTCGGCGGCCCGCTCCCGTGGCTTACCCGGCAGGAGTACGGCTCCGAGCGTCACCACGACCGCCAGCGCCGCGCCGACCGCACCCACCCAGCCCCACCGGTGCCGGCGCGGGCGCCGCTCGGTCGGGAGGCCCGGCACGCGCGCGTGCACGGGCTGGGGCTCGGGCCGGGGCTTGGACGCGGGTTGGGGCTCGGGCTTGTGCGCGGGCTGGGGCTTGGACGCGGGCTCCGGGGTGGGCTGCGGTTCCGGCGCCGGTTGCGGCTCCGGGGCGCGCTCGGGCTCTGGGGTGGGCTGGGGCTCCGGGCCGGGCTCGGGCTCCGGCGCCGGTTGCGGCTCCGGGGCGCGCTCGGGCCATGCGCCGGGCTCCGGGACCCGAGGGCGACGGGTGCGGTACGCGCGGCTCCAGGCCACCTCCAGGGCGCGCCGCTCCTCCTCGTCCGCCCCGCACAGCAGGGCGAGGCGGTCGACCACGGCGAACTCCTCCGGGACGGTCGCGCCCGAGCAGTAGCGGTGGAGGGTGGACGCGCTGACGCTCAGGCGCCGGCCCAGCGCCTCGTAACTGCGCCCGTCCCGCGCCTTCAGCGCGCGCACGAGCCCCGCGAACTCCTCTACGGTGGCGTCCTTCGGCATTCCATCCCCTTCGACCCTGCGTCCCACCCTTCACGTCCCTGCACGTCAGCGGGGGTGGAACGGTTCCGGGACGGAAGGGCGGCGCGTCACCATTGCAGGGCGGCGGGCGCCGGCCCGACGCTGGTCGAGCACGGACCGAACGACCCGACGGGGGATCCACCACCATGAACAAGCTCCGTACCGCACTCGCCACCGCAGCCGCTGCCGCCCTGGGCCTCGCGGCCCTCGCCACGGCCCCGGCGCAGGCCGCCGCCCAGCCCGCCTTCCTCGCCGCCGCCCAGCTGCCGCCGTCGTCGACGCCGTGGACCGCGACCCAGGTCTTCACCGGCGTCCCGGAGAACGGCGGCGCCCTCTGCGCCCCGTACAAGATCCCGGCGCAGAACAGCCGCTACCGCGAGTTCAGCACCGAGCTCGACACCAACGCCGTCCAGATCACCACCGTCGCCCGCACCGAGGCCGACGCCGTGAAGCTGGTCGACACCCTCCGCAAGGCCCTCGCCGGCTGCGGCCCCCTCCTGGAGCGGCAGAACCCGGGCCTGAAGGCCGTCAGCGCCGCCCACGGCAAGCTCGCCGTCGAGGAGGGCGCCTGGGTCTACAGCCTGGACACCGCCGACCCGCAGATCGGCAGCACCGACATCCACCTCTTCTCCGTCGGCCGCGACGGCCGCACCGTCACCTTCGTCCGCTGGGGCCAGATGGGCGATCTCAAGGACGCCCCGCTGACCGCCTTCCGCACCACGACGAAGACCGCGGTCAACAAGCTCTGGTCCTGAGGCCGGGACCGGTCGCCGGAGGCCGGGCGTTGCCTAACGCCCGGCCTTGACGCTCGTGATGAACGAGGTCCAGCCTGCCGCGGCGAAGACGAGCGCGGGGCCGTGAGGGTTCTTCGAGTCGCGGACCGGGACGCCCGACGGGTGGCCGTCGAGGACCTCGACGCAACTGCCGCCATCCCCGCTGCTGTAGGACGACTTGCGCCAGCCGCTCAGTGCGGCCGCGTTCGGGATGGTGCGGTCAGTCATGGCGCTCGTATTCCTTTGCCGTCGCCCTCAGCAGGGCCAGCGATTCCTTGCGGGGGAGGGCGTCGCCCAAGGCGAGAGTGTAGGTGCGCTGCAAGGTCTCGACCAGGGCGGGCGAGTCGTGCAGCTTGCCCATGAGCACGCCCTCGCCGTAGGCGACCGGAGGCTGGTCGTCGAACATCATCAGCGACAGCATCCCCTGAAGCAGCGGGTGGTAGCCCGCCCCGAAGGGGAGTACGTGTACGCGAACCCGCTCGCACTCCACCATGCCGATGATGTGGGTCAGTTGCTCCGCCATGATCTCCGGGCTCCCGACGTGGCGGCGCAGTACCGCCTCGTCGACGAGGGCGCAGAACAGCGGCGTGACGGGGTCGGAGAGAATCTTTCCTCGCTCCAGCCGTGTGACAAGGAGCCTGTCACATTCCTCTTCACTCCGGGGAGTGACACTCGGCCGCAGAACCGCACGGGCGTACCCCTCCGTCTGGAGCACGCCGGGCACGAGGGCCAGCGCGAACTCATGGATGGCCGAAGCCTGTTGTTCGAGTTCCAGCGCCGCCTCGAAGTAGTCCGCGACCGCCACGTCCTGCTTGGGCAGGAAGCTCTGCAACACATCGCCCGTGCTCAGCGCCCTGTCGAGCCTGCGGGCGTCCTCCTGTGAGGGAATCCGGCGGCCCCCCTCGATGTGGGCGATGTGCGAGCGGGTCATGATCGTGCGGTCCGCCAGCTCTTGTTGGGTGAGGCCGGCGGCCTCGCGTCGGGCCTTCAGCCACTCGCCGTAGACATTCGTCATCGTCAACTCCCTTGTGACAAACGCTCTGTCACACCGAACCCCCTGGTCAGGGTAGCCCTGCTGGTCTCACGCTGTGAGGGAATCGCTACAGAGCGCAGTTCCGGCGGGCGGACGAGCCCTGCGGAGCCGCGTACGCGAGACCCCCGCGACCGAGGCGACCGGTCCGGGGGCGTGGCCATCAACTACGCAGGAGCTGACGACGTGTTGCACTGTATCGCCCGGATGATCGACCCGCTGCTGCGGCTGCTGTGGCCTCCGCCGCCCGGACGCCATCGCCCGCCGTGCGCCCGCACCCTCCTCGTACGCCCTCTGTCCGGTGCCGAAGCCGAGGCCGAAGCCGGCCCCGCTCCGACCCCCGAGCCGTATCTCCGGGGAGAGGACAGCCCGCTCGTCCGGCCCTACCTCCTCGCCCATGAGCGCCGTCAGGCCGAGGCACGGAGGCAGCGAGGCCGTCGTCGTGCCCTCTGGCTCGCCGTGCACGGCATCGACATCGGGCCCCGCGTCATCCACGGAAGGGAGGTCGCGGCGTGAACCGGCCCGCCACGGAAGCCGCCCGACTGCTCCCCTGGACCGGCGCCGAGGGGAAGCCCTGCTATCTGATCGGTGACGGCCAGGGATACGTCTCCCGCGTCGCCGACAACGTCGAGAGCGTGCAGCTCGGCATGGCCGCCGATCTCCTCGGTCATGTCGAGGACCTGTTGAGCGACCGTTCGGCGACTCCTGAGCAGCTCCGCTACGTCGTCGCCCGCCTGGCCGAGTCGCTGCGCGAGGTGCACCGCGTCGCGCGGAGCCGGGGCGCCCGGCTGGCCGTGGACGCCGGCGACGTCCCCTAGCCGGAGGCCGCGAGCGGACTTCGGCTCACAGGGCGCCGAGCGCGAACCACAGCTCCATCCGCACGTCCGGGTCGTCCAGGTCCCGGTCGAGGAGCGCGGCGGCGCGGGCGATGCGCTGGCGGACGGTGTTGCGGTGGATGCCCATCGCCACCGCCGTCCGGTCCCAGCTGCCGTGCAGCGACAGCCAGGTGCGCAGCGTCTCGGTCAGCGGCCCGGGTCCGCCGAGCGGGGCGAGCAGGTCGCGGGCGTACGCGGCGGCCTCCTCCCGGTCCACGAGGCCGGCCAACCCGGCCGCGCGGTGCCGGACCAGGGGCGCCCGGGTCGCCTGCGCCCGTCGCAGGGCCCGGGCCGCCTGCGCGTCGGCGGCGGCCAGGTCGGCCGCCTCGGCGGGGGCGCTGACGCCGAGGGTCCAGCCGGGCTGGGCGGTGACGGATTCCGAGGCCGGCAGGAGCAGGCGTACGACTCCGGGGCCGGGGGCCGGCGAGCCCGGGGCGCCCTCGGTGGCCGCCTCGCCCGGCTCCGTCGTTCCCGCGTCCACCAGCGGTGTCCCCAGGGCCGCCGCCAGCGCCGCCGCCGCGAACGGCGTGCCGTCGCCACCGCGCGCGTGCACGACGGCCCAGGGCCCGGCGCCCAGGGCGCGCGCCGCGTCCGCCGGGTCCGCGCCGAGCAGGAGGCGGACCAGGGCCGTGTCGCGGGCGGTCACGTCGGCGGCGCGGTGCGGGGCGGTCAGGAGGGAGAGGAGGACGACCGCGACGCCCGCGATCGTGTGGTCGCCCGGCTCCCGGCGCTGCGCCGCGACCCCGAGCGTCAGCCCCTCCCCGCCGCCCAGCGCGTACGCCGCGAGGCGCAGCCCGCCGCCGTCGCCGCTCGCCGAGGCCGGCCCGCCCGGGCGGGGCCCCACCACCCGGGCCAGGTCCGCCAGGGCCCGCGCCGCCTCCGCCGGGATCTCACGGCCGGCCGCCGCCGACTCCGTACCGTCCGGGCCGAACAGCACCGCGCGTCCGCCGAGGCGCGAGGCCAGCGCGCCGAGCACCGCCGGGACCGGGGCCGGGCGGGCGGCGGCGGTCGCCAGGGACTGCTGGGCCTCGCTGACCCGGCGCAGCTCGTGCAGCCGCGCCTGGGCCATCAGCCGCCACAGCGCCCGGGCGACGGCGGTGAACGGGGTGTGGGGCGGGACCTCCACGAGCGGCAGGCCGTGCCGTGCGCAGGCCGCGACCAGTTCCGGCGGCACCGTGTCGTACACCGGGGTGACCCCAAAACCGAGCGCGGCCGCCCCGGCCTCCACCACCCGCTCGACGTACCGCGCCGGGTCCGTGAGCTGCACGCCCGCCGTCATCAGGAGCTCGCCGCCCAGCAGATACGGGTAGGGGTCGGCCATCTCCGAGGTGTGCACCCAGTGCAGCGACACGTCCGGCGACCCGGCGAGGAGCCGCAGGCCCAGCTCCTCGCGGGCGAGCAGGGCGGCCAGCGGCACCGGCGGCACGGGTGGGCCGGGCGGGGCGGTGCCGGGCGGACCGGCAACAGGCGGAGTGGCGGCGGGCGGGGTGGTACCGGGTGGACCGGCAGCGGGCGGGGTGGTACCGGGTGGAGTTCCGGCGGCTTCCGACGCGTTCATGGGTATGGATCCTTCGTACAGCCCCCGCCCCGACAGTGGAGAAAACGTACACTTCTCCGCCGCTGCCCGGCCACCTACCGTCGAAGCCGTCAGAGAAGCACCTCCAGGAGGACCCGACCATGAGCAGCAGCGACCAGAACACCCCGCGCGGCCCGATCGACTCGTCCCGCATCCCGCGGTACGCCGGTCCCGCGACGTTCGCCCGGCTGCCGCGCCTCGACGAGGTCGGCACCGCCGACGTCGCCGTGGTCGGCGTCCCCTTCGACAGCGGCGTCTCCTACCGCCCCGGCGCCCGCTTCGGCGGCAACGCCATCCGCGAGGCCTCCCGCCTGCTCCGTCCGTACAACCCGGCCCAGGACGCCTCGCCGTTCGCCCTCGCGCAGGTCGCCGACGCCGGTGACATCGCCGCCAACCCGTTCAACATCAACGAGGCCGTCGAGACCGTCGAGGCCGCCGCGGACGAGATCCTCGGCACCGGCGCCCGCATGATGACCCTGGGCGGCGACCACACCATCGCGCTGCCGCTGCTGCGCTCCGTCGCCAAGAAGCACGGCCCGGTCGCCCTGCTCCACTTCGACGCCCACCTCGACACCTGGGACACCTACTTCGGCGCCGAGTACACCCACGGCACCCCGTTCCGCCGGGCCGTCGAGGAGGGCATCCTCGACACCGAAGCGCTGTCGCACGTCGGCACCCGCGGGCCGCTCTACGGCAAGCAGGACCTCACGGACGACGAGAAGATGGGCTTCGGCATCGTGACCTCGGCGGACATCTACCGCCGCGGCGCCGACGAGGTCGCCGACCAGCTGCGCCAGCGCATCGGCGACCGCCCGCTCTACATCTCCATCGACATCGACTGCCTCGACCCGGCCCACGCTCCCGGCACCGGCACCCCCGAGGCGGGCGGCATGACCTCCCGCGAGCTCCTGGAGATCCTGCGCGGCCTCTCCTCCTGCAACCTGGTCTCCGCCGACGTGGTGGAGGTGGCCCCCGCGTACGACCACGCCGAGATCACGGCGGTCGCCGCCTCCCACACGGCGTACGAGCTGACGACGATCATGTCCCGCCAGATCGCGGCGAGCCGCGAGGCGAAGTAACCCGGGGACAGCCGTCCGGGGCGGGCCCGCGCCCGGCGGGTGTTCCGTCGCCTGCGCGCGAGCCCCGTCGCGCGCGAGGCCCCGTCCCGCGCGAGCCCCCGTCGCGCGCGAGGCCGCGCCCCGCGCGAGGCCACACCCTGTCCGGGCACGGCCCCGCCCGGGACGGCACCTGCCCCGGGAGACCCGGGCACGGGCCGCGCCCGCCCTGGGAGGTGCCCCAGGGCCGCCCCGGCAGCACCCCGCACGGGCGCCCGCCCCGACAGATCCGCACACGGGTGGCGCCCGCACCCGCAGGGTTCCCCGCCCCGTGTCGCCCGCCCGCAGGGCCCCGGCCCCGCCGGCGGCGGGCCGTCGCACGCCCTCCCGCGCGGCTCCCGCCCCGTGGCCTGCCCGGCAGGGCTGCCCACGCCCCGTGCCCGGGTCGGCGTCCTCCTCGTCCACCCCTCGCCCGCCCCCGCAGGGGCCCGCCCGTCCCCCCGCCCGCCCGGCAGGGCCCCCCGCCCGCCCCGCAGGGCCCCCCGCGCGCGACACTCGTCCTTGTCGGGCAGTGCCCCGACCCGGCCACCGGGCCGCCCTCGACCGACCAGCCAAGGGACCCCATGACTCACGACCACGACCTGGTGCTCCGGCCCACCGCGGCGCAGACGCGAGCGGCCCTGAACCCGCCCGCGGGGCGGATCGGGGGCGATCTCGTCGTCGAGACGCTGTCCGGGCTCGGGGCCACCACCGTCTTCGGGCTGCCCGGGCAGCACGCCCTCGGCATGTTCGACGCGCTGCGGCGGTCGGACCTGCGGTACGTGGGCCTGCGGGTCGAGAACAACGCGGGCTTCGCCGCCGACGCGTACGGCCGGATCACCGGCGAGGCCGCCCCGCTGCTGCTCTCCACCGGCCCCGGCGCGCTGATGTCGCTCGCCGCCCTCCAGGAGGCGGCCGCCGCCTCCGCGCCGGTCCTCGCGATCGGCAGCCAGGTCCCGGTGGCGGGGCTCGGCGGTGGCCGGCACGGCTATCTGCACGAGCTGCGCGACCAGCAGGCCTCGTTCCGGGACGTCGTGAAGTCCGTCCACACGGTCCGTACGCAGGCCCAGATCCCGTCCGCGATCGCCGCCGCGTGGAAGTCGGCGCTCACCGCCCCGCACGGCCCGGTCTGGGTCGAGATCCCCGAGGACGTGCTGCGCGCGGAGACGAGCCTGCCGGTCGTCACGGCGATGGACGCCACCCCCGACGAGGTCGTGCCCCGGCCGGAGCTGACCGCGGTCGCCGCCGACCTGCTCGCGAAGGCGGCCCGCCCGGTGATCGTCGCGGGCGGCGGGGTCGTACGCTCCGACGCGTCCGGCAAGCTGCGGGCCCTCGCCGAGCGGATCAACGCCCCCGTCGTCACCACCTTCGGCGGCAAGGGCGCCTTCCCCTGGACGCATCCGCTGTCGCTCCAGTCCTGGCTGGAGGACCGGCACACCACGGACTTCCTCGAGGACGCCGACGTCCTCCTCGTCGTCGGCTCCGGCCTCGGCGAGCTGTCCTCGAACTACCACACCTTCGCCCCGCGCGGCCGGGTGATCCAGATCGAGGCCGACGCCGGGAAGCTGGAGTCCAACCACCCGGCGCTCGGCATCCACGCGGACGCCCGCCTGGCCCTCCAGGCGCTCCTGGAGACGGTGGAGGCGCGGCCGGACGCGGAGGCGCCCGAGCGGGTCCGTGCGGTCCTGGCGAAGGTACGGGACCGGCTCGCCGCCCAGGACCTCGGCCTGGAACAGCGGGTCGTCGCCGCCGTGCGCGAGGCCCTGCCCGACCGGGCGCCCAGCTTCTGGGACATGACGATCCTGGCCTACTGGGCCTGGTCCGCCTTCGACGCCCGCCGCCCCAACACCATGCACTCCGCCCAGGGCTCCGGCGGCCTCGGCTACGGCTTCCCCGCCGCCCTCGGCGCGGCCGTCGCCGACCCGACGACCCCGGTTCTCGCGGTCTCCGGCGACGGCGGCGCGATGTACTCGATCGCGGAGCTGGCGACGGCGAAGCAGTACGGGCTCGATGTCACCTGGCTGATCGTCGACGACGGCGGCTACGGCATCCTGCGCGCGTACATGACGGACGCCTTCGGCGAGGCCACCGCCGCCGCCACCGACCTGTCCCGCCCGGACTTCGTCGCCCTCGCCGCTTCCTTCGGCGTCCCGGCCACCCTCACCACCCCGGACACCCTCACCAAGGACCTCTCCGAGGCCCTGGCGACCCCCGGCCCCTCGGTGGTGGTCCTCCCGGCCCTGCTGCGCATGTTCGAGCCGACACACCTGTGAGTGAAGGGCGTTCGCCGCGCCGATTTGGCGATGCCTTCGCCCGCGTCACCGGACAGCCCGCGCAGTGGGTCGCCCCGCCCGGAACGGCGTGACCTCCGCCGGTCTTGGAGCCCAACAGCCTGCGCCCGGCCCGCGCCCCGGCCCCCCTGCGGGGTCGGGCGCGGCCCGGTCCCCACCGGAGCCTCAGCTCCCCGCCAGCTCCGCCCACGCCTTCCGGTACGCGGCGACCCTGGCCTCGTACCCCTGCCGGAACTCCTCCGCCGCGCTCTGCCCCAGCCCGTGCAGCGGCATGCGCTCCGGGCGTATCAGCCTGGCGATGTCGGCGAAGACCACCGCGGCGGCCTCGGCGACGGTCCCGCCCCTCTGCCGCGCGGTGAACACCTGCCCGCCCACGCCCCGCAGGTGGTCCTCGAAGACGCTCCGCGGCATGTACGCCGTCCGCCGCACCTGCTGCTCCGGCACCGGCGCGATCCTCCCGGCCCCCGCGATGCCCTCCAGCACCAGCAGCGCCGCGTACAGCTCACCCCAGGCGTACGGCCTGCCCTCCTCGACCCGCGACACGGACCACCCCTTCCCCTCCGCTGCGACACCGGCCGCCCCACGGCGGCCGCCTGATTCCTACCCACCCCGGCCGCCGATTGTTGCGGCGGGATGAAATCGCACGTCGGGGACGTTGGGGCTTCCGGTAGAGCAGGATCGACGGGAGGCGCCACGTGGCGGCGGTGGGGCAGGAAGAACAGACGGAGAGCGCCCGGCAGGGGTGGGCGCGCAGACTGTGGGCGTACGCCTGGCGGTATCGGACGGACGTCGTGCTCGCGCTCGGCTCGTCCCTCGCCGGCATGGCCGTCCTCGCGCTCGTCCCCCTCATCACCAAGGTGATCATCGACGACGTCATCGGGGCCGGCACCCGGTCGCTCGCCGTCTGGACCGGCCTCCTCATCGGCGCCGCCGTCCTCGTCTACGTCCTCACCTACATCCGCCGCTACTACGGCGGCCGCCTCGCCCTCGACGTCCAGCGGGACCTCCGCGACGACATGTACGCCACCATCGTGCGGCTCGACGGGCGGCGGCAGGACGAGCTGTCCACCGGGCAGGTCGTCGGGCGCGCCACCAGCGACCTCCAGCTGATCCAGGGCCTGCTGTTCATGCTCCCGATGACGATCGGGAACATCCTCCTCTTCCTCATCTCGCTGGCCGTGATGGCCTGGCTGTCGATCCCGCTCACCCTCGTCGCCCTCGCCGTCGCCCCCGCCCTCTGGTACATCGCCAAGCTCAGCCGCACCCGCCTCCACCCCGCCACCTGGGCCGCCCAGCAGGAGGCCGCCGCCGTCGCCGGCGTCGTCGACGGGGCCGTGACCGGCGTCCGCGTTGTCAAGGGCTTCGGGCAGGAGGGGCAGGAGACCCGCAAGATCCGCGACGCGGGCCGCCGGCT
Organism: Streptomyces sp. NPDC126499; assembly: GCF_040302485.1. Taxonomy (NCBI): domain Bacteria; kingdom Bacillati; phylum Actinomycetota; class Actinomycetes; order Kitasatosporales; family Streptomycetaceae; genus Streptomyces; species Streptomyces sp. NPDC126499. Next base: position 354,632 of record NZ_JBEOUO010000003.1, on the reverse strand, counting down.
CTTCGCCGCCCGGCTGCGCACCATCCGCCTGAACTCGCTCTACACCCCCGCCCTCCAGGCCGTGCCCGCCCTCGGCCAGGTCGCCGTCCTCGCCCTCGGCGGCTGGCTCGCCTACCGGGGCCAGATCTCGCTGGGCACCTTCGTCGCCTTCTCCTCCTACCTGGCCTCGCTCGTCGGCCCGGTCCGCATGCTCGCGATGGTCCTCACCGTCGGCCAGCAGGCCCGCGCCGGCGTCGAGCGGGTCGTGGAGCTGATCGACACCGAGCCGGCGATCAAGGACGGTACGAAGGTGCTGCCGGCCGACGCGCCCGCCACCGTCGAGTTCGACGACGTCTCCTTCGCGTACGGGGACGCCGGGAGCGACGGGGACGACGCGGCCTCCGGGGACGCCGAGGGCTCCGGGGCCGGGGGCAGCGGCGCCCGGCCCGTCCTCGACGGCTTCTCGCTGGAGATCCGGGCCGGCGAGACCGTCGCCGTCGTCGGCGCCTCCGGCTCCGGAAAGTCCACCGTCTCGCTCCTGCTTCCCCGCTTCTACGACGTGACCCGCGGCGCCGTCCTCGTCGGCGGCCACGACGTGCGCGAGCTGACCCTGGAGTCGCTGCGGGCCGCGATCGGCCTCGTCCCCGAGGACTCCTTCCTCTTCTCCGACACCGTCCGCGCCAACATCGCCTACGGTGTCCCGGGCGCGACCGACGAGCAGATCGAGGCCGCCGCCCGCGCCGCCCAGGCGGACCGCTTCATCGCCGAGCTGCCCGAGGGCTACGACACCAAGGTCGGCGAGCACGGACTCACCCTCTCCGGCGGCCAGCGCCAGCGCATCGCCCTCGCCCGCGCGATCCTCACCGACCCGAGGCTCCTCGTCCTCGACGACGCCACCTCCGCCGTCGACGCCCGGGTCGAGCACGAGATCCACGAGGCCCTGAAGGCCGTGATGGCGGGCCGGACGACCCTGCTCATCGCCCACCGCCGCTCCACCCTCCTCCTCGCCGACCGGATCGCCGTCCTCGACGGCGGCCGGCTCGCCGACCTCGGCACCCACGAGGAGCTCCAGGAGCGCTCCGCGCTCTACCGGCAGCTCCTCACCGACCCCGACGAGCTCGGCGGCGTCTCGCCCGGCCACACCCCGGCCGGCGCGGCCGAGGAGACGGACGAGGAGGACCGCGCCCTGCGGGCCGAGCTGGACGCCGAGTTCGACGCCGAGCGGGGCATCACCCCCGCCCTGTGGGGGCGCGAAGGCCGCCCTGACGGCGACGAGGGCGCGACCCGCGCCCCCGGGGCCACCCCCGAGCTGCTCGCCGCCGTCGAGGCGCTGCCGCCGGCCGACGGCACACCGGACGTCGACGAGACCCGGGCCGTCGAGCCCGAGGAGACCTACGGGCTGCGCCGGCTCCTTCGCGGCTTCGGACTGCCGCTCCTCGTCAGCCTCGGTCTGGTCGCCCTCGACGCCGGCGCCGGACTGCTCCTGCCCGTCCTGATCCGGCACGGCATCGACGAGGGCGTCAACCAGCTCGCGATCGGCGCCGTCTGGGCCGCCTCCCTGCTCGCGCTCGGCACCGTCGTCGTGCAGTGGGCCGCGCAGACCGCCGAGATCCGCATGACCGGACGCACCGGCGAGCGGGTCCTCTACGCGCTGCGCCTGAAGATCTTCGCCCAGCTCCAGCGGCTCGGCCTCGACTACTACGAGCGCGAGCTCACCGGCCGGATCATGACCCGGATGACGACAGACGTCGACGCCCTGTCGACCTTCCTCCAGACCGGACTGGTCACCGCGTTCGTCTCCGTCGTCACCTTCTTCGGCATCATGGTGGCGCTCCTCGTGCTCGACCTCCAGCTCGCCCTGGTCGTCTTCGCGACGCTGCCGGTCCTCGCCGTCGCGACCTACTTCTTCCGCCGCTCCAGCGTGAAGGCGTACGAGCTGGCCCGCGAGCGGATCAGCGTCGTCAACGGCGACCTCCAGGAGTCGGTCGCCGGCCTGCGGATCGTGCAGGCCTTCGGCCGCGAGCGGTCGGGCGCCGAGCGGTTCGCCGCGCGCGGCGCCGCCTACCGGGACGCGCGCGTGCGCGGCCAGTGGCTGATCTCCGTCTACTTCCCGTTCGTGACCCTGCTGTCGTCGGTGGCGGCCGCCGCCGTGATGATCGTGGGCGCGAACCGGATCCAGGCGGGCACCCTCACCACCGGCGCCCTCGTCGCCTACCTCCTCTACATCGACCTCTTCTTCGCCCCGGTCCAGCAGCTCTCCCAGGTCTTCGACGGCTACCAGCAGGCCGCCGTCTCGCTGAAGCGGATGCAGGAGCTCCTTCAGGAGCCGACGTCCACCGCCCCCGCGGACGCCCCGCTCGACGTGCCCTCGCTGCGCGGCGAGATCGCCTTCGAGAACGTCTCCTTCGGCTACGGGTCGGCCGACGGCGGCGAGCGGGCCCTGTCGGGCATCGACCTGCGCATCCCCGCCGGGCAGACCGTGGCCTTCGTCGGTGAGACCGGCGCGGGCAAGTCGACGCTGGTCAAGCTGGTCGCCCGGTTCTACGACCCGACGGGCGGCCGGGTCACCGTGGACGGCACCGACCTGCGCGAGCTCGACCTCACCGCGTACCGGCACCGGCTCGGTGTCGTGCCGCAGGAGGCGTATCTGTTCGCCGGGACGGTCCGCGACGCCATCGCGTACGGGCGTCCCGACGCCACCGACGCGGAGGTGGAGGCCGCGGCCCGCGCGGTCGGCGCCCACGACATGATCGCCACCCTCGACGGCGGCTACCTCCACGAGGTCGCCGAGCGCGGCCGCAACCTCTCGGCGGGCCAGCGCCAGCTGATCGCCCTGGCCCGCGCCGAGCTGGTCGACCCCGACGTGCTGCTGCTCGACGAGGCCACCGCCGCCCTCGACCTGGCCACCGAGGCCCAGGTCAACGCGGCCACCGACCGCCTGGCCGGCCGCCGCACCACCCTGGTCGTCGCCCACCGCCTCACCACCGCCGCCCGCGCCGACCGGGTGATCGTCATGGACCACGGCCGGATCGCCGAGGACGGCACCCACGACGAACTGCTCCTCCGCGACGGCCGGTACGCGGAGCTGTGGCGCACCTTCATCGGCGCGTCCGACGACAAGGCCGGCCGGACGGACACGGAGGAGCGGGCGGGCGCGGAGGCGATCTGACGACGCCGGCCATGCCGTCGCGCGCGGAAGTGATCTGAGTACGGTCGGAGATGCGGGCGGGCGCGGAGGCGGTCCGACCACGGCCGGCCAGGCGGGCGCCGCGACGATCCGGGTACGGCGGGCCATGCCGACCGGCACCGAGGCGATCTGAGTACGGCCGCTCATGCCGGCCGGCGGCGGGGCCGGTTGAATCGCTCCCATGAGCGACGACCTGCCGGCCCCCACCCCCGCCGCCCCTCCCGCCTCCGCCGCCTCCGAGGCGCGGCGGCTGCGCACCCGCGCCCTGTGGACCGGCCTCGGCCTGATCCCGGCCACCGTCCTGGTCGTGGTCCTCGCGCTCGCCTCCGAGAGCGGCACGCGCTGCGTGATGCTGGGCACGTGCGGCGACGTTCCGGGCCGGCTGACCCTGCTCACCCTCGCCGTCGCGGCCGCCGCCTGGATCACGGCCCTCTCCACTCCGGAGGGCGCCCCGCCCGCCCCGACCCGCAAGGCGGCCCTCTGGCTCCTGCTGGGCGCCGAGGCGACCTTCCTCACCCTGGTCCTCGCCCACTTCACCGGCGGCACGCCGGCCGGCTAGGACGATGCCCGTGCGGTCCCGCGGCCTCCTCGCTCAGGCCGGCCGGTCGGTGGCGGCCGGTGCGGTGGAGGCCGGCGCCTCGGCGGCGCGCTGGGCGAGCAGCACCCGCCGGCGCTTGGCGACACCGCCCGGCAGACGGTGCAGGCGGTACGAACCGGGCGTGTGCGCCTCTTCGGCCAGGTGTCGCGGGATGCCCTGGCAGACGAGTTCCTTGATCCGGGCACCCAGTCCCTCGCCGATGTGCAGCCACACGGCGACGTCGGACCGGTTGGCGAACTGGTAGATGCCCGCACTCCGGCCCAGGCTGATGCACTGGGCGTAGAAGCCCTGGTGGAGGCGGTCGGGCTGCTCACCGGCGAGCCGGCTGAGGACCGTGTCGGCGGCCCGGGCGCCCAGCGGCGTCGCGTTCAGGCAGCTCATCCGCAGCGGCAGGCCGGACGGTGCGGCCGAGTCCCCGGCCGCGAGGATCCGGTCGTCATCGACGCTCGTCAGCGTCTCGTCCGTGACCAGGCGGCCCACGGCGTCGGTGCTCAGCCCGCTGCGCGCGGCCAGGTCGGGCACGCCGAAGCCGACGGTCCAGACGGTGACCTCGCTCGGCAGCTCGCGGCCGTCGGCGAGCCTGACGGCGTCGCGGGTCACTGCCGTCACCTTCGTGCCGGAGCCGTCGACGACCCTCACCCCGAGCCCGTCCAGCCGCCTGGCGACCGTGCGCCGGCCCCGGGTGTGCAGATACGGGCCGAGGAGACCGCCGCAGACCAACGTCACCCGGCGACCCTGCTCCGCGAGCTCGGCGGCGGTCTCGATGCCGGTGGGCCCGGCGCCGACCACCGTCACCGGGGCCGTCGGGGGCGTGGCGTCGAGGACCGCGCGCAGCCGCCGGGCCTCCTCCAAGGTGGCGATCGGACGGGCGAAGTCGGCCGCGCCGGGCACGCTCGGTGCGGCGCTGCCGCTGCCCACGGCGTAGATCAGGTAGTCGTAGTCGAGGGTGCCGCCGGACGCCAGGGCCACGGCGCGCCCGGCCGCGTCGATCCGGGTCACGCTGTCGACCACCAGCCGTACGCGCTCGGCCAGCACGTCCCGGTAGGCGACGACCGCGTCGTCGGACCCGCCCACGAGCTGGTGCAGGCGGACCCGGTGGACCAGGTCGGGGCGCGGGTTGACCAGCGTCACGGTGACGTCCTCGCGCCGCGTCAGCCGGTTCGCGGCCATCACGCCCGCGTAACCGCCGCCGATCACGACCACACGCGTGTTCCCCGTCATGGTGCCTCCTCCGTCGTCGGGTGCTCGGCCATAAGGCACCGCGCGCCCGGCTGCTGTGACGGGATGTGGGCCGGATCACTTCCCGAGGCTCACCGCCCACCGGACGACCGCCGGTCGACCACGGGTCGGCAACAGGTCGGCAACCGGTCGGCAACCGAATCCGCCCCGGCCGCGTCGTAAGCATGTACGGCAGAAGCAGGGGAGGGGTGCACGTGTTCGGTGGGGTTCCGGTGGGAGCGGTCCGCAGGCTCTCCGCGTACCTGCTCGCCCTGGTCCTCGCCGTCGGTGTCCTCGTCGTGGCCGGGCCCGGCGCGGGGACCGCCGACGCCGCGTCCGTGTGTCACGGGCGCCCCACCCGCACCATCGGCTTCGCCACCGGCGAGCTGCGGCTCTACCGGACCCGGCAGTACGTGTGCGCGCTCGCCGTCACCAAGCGGCCCGGGCCGCTCCAGCAGATGTCGGTCTCGCTCCAGCCGCGCGGCGGGCGGGCCGCGGTCAACGCCGGCCGGTTCACGCGCCAGGCCGGTCCGGTGACCGTGCACGCCCTCAACCGCTGCGTCCGGGCGTCCGCCTCCATATCCGGCCGGGGCACGTCCACCGGCTGGGTGCTGTGCTGAGAGGGACGGCGACCGGATCCGTAGCGGATCCTGTGCAGGTCCACAGGTAAGTGCCAACCGGGTCTGGCGGCCCGGACCTTGGCCCCGCTAGGTTCGCGACACCGTTGTGAACCAAGGGGAGGGTGAATGCGCAAGTCGCTCAGATGGCTGCTGTCGCTGTCGGTGCTCATAGGCACCGTCGGCTCGACCGGTGTGGCTACCGCCGCGGAACCGGAGTCCGGCAGCACCGCCGTCGCCGACTCACCGAGCGCGGACGCGCAGAGCACGGACATCAAGGACCGCATCCTGGCGATACCCGGGATGAGCCTGATCGAGGAGAAGCCGTACGCCGGCTACCGCTTCTTCGTCCTGGAGTACGAGCAGCCGGTCGACCACCACCGCCCGTGGGCGGGCACCTTCAAGCAGCGGATCTCGGTCCTCCACAAGGACACCGACCGCCCCACCGTCTTCCGCACCAGCGGCTACGGGCTCAGCACCACCCCGAGCCGCAGCGAGCCGACCCGGATCGTCGACGGCAACCAGGTCTCCATGGAGTACCGGTTCTTCACGCCGTCCCGGCCGCAGCCCGCCGACTGGTCGAAGCTGGACATCTGGCAGGCCGCCAGCGACCAGCACCGCATCTTCACCGCGCTGAAGCGCATCTACGGCAAGAAGTGGCTGTCCACCGGCGCCTCCAAGGGCGGCATGACCGCCACCTACTACGAGCGCTTCTACCCCAAGGACATGGACGGCGTCGTCGCCTACGTCGCGCCCAACGACGTGGTGAACAAGGAGGACTCGGCCTACGACCGGTTCTTCGAGAACGTCGGCACCCAGGAGTGCCGCGACCGCCTGAACGCCATGCAGCGCGAGGCCCTGGTCCGCCGCGAGCCGCTGCAGAAGAAGTTCGACGCCTGGGCGAAGGCCGAGGGCATGACCTTCAACACGCTCGGCTCGGTCGACAAGGCGTACGAGGCCGTCGTCCTCGACTTCGTGTGGGGCTTCTGGCAGTACTACGGCGAAGAGGTCTGCGACCAGGTCCCGGCCGCCGCCACCGCGAGCGACGACACCGTCTACGAGACGATCGACGCCTACGCCGGCTGGTCCGCCTACACCGACCAGGGCCTGGAGTACTACACCCCGTACTACTACCAGGCGGCCACCGAGCTCGGCTCGCCCAGCATCCGGCAGCCGCACCTGGACGGCCTGAGCCGCTACGGCTACCAGCCGGCCGGCGCCTTCGTGCCGCGGGAGATCCCGATGCGGTTCAAGCCGTGGGTCATGCGGGACGTGGACGACTGGGTCCGCAAGAACGCCGACCGGATGATGTTCGTCTACGGCGAGAACGACCCGTGGGGCGCCGAGCCCTTCCGCCTGGGCAAGGGCGCCCGGGACAGCTACGTCTACTACGCGCCGGGCGCCAACCACGGCGCGAACGTGGCCGGTCTCGTCGACGCCGAGAAGGCCAAGGCCACCGCCCGCATCCTCGCCTGGGCCGGAGTCGACGCCCCGGCGGTCCAGGCGGCCCAGCCGCTCGCCCGCTTCGACGCCCGCCTCGACCGCCCGGTCGACGAGGAAGCGACCCGCGAGCACGGCCTGCGCCCGTAGGCCGTGGGCGGGGAGCTGGGGCGACCCGCATAGGGGCCCCTCCGCTGTGGCCCGCGGATGTCGCTCCGCTGCCGCCCGTACGACGTGAGCCGGCGTCCCGTCCTTGTGACGGGGCGCCGGCTCCACGCTTTCCCTGAGCCGGGCGGCGACGCTACGCGTACGACAGGCCGTGGCCCACCGGGAAGAGCACCTTCGCCGGGTCGTCCGCGCTCTGTACGGGCACGGGCAGCCGCCCGCGCGGCTCGGCCTGCCCGGCCAGGACCCGTACCGCCGCGCGCAGTTCGACGTCCGTCCAGGAGTAGGAGGCGAGCGTGGCCCGCTGGCCCTGGATCCGGGCCACGTCGTACGGGTTGCGGACGGCGATCGTCACGACGGGCACGCCGGTCGCGACCAGCCGGGCGACGAGGGTGCGCTGCGGGCTGGTCGCCGACACGTTGTAGGTGCCGACGACGACCAGGTCCTGACCGGCCGCGGCCGCCACCGCCTCCTCGATCCGCGCGGCCGTCGGGGTGATCCCGGTGGACAACGCCCGCGCCGAGAAACCGAGTTCGGTGAACGCGCCGGCCAGTGTGGTGGTGGGCGGCCCGGTGGTGCCCGACGGCGAGGCCGGGTCGGCGCCGACGACCAGGACCTTGGGGTGGCTGCGCCGGCTGACCGGCAGGAATCCGCCCTCGTTGACCAGCAGGGTGGTGGTCCGTTCGGCGATCCGGTCGGCGTGCGCGAGATGGGCGGCGGTGCCGACCGTCCGGTCGACCTCGGCGTGGTCGGTGTACGGGTCCTTGAAGAGGCCCAGTTTCGCCTTGAGCCGCAGGATCCGCAGGATCGATTCGTCGAGCCGGGCCTCGGTCAACTCGCCGTCCTTGACGGCCTTCAGGACCGCGTTCCAGGCGACCGACAGGTTCGGCGGGTTGAGCAGCTGGTCCACGCCCGCCTTGAGCGCGAGGACCGGGACGCGATCGTCCCCGTACTTCGTCCGTACGCCCTCCATGCCGAGCGAGTCGGTGACGACGACGCCGTCGTAGCCGAGCTGTTCGCGCAGGATGCCGGTGAGGATCGGGCGGGACAGGGTCGCCGGGTCCCCGCTCGGGTCGAGCGCCGGCACGACGATGTGCGCCGTCATGATCGAGTCGATGCCGGCGGCGATCGCGGCGCGGAACGGCGGGGCGTCGAGCTCGTCCCACTGCGCGCGGGTGTGGGTGATGGTCGGCAGCCCGTAGTGGCTGTCGACGGCCGTGTCGCCGTGCCCGGGGAAGTGCTTGGAGGTCGCCGCGACCCCCGCCCGCTGGTAGCCCTTGACCTGGGCGGCCACCAGGCCGGCGACGGCCTCGGGATCGGAGCCGTAGGAGCGGACGCCGATGACCGGGTTGGCCGGGTTGACGTTGACGTCGGCGACCGGGGCGTAGTTCTGCCTTATGCCGACGGCCGCGAGCTCGGCGCCCGCGATCTGTGCCGCCTTGCGGGCGTCGGCGTGCGAGCCGCCCGCGCCGAGCGCCATCGCGCCGGGCAGCAGCGTGGCGGGCTCGCCGACCCGGCAGACGATGCCGTGCTCCTGGTCGGTGGAGATGAGCAGCGGGATCGGGGTGGCCTGGGCGAGTCCGGCCCGCTGGATGCCGTTGGAGAGGTCCGCGATCTGGTGCGGGTCGCGGGTGTTGTGCGCCCAGGCGAAGTAGATGACGCCGCCGACGTGGTAACGCTCGATCAGCTCGGCGGCGGTGCGGACGCCGATCTCCCTGAGGTTGGCGTGGACGTCGGCCTGGTCGGGGGCGGTGGCGGAATGGCCGTAGACCCGCATGACGAAGAGCTGGCCGACCTTCTCCTCCAGGGACATCCGGGAGAGGAGGGCGCGCAGCCGGTCGTCCTGGCCGGCGTCGGCCGCGTAGGAGGGGGTGGTCAGGGTGGTCACCCCGGTGAGGGCGGCCGCGGCGGTGGCGGCGGTCACCGTGAGCAGGGTGCGTCGGGAGGGGGCGGAGGCGGGGTCGTGCACTGGTGCTCCTTCCGTGAAGGAAACTGCCAAGGTGTCACGGATAGCCGGAAAGTAACTGCCAGGTCAAGGATCGGCGCAAGAATCGCGGGCTGTGGCGGCCGGGGAGGCAGGCTGTCGCCGGGAGCCGGGAGCCGGGAGCCGGGAGCCGGGAGCCGGGAGCCGGGAGCCGGGAGGCGCGGCGGTGCGCGGCGGTGGGCGGCGGTGCGCGGCGGTGCGCGGCGGTGCGCGGCGGTGCGCGGCGGTGCGCGGCGGTGGGCGGCGGTGCGCGGCGGTGCGCGGTGGCCTGGGTGGCCCGGCGTGGCGGGCCGTGGCCTGGATCGTCCGTCAGCCCGCTGCCGCGACCTCGGGCCAGAGCTCCTGGAGGGTGCGGACGGTCTCCGTGATGGCCGGCCGCCGCGCCGCGCCCGTACGCCACAGCGCCCGCAGCCGCCGCCTGGGCACCGGATCGAGCAGCAGCGGGACGACCTCCGGCGGCAGCGGCCCGCGCCCGAGCCGCGGTACGAGGGCGATGCCCAGCCCGGCCGCGACCAGGGCGACCTGCGTGTTGTTCTCCTCCGCCTGATGGGCGACCCGCGGCGCGTACCCGACCGCCCGCAGCGTACGGATCAGCCAGTCGTGGCACACCGTCCCCGGCGGCTGGACGATCCACCGCTCCTCCACCAGCTCCTCCCGGCGCACCGCCTCCCGCTCGGCCAGCGGATGGTCCCGGTGCACGAGGATGTCGCACAGGTCGTCGCCGATCACCGCCTGCTCCACGCCCGGCGGCACCGGCAGCGGCGCGATGTCCCAGTCGTGCGCCACCGCCAGGTCGAGGACCCCGCGCGCCACCAGGTCCACCGACAGATGCGGGTCCACCTCCGACAGGTTGGCGTCGAGCGAGGGGTGCCGGCGGGCCAGGTCGGCGAGGGCCGGCGGCATCAGGCCGCGCGCCGCGCTCGGGAAGCAGCCGATCCGCAGCCGGCCCGCCGGCAGCCCGCGCCCTTCCTCCAGGCGCACCTCGGCCTCCTCCACCAGCGACAGCAACCTCTCGGCGGTGTCGGCGAGTTGATGAGCCTCGTCGGTCAGCCGGACGCCCCGTCCGCTGCGTTCGAGCAGGGTCGTACGGGTCTCCCGCTCCAGTTTGGCGATCTGCTGGGAGACTGCCGAGGGGGTGTAGCCGAGGGCGGCGGCAGCGGCGCCGACCGTGCCGTGCACGGCGACGGCGTGCAGCGCCCGCAGACGTCCCAGATCCAGCACGCGCTCGCTCCCCCTCGCTCCTCGATGTAGCAGTGCTTCATCCAACCATGAAGGAATCCGTGCTGGTGCTACATGGTTCGAACGGGTGATCCTCATCCCTATGCGCCCCTCCCATGTCGCCCTCGCCGCCCTGGTCACCGCCCTGTGGGGCGTCAACTTCGTCATCATCGACCTCGGGCTCGACCACTTCCCGCCGCTGCTCTTCTCCGCGCTCCGCTTCCTCGTCGCCGCCCTGCCCGCCGTGTTCTTCGTCGGCCGCCCCAAGGTCGCCTGGAAGTGGATCGTGGGAGTCGGACTGGCCCTCGGGGTGGCCAAGTTCGGGCTGCTGTTCACCGGCATGAGCATGGGCGCGCCGGCCGGTCTCTCCTCCCTGATCCTCCAGGTCCAGGCCGTCTTCACGGCCGTGTTCGCCTTCCTCGCGCTCGGCGAGCGGCCCGGCCCCGTCAAGCTGACCGGCATGGCCGTCGCCCTCGCCGGCATCGGGGTCGCGGCGATCGACGAAGGGGCGTCGAGCTCGCTGACCGGCTTCCTCCTGGTGATCGCGGCCGCCGTCGCCTGGGGCGTGTCCAACGTCCTCACCCGCAAGGCGTCCCCGCCCGACGCCCTCAACTTCATGGTCTGGGTCAGCACCGTGCCCGTCCTGCCGCTGCTCGCCCTCTCCCTGCTCATCGAAGGCCCCGAACGCGACCTGGCCGCGCTCAGGGACCTCGACCCGGTGGGCGTCGGCGTCATCGTCTTCATCGCCTGGGTCGCCACCGTCTTCGGCTTCGGCGCCTGGGGCTGGCTGCTGCGCCGCCACCCGGCGTCCTCCGTGGCCCCCTTCTCACTGCTCGTCCCCGTCTTCGGCATGTCCTCGGCGGCCCTCTTCCTGGGTGAGGAGATCTCCCCGCTGCGGTGGTGCGCGGCGGCGTTGCTCGTCGGGGGAGTGGCGCTGACCTCGCTGTCCTCCCCGCCGCGCAAGGCGGCCGAGGAACCGGAGGCTAAGGTGCTGGTTCCGACGCCGAACGGGGGAACAGCACCGTGAACCAGTCGCAGCCGCAGCCGCCGCAGTCGTACGGGCAGCCGTACCCGCAGCACCCGGTGCCGTACGGACAACAGCCGTACGGGCAGCAGCCGTACGGACAACAGCCGTACGGTCACGCCCCGGGACCGTACGGACAGCAGCCGTCGTACGGACAGCAGCCGCACGGCCAACTGCCGTGGGGGGCCGGTCCCTCCGGACCGCAGGGCGGCTGCGAGGTGTGCGGTGCGCAGCCCACGGCGGCGGTGACGGTCCGCTCGCACCAGGGCATGGTCGTCCTCATGCGCACGGTCACCCGGCGCGCCGCCCTCTGCCGCACCTGCGGCCTTGCCGTCTACCGGAAGATGACCTCCGAGACGCTGGTGACGGGCTGGTGGGGCCTCTTCTCCTTCTTCGTCACGCCCTTCATCGTGCTCGGCAACGTCCTCGGCGCCCGAGCCGCCCTCCGCCGGCTGCCCGAGCCGCAGGGCGCCCAGCGCCCGCCCCTGGACCCGGGGCGGCGCGTGCTGCTGCGCGCGCCCGCGATGCTGGTCCTCACCCCGGTCGCGCTCGTCCTGGCGGCGATCCCGGTGCTCCTGCTGATCGGACTGCTCGCGGGCGGCAAGGACGAGCCGGTGGCGCTGTCCGTCGGCGACTGCGTGCGCAACGAGGCGGAGTGGCCGGACCAGAAGCTGCTGAAGGTGGACTGCGGCTCACCGCTCGCCGAGTACCGGGTCGCGGCCGCCTCCTCCTGCGGGCCGACCGACTACCTCCTGCGGCCCGAGTACGTGATCGACGCGCCGGGCGAGCCTGGCTACTGTGTCACGCGCAAGTGACCGTACGGTGCTGAGAGGCCGCCCCGCATGACCTTCGAGCACGTCGTCGTCGACAGCACCGAACCGGCCCCCGGCGCGGTCCTCCTCGTCGGCATCCCCGGCAGCGGCAAGAGCACCGTCGCGGCGGCCCTCGCGGCCCGCTTTCCGCGCTCCGCGCACATCGAGGTCGACCACCTCCAGGAGCTGATCGTCCGGGGCGGCCACTGGCCCACCCCCGAGGGCGACCCCGAGGCCGACCGGCAGATCCTGCTCCGGGCCCGCCACGCCTGCCTCCTCGCGGACAGCTTCGTGGCGGCCGGCTTCCTGCCGGTCGTCGACGACGTGGTCGTCCGCCGCTCCCACCTCGACTTCTACCGCGCGCGGGTCACGACGGGCCCGCTGCACCTGGTCGTCCTCGCCCCCGGCCCCGAAACGGCCTGGGAGCGCAACAACGCCCGCCACAAGAAGCTGACCACGAACTGGGCCTTCCTCGACGAGGCCATGCGGGCCGAACTCTCCGATCAGGGCGTCTGGATCGACAACGCGGACCAGACGGTCGAGGAGACGGTGGACGCGGTACTGGAGGCGACCGGGCTCGGCAGCGCTAGTCGCGCGGGAATCCGTCCGTCTTGACGACGATCTCGCGCCCTTCGAGCGGCAGGACCAGGTCCTCGCCGAAGGGGATCTGCTCCTGCTCGGCGTAGGTGCCCGTGCGGGTCGGGCGGCTGTGGATCGTGCAGGTGGCGTCGGAGGGATCCACGATGACGTAGAGAGGGATGCCGCACTCCGCGTACATGCGGAACTTCTTCTGGAAGTCGTTGTCCCGGGTGCTCTTGGAGATGACCTCGATCACGGCTTCCAGGCTGTGCCACTCGAACCGGCCACGGCTGTTGCGCTCGGCGCCAGGTGCGACGATGGCCAGGTCCGGGGCGTATCCCCAGAGGCTGGACGGGAAGTCGATCATGACGTCCGACAGGACCTTGCCGTGTCCGGCGAGCTGTCGCTTGATCTGCGGTGCCGCCTCGATGAGAACGTCTGACTGGTCCTCGCTCCGAGGCGTCATGATGATCTTCCCCTCCGTGATCTCCACGCGGAAGCCGCCGGGCAGGTTGGTGCCCTCCAGCACGTCCCAGGCGCTCTCGGTGTCTCGGGCGACCATCGTCATCTCGACCTCCGTCAGCAGTTGCCTCCCACGGTAGCGGCGCGCTACTCCCGCGGCCCCGCCGTCGACCCCCGCACCACCACCTCCGCCGGAATCGTCGCGAGGCCCCCCGGAGGCGCCGCCTCCGCCCCCAGCGCGAGCCGGCCGGCCCGTGCGCCCGCCTCGTACAGCGGCAGCCGTACGGTCGTCAGCGCGGGGACCACGTCGACCGAGAACGGCAGGTCGTCGAAGCCCGCCACCGAGACGTCGCCGGGGATGCTCAGGCCGCGGTCGCGCAGGGCCGCGCACACGCCGAGCGCCACCGTGTCGTTGGCCGCGACGACGGCCGTCAGGTCCGGGTCGAGGCGCAGGAGTTCGACGGTCGCGTCGTAGCCGGACGCGCGGTCGTACGGCCCGTGGACCGTGGGGCCCTCGGCCACGCCGGCCGCCCGCAGCGCCTGCCGGTGGCCCTCCAGGCGGTGCCGGGTCGTGGTGCGGTCCGCCGGCCCGGCGACGTAACCGATGCGCCGGTGCCCGAGCGACAGCAGGTGCTCGGCGAGCCGGCGCGCCCCGGCCCGGTTGTCGAAGGCGAGGGTCGCGGCGCCCACGCCGGCCGCCGCGCCCACGTGCCCCGCCTCCGCCCCCGCGCCCGCCGCCGCACCCGCGTGCCCCGCGTCCCCGCCCAGCGGCGGCCGACCGCACAGCACCACCCGGGTGCCCGCCTCGGCGAGCCGGGCCAGCTTGGCCGTCACCGCCGCCTGGTGCTCGGCGTCCTCCAGGGAGCCGCCGGTGAGGATCACGGCAGCGGCGCGCTGCCGCTGGAGCAGGGTCAGATAGGTGAGCTCGCGCTCGGGCGAGCCGCCCGTGTTGCAGACCACGGCCAGCTTCTCGCCCCCGGCGCGCCCCGCCCCGCTCTCGCCGATGGCGCTCTGCGCGGCCCCGGCCATGATCCCGAAGAAGGGGTCGGCGATGTCGTTGACGAGGATGCCGACCAGGTCGGAGGTCGCGGCGGCGAGCGAGCTCGCGGGCCCGTTCGGCACGTAGTCGAGCTCGTCGACCGCCCGCATGACCCGCTCCCGGGTGGCGGCCGCGACCGGGTAGTTGCCGTTGAGTACGCGGGAGACGGTCGCGGGGGAGACCCGTGCGCGGGCGGCCACGTCCGCCAGGGTGACGGTCATCGCGTGCGTACCTCCAGGGCCCTTGTCTGCGGTGTTGTCGGCAGGCTAGCGTCATCCACGATAGAAAGCGCTTTCCATCGTGCTTTCGTCACCTGCCGCACGGCTCGCCGGGGAGAGGAAACACCTTCGTGACACGCAGAACGGTCCGCATCGCCATGAACGGCGTCACCGGACGCATGGGCAACCGCCAGCACCTCGTCCGTTCCATCCTCGCCCTGCGCGAACAGGGCGGACTCGACCTCGGCGACGGCGACACCCTGTGGCCCGAGCCGGTCCTCGTCGGCCGCCGCGAGCCCGCCCTGCGCGCCCTCGCCGAGCGCCACGGACTGACCGAGTGGTCCACCGACCTCGACGCCGTCCTCGCCGACGACTCCGTCGACGTCTACTTCGACGCCCAGGTCACCTCCGCCCGCGTCGAGGCCCTCACCAAGGCCATCACGGCGGGCAAGCACGTCTACACCGAGAAGCCCACCGCCGCCGACCTCGACGGCGCCCTCGCCCTCGCCCGCCTCGCCCGCGACGCCGGCGTCCGCCACGGCGTCGTGCAGGACAAGCTCTTCCTCCCCGGCCTGCTCAAGCTGAAGCGGCTGATCGACGGCGGCTTCTTCGGCGAGATCCTCTCCGTGCGCGGCGAGTTCGGCTACTGGGTCTTCGAAGGCGACTGGCAGGAGGCCCAGCGGCCCAGCTGGAACTACCGCGCCGAGGACGGCGGCGGCATCGTCGTCGACATGTTCCCGCACTGGGAGTACGTGCTCCACGAGCTCTTCGGCCGGGTCACCTCCGTCACCGCGCACGTCGCCACCCACATCCCGCGCCGCTGGGACGAGCGGGGCAAGCCGTACGAGGCGACCGCCGACGACGCCGCGTACGGCATCTTCCAGCTGGAGGGCGGCGCCGTCGCCCAGATCAACTCCTCCTGGGCGGTCCGCGTGAACCGCGACGAACTCGTCGAGTTCCAGGTCGACGGCACCCACGGCTCCGCCGTCGCCGGCCTGCGCGGCTGCCGCGTCCAGCACCGCTCGGCCACCCCCAAGCCGGTCTGGAACCCGGACATCCCCGTCACCGAGCCCTTCCGCGACCAGTGGCAGCAGGTCCCGGACAACGCCGACTTCGACAACGGCTTCAAGGCCCAGTGGGAGCTCTTCCTGCGCCACGTCGTCCTCGGCGAGCCCTACCACTGGGACCTGCTCGCCGGCGCGCGCGGAGTGCAGCTCGCCGAACTGGGCCTGCGCTCCGCCGCCGAGGGCCGCCGCCTGGAGGTCCCGGAGGTGACCCTGTGATCCGGCTGCCCCAGGCGGGCGGAGGCGTACGGGAGTACCACCCGCGCGCCGAGCCCCTGGCCCTCGCGGCGGGCGGCCCGTTCACCTCCCGTACCGTCTTCTCCGCCGCGCACGTCGTCGCCGACCCGTACGCCGACACCACCCCCGACGCCCCGGCCGCCGTCGACTGGGACGCCACCCTCGCCTTCCGCCGCCACCTGTGGTCCCACGGCCTCGGCGTCGCCGAGGCGATGGACACCGCCCAACGCGGCATGGGCCTCGACTGGGCGGGGGCGGCCGAGCTGATCCGCCGCTCCGCCGCCGAGGCGAAGGCGGTCGGCGGCACCATCGCGTGCGGCGTCGGCACCGACCAGCTCACCGCCGGTTCCCGCGCGGACCTCACGGAGATCCGCGCGGCGTACGAGGAACAGCTCGCCGTCGTCGAGGAGTCGGGCGCCCAGGCGATCCTGATGGCCTCGCGCGCGCTGGCCGCCGGGGCGAAGGGCCCCGAGGACTACGCGGAGATCTACGGCCATCTGCTGCGGCAGGCGAGCGAGCCGGTGATCCTGCACTGGCTCGGCCCGATGTTCGACCCGGCCCTCGCGGGCTACTGGGGCTCGGCCGACCTCGACACGGCGACGGACACCTTCCTCGACGTGATCAAGGCCCACCCCGACAAGGTCGACGGCATCAAGGTCTCCCTCCTCGACGCGGGGCGCGAGGTCGCCCTGCGCCGCCGCCTCCCCGAGGGCGTCCGCTGCTACACGGGCGACGACTTCCACTACCCGGAGCTGATCGCGGGCGAGGAGCCTGCGGCGGGCGGGCGCTTCAGCCACGCCCTGCTCGGCATCTTCGACCCGCTGGGCCCGCTGGCCGCCGAGGCCGTCCGGGTGCTCGACACCGGCGACCGGGACGGCTTCCGCACGCTCCTCGACCCGACCGTCGAGCTCTCCCGGCACCTCTTCCAGGCGCCGACCCGCTTCTACAAGACGGGCGTCGTCCTCCTCGCCTGGCTGGCCGGCCACCAGGACCACTTCACGATGGTCGGCGGACTCCAGTCCGCCCGCTCCCTGCCGCACCTCGCCCGCGCGTACGAACTCGCCGACGGCCTCGGCCTTTTCCCCGACCCGGCGCTCGCCGAGTCCCGGATGCGGTCCCTCCTCACGGTGTACGGAGTCCCCCGGTGAACCCCGACCGCTTCAGCGTCAACCAGATGACCGTGAAGCAGCTCCCACTGCCCGAGCTCGTCGCCCACTGCGTCCGCCTCGGCATCCCGGGCATCGGCCTGTGGCGCGAACCGGTGCGGGAATACGGCGTCGAGGCCGCCGCCGCCCTCGTACGGGACGCGGAGCTGACCGTCACCACCCTGTGCCGGGGCGGCTTCTTCACGCGCGAGGGGTGGGAGGAGGACAACCGGGCGGCCGTCGACGAGGCGGCGGCCCTCGGCACCGACACCCTCGTCCTCGTCTCCGGCGGCCTGCCGCCGGGCAGCCGCGACCTGCCCGCCGCCCGCGCCCTGATCGCCGACGCGATCGGGGTCCTCGCCCCGTACGCGGGGGAGCGGGGCGTACGGCTCGCGATCGAGCCGCTCCACCCCATGTACGCCTCCGACCGCTGCGCGGTCTCCACCCTGGACCAGGCCCTGGAGATCGCCGAACGCTTCCCGGCCGAGCAGGTGGGCGTGGTCGTCGACACCTACCACCTGTGGTGGGACGAGCGCGCCCCGGCGGCGGTCGCCCGCGCGGGCGCCGCCGGCCGCATCCACTCCTTCCAGCTCGCCGACTGGACCACCCCGCTCCCGGCCGGAGTCCTCAACGGCCGGGGCCAGTTGGGTACGGGCGCGATCGACCTCACGGCGTGGGCGGCCCTCGTCGAGAAGGCCGGCTACACCGGCCCGGTCGAGGTCGAGCTCTTCAACGACGCCCTGTGGGCCAGGGACGGCGCCGAGGTCCTGGAGGAGACCCGCGAGGCCTTCCTGGCGGTATGACCACCGACCACCCCCGGCCGCACGGCGCCAACGGAGCCCGCACGGCCGGGGGCCAGGGGCCGGCCGTGTGCACCCGGCCCCGGCACGGAGGGGTGCGGCCCTCCGTGCCCCGGGCTGCTTCCCGCCCCCGGGCCGGCTCGCGGGCGGGGGGCACGGCCCGCGCGTACCCGTACGGCGGGACCGTCCCCGCGGACCGGACTCGGCCGTACCCGTACGGCGAGCGCGTCCGCGCGGACCGGACCCGGGCCGGCCGGTCGGTCTGGGGCCGGCCGGTCCGTCTCCAGTCGGCCGGTCCGGCTCAGGCCAGCCAGTCCAGCGGGTCCTCCGCCGGTGTGTTGTCCGGGGTCAGGGTCGTGAAGGAGACCGGGAGGGCGAGTGCGGCGAGACGGGTGGCCGCCTCCGGGGACAGGGTCAGCGGGCCGCCGCGGTCCACGGTGCCCGAGACCGCGACCTGGACGAGGTGGCCGGTGCCGGTCAGCCGGGCGACGGCGTCGGGACGGCCCTCGACGAGGGCGGCCAGGGCCGCGACCTGGTCGTCCAGGTCGGCGGACAGGGCCTCGTCGACGGTGAGGGCCCACCAGCCCGGACCGTGGTGGACCGACAGGCCGGCCGTGCGCTCCGCCGCCGGCCGGGCGAAGGCGAGGGCGGCCTCGACGGCCGAGGCGTCCAGGTCGGGGCCCGTGACGGCGAGGGAGGTGGTGATCGAGGTCCACATGGCGGTCACCGTTCGCTCGTGCTGGGGGTCAGGGTCAGGGGCAGGCCGAGGCGCGCCACCCGGCGCATCTCCTCGGCGGTCAGGGCGAGCTGGGAGTCGTTGTCCACGTAGCCCCTCACCACCAGCGCGACGGAGACCCCTTCGGCCTCAAGGGCCCGCCACTGCTCCACGTACGGCTCGGCCGCCGACAGCACCGTGTCGAGCTGCGCCGCGAAGTCCCGCGTGGTGCGCTCGTCGCACTGCAGCCGCCATTCGCCGTCGACGTCGTCCGGCGGACCCCAGCGACTCGGCCCCGGTGGGCGGGTCGCGGTCGGGCGCAGGGGAGCGAGCCGCGCGGTCAGCGCGTCCGGGTCGAGTGCCGGCCCCCTGGCCACGAGGGCCACCGAGGTCAGCGTCCACGTCGCTCCGTGCTGCCGCCGGTCCGTGCTCACCGTGCCGTTCCTTCCCGTCCCCGTGTCCGTACCGCCGCCACCACGACCCTCACCGCCACCGCTCATTCCAGCTCCCGGCAGGCCGCCCAGTGGACGTTGCCCATGTTCTCCTTGAGCAGTTCGCTCAGATTCGTACGCTTCGCGACCGTGGTCGAATTCTCGTACACCGTGAACCCTCCGCCGCCCTTGGGCTCCGGCGGCGCGAGCGTGTAGTCGGGGATGCGGTCGCCCGGACCGAAGGTCTCCACCGCCCCGCCGGGGTACGAGCCGCCCTCGACCGCGACGCCGTTGAGCCCGGGGAGCCGTTCGGCGTGGGGGATGTAGAAGGAGATGGTCGTGCCCTCGGGGACGACCGTCTCGCCCGCGTAGCGCTCCATGTAGCCGTGCCCGGCGAACACCGTCTCGCCGTCCGCGCGGCCGCCCTTGAGGACCTGGCTCGCGTAGTAGCGCCCGTCGTCGTCGGACCACTTGCGGTCCCTGATGGGCTCCGGCTTGCTCTCGATGATGGCCCGCTTGACGTCCTCGTGCGACGGGATCTCGCCGCCCGAGCCGCGGCTCGTCAGACCGTCGAGGCCGTCGCCGAGTCCCCGGCGTCCGGAGCCGGGGACGTCGAGACCGCCCTTGAGCCCCGCGCGCAGGCCCCCGCGGACCAGGCCCGCGCCCTTGGTGCCGATCAGTTCGGGGACGAGTCGTCCCAGGAACTCGGACGGGTCGCCCTTGGCCGCCTCCCACGCGTTCTTCAGCGCGCGGTCGGGGTTGGCGACGGTGGACGCGAGACCGGCGAGCGTCATGTTGACGCCCTTGTAGTACTCGGCGGGGTGGGTGACGTTGTACGGGTCGAGCGGGTTCACGGAGCGGACGAAGTTGACCAGCCCGGCCGTGCCCTTGATGATGCCGCCGCCGAAATGGGCCAGTTCGATGCCCTGGGCCATCCCGTGGTCCATCAGCTCGTACTTCAGCTTGTCCCGGCCGGTCGGCTCCTTCGGCGCGTGCGCCATCGCCGCCCTGACCGCCGTCTTCGCGGCCTCGGCAGCTTCGTTGCGGGCCTTGCGGGCGTCGTTCAGCACCTCGTGCGCGCGCCGCCGCTTCTCCGTGCTCGGGTCGCTGAACTCGCCCGGGTGCGGCAGGGGATGGTCGCTGGTGCGGGCGTCGTTGTAGGCCTTGGCCTTCTTCTCGTACGTGTCGGCCGCCCGCTCGTAGTCCTCCTTCGCCTCCTTGTAGAGGGCGATCGCCTCGCGGGCCTTGCCCTGGGCGCTGGTGACGGTCTTCCCGTACGTCTCCAGGGCCTGGGCGGCGTCCCCGAACGCGTCGGCGGCGCGCAGCCAGTCCAGCGGCAGGGTCTCGAACCGCTTGCGGAACGCGTCGGCGGCGGCCCCGTGCCAGTGGCTCGCGTCGAGCTGCTTCATGCCGGAGCCGACGAGGTCGAAGGCCTGCTTGAAGTCGCGCAGGTTCTTGACCGCCGCGGTGATCCGGTCCGGTTTGCCGTGGATCAGCTCGTCGGCCTCCTCGGTCTGCCCGAGCTGCTTCTCGCCGACTTCCGCGCCCAGGGAGGACGCGGTCTCGTCGCCCCAGTCCTCGACGGCCTCGGCCACTCCGTCGTAACCGTAGTGCCGCAGCCCCTGCCCGGCCTTGTCGGTGACGTAGTCGACGCCCTCGCCGACGACCTCCTTGCCCTTGTCGATGCCCTTGTCGACCAGGTCCACGCCCTTGTCGACGAGATCGCCGAGTCCTCCGAGTCCCCCGAGCCCCATCAGCGCCTCTCTCCCCAGCGCGGCTCCTCCGCCTGGTCGACGGTGGCCTGGTCCGGGTCGAGGTCCCGCTTCAGCTGCTCGTCCAGCCGGTCACGGACGGCCGGGTCGACGAGGCCGGAGCGCTCCATCGAGTCGAGCTGGGCGTCCATGACGTCGTAGCCGGTGTTCTTCCAGGTCTGCTTGACCTCCTGGTGGGCCTGCGAGAACGATTCGCCGCTCCAGTCCGCGTTGTCCCACATGTGCTGGTCGCGGATGGTCTCCCAGCTCATCTGCTTGACCTCGTCCTCGGAGAGGTGCGGGTTGCCGTTGAGCGCGTTCACGCCGATCTTGAACGAGTCCTTGACGTACTGCTCCTGCTCGGCGAACGACCCCACCGACAGGCCCACTCCCTGCGCGAAGCCGTTCCCGCGCAGGGTGAGCGCGCGCACGCCCCACTCCCACCGGTTGCAGAAGGTCTCGAACTCGGAGGTCAGCCCGCCGTGGCCCAGTTCCAGACCGGTCAGGGCGAGATCGGAGAAGCCGCGGCCGACCGAGGCCTCGCCGATCATGCCGAGGTCCTTCAGCTCGGAGTGCGCCAGGTCGATGCCGCGGGCGATCTCCACCAGCGCCCAGGTCGGTGCCTCCAGCAGCGGATCGCTTCCGCTCATCGCGTCCCCCCGTGGGTGATGGGTCCTTCGTGTCCGCCGATGGCCGCGCCGCCGCCGTACGCCCCGTGCCCCTCGGTGTCCACCGCCACCGCGTCCGGCACGATGCCCCGGACGGGCGGGAAGAGCATGCCGTCCGGGCTGCCCGCGTCGAGCGCCACACCGGCCGGGCCCGGCAGCATCGGCACCATCTCGTCGAGCAGCCGGGAGCCGAGGACGGTCCGGTAGTCCCAGGCGCGTCGGGCGTCCTGCTGCGCGTACGCGAAGCGGGCGAGGGCCGGCTCGTCGGAGAAGGCGCAGATCCACCGCACGCCGTTCTGCTCGGCGGTCCACAGGCTGCCGTACGGGTCGAAGGGGACGAGCACGGCGGTGCTCCGGAACAGGGCGAGCAGCTCGGCGAACCGCTCGGGGTCGAGCACCGGTTCGCCGGGCTGACCCTGCGGACCGGCCGCGTTCGCGACACCGCCCCGGGACGCGTCCCCGGTCCCGCTCGCGGTCGCGTGCCCGGCCCCGCCCTCGGGCCCGGTCGTCGTGGTGCCGGTGGTGGAGCCGGCGGTGGCGTGGGCGGTGGCGCCGGCGGTGGCGCCGGTGTGTGCGTCCGCGTCGGGCCGGACGTTAGGTGCGGTGCGCGGCGGGGGCCGGAACGCGGTGTCGGCCCCCGCCAGTTCGGCCAGTCTGGAGACCTGGCGCGGCCTCGGTGTCTCTTCCCCGTTCTCGGTCACCGCTGCATGCTGCCACGCCGATCTTCCCAGGTGCAACGAGGAAGGAGGGCCGGGAACACGAGGCGCGAGCGCGGCGGGTACGGGCCCTTCCCCGGCGGCCGGCTCAGCGCCTGCCGCCGCCCAGGAGCTCCCCGAGGCCGCCCTTCCTGCCCGCGGCCCGCTTGGTGAGCACGGCCAGGACCACCGGGACCAGGAGTTCGACCGCGCGGGTGACGGCCGGGGCCGGCAGGCCGGTCCTCTTCGCGACCGCGTCGGCCGCGGGCCTGGCCAGCTTGGCGAGGACGCCGGCCATCAGGCCGCCGCCGACCAGCCCGCCGCCGACCAGCCCGCCGAGCGTGGCGACGCCGTGGAGCGGGGGTTCGAAGGAGGAGACCTCGGCGACGGCGGCGCGCACCTCGTCGGCGCTGACCGGTTCGGCGGCGGCCGAGCGGAGTTCCCCGGAGAGCTCCGAGACCGAGCTGCCGACGATCCGCTGCGCCCCCTCGGCGTCGGTGCCGAGCAGGTCGGCGATCTCCAGGAGCCGGTCCTCGCCGAGCTCGCTCAGGACCTCGTCCTGGAAGGAGGGTTCACGTGCGGTTTCGCTCATGCCGGAAACGCTACGGCCGGCTCCCTCCGTCGGCATGCCGAGCGCGGGCGACCGGGGAAGGCGCCCGGCCGCTCCCCGTTGTCCACAGCTGGTCGTCCACAGGGGCCGCGCGGTGTCCGAGCCCTTCGCTACCGTCGGATCATGTCCCATCTCGCAGTGCTCGAAGGTGTCCTGGAGCGGATCACCTATGCCAACGAGGAGAACGGCTACACGGTCGCCCGTGTCGACACCGGCCGTGGTTCCGGTGACCTCCTCACGGTCGTCGGGTCGCTGCTGGGCGCCCAGCCGGGGGAGTCGCTGCGGATGGAGGGCCGCTGGGGCTCCCACCCGCAGTACGGGCGGCAGTTCACCGTGGAGAACTACACGACGGTCCTGCCCGCCACCGTCCAGGGCATCCGCCGCTATCTCGGCTCCGGCCTCATCAAGGGCATCGGCCCGCGCATAGCCGAGCGGATCGTCGACCACTTCGGGACGGACACCCTCGACGTCATCGAGACCGAGCCGGAGCGGCTGATCGAGGTGCCCGGTCTCGGCCCCAAGCGGACGAAGCTGATCGGCGCGGCCTGGGAGGAGCAGAAGGCGATCAAGGAGGTGATGGTCTTCCTCCAGGGCGTCGGCGTCTCCACCTCCATCGCCGTGCGGATCTACAAGAAGTACGGGGACGCCTCGATCTCCGTCGTGCGGAACCAGCCCTACCGGCTCGCCGCCGACGTCTGGGGCATCGGCTTCCTCACCGCCGACCGGATCGCCCAGGCCGTGGGCATTCCGCACGACAGTCCCGACCGGGTGAGAGCCGGCCTGCAGTACGCGCTGTCGCAGTCCACCGACCAGGGCCACTGCTTCCTGCCCGAGGAGCGGCTGATCGCCGACGCGGTCAAGCTGCTCCAGGTCGACACGGGTCTGGTCATCGACTGCCTCGGGGAGCTCGCCGAGGACCCCGAGGGGGTCGTACGGGAGAAGGTGCCGGGCCCTGAGGGGCTGCCGGTCACGGCGGTGTACCTGGTGCCGTTCCACCGGGCCGAGCTGTCCCTCGCCGGGCAGATCCGGCGGCTGCTCGGCGCCGAGGAGGACCGGATGCCGGCCTTCCAGGACGTGGCCTGGGACAAGGCGCTGGCCTGGCTCGCGGACCGGACGGGGGCCTCGCTCGCACCGGAGCAGGAGGAGGCCGTGCGCCTCGCCCTGACCCGTAAGGTCGCCGTGCTCACCGGCGGCCCCGGCTGCGGCAAGTCGTTCACCGTCCGGTCGATCGTCGAGCTGGCCCGGGCCAAGCGGGCCAAGGTGGTGCTCGCGGCGCCGACCGGCCGGGCCGCCAAGCGGCTGGCCGAGCTGACCGGGGCGGAGGCCTCCACCGTCCACCGGCTCCTGGAGCTGAAGCCCGGCGGCGACGCCGCCTACGACCGGGACCGGCCGCTCGACGCCGACCTGGTGGTGGTCGACGAGGCCTCCATGCTGGACCTGCTGCTCGCGAACAAGCTGGTCAAGGCGGTGGCGCCGGGCGCCCATCTGCTCCTGGTCGGGGACGTGGACCAGCTGCCCTCGGTCGGCGCCGGCGAGGTCCTGGGCGATCTGCTCGCGCCCGGCGGCCCGGTCCCGGCCGTCCGGCTGACCCGGATCTTCCGGCAGGCCCAGCAGTCCGGTGTGGTCACCAACGCGCACCGGATCAACGCCGGCGAGCCGCCGCTGACGACCGGCCTGCCGGACTTCTTCCTCTTCGCCGAGGAGGAGACCGAGGACGCCGCCCGGGTGGCCGTCGAGGTCGCGGCCCGGCGGATTCCCGCCAAGTTCGGGCTCGACCCGCGCCGGGACGTCCAGGTCCTCGCCCCCATGCACCGGGGCCCGGCCGGCGCCGGCGCGCTCAACGGGCTGCTCCAGCAGGCGATCACCCCGGCCCGCCCCGACCTGCCGGAGAAGCGCTTCGGCGGCCGGGTCTTCCGGGTCGGCGACAAGGTCACCCAGATCCGCAACAACTACGAGAAGGGCGCCAACGGCGTCTTCAACGGCACGGTGGGCGTCGTGACCTCCCTCGACCCCGTCGAGCAGCGGCTCGTCGTGCGCACCGACGAGGACGAGGAGGTGCCGTACGACTTCGACGAGCTGGACGAGCTGGCCCACGCGTACGCGGTGACGATCCACCGTTCGCAGGGCAGTGAGTATCCGGCGGTGGTGATCCCGGTCACCATGAGTGCCTGGATGATGCTCCAGCGGAACCTGCTCTACACCGCCGTCACCCGGGCCCGGAAGCTCGTGGTCCTGGTGGGCTCCCGCCGGGCGATCGCCCAGGCGGTGCGTACGGTTTCGGCCGGGCGGCGCTTTACCGCACTCGCGCATCGGCTCACAGGGGGCACCCTCGTGTGAAAGATCACGGAGGACTTCCGGAACCGGGGCGAAGGGGGCAGGATGAGCAGGTTGGCGGCACTGAGTGCCGCCGATTGGCCCAATGGTCGACCCCGAGTGCACTCTCCTGAGCCAAATGGGGGATGGTAGAGACAGTCAGGGCACCTCGAAGAAGAGGCACTACGTCGGTGAGGGATGACGTGAGCGACAACTCTGTAGTACTGCGGTACGCGGACGGTGAATACACCTACCCGGTGGTCGAGAGCACCGTCGGCGACAAGGGCTTCGACATCGGGAAGCTCCGAGCCCAGACCGGTCTGGTCACCCTGGACAGCGGATACGGCAACACCGCCGCCTATAAATCCGCCATCACCTACCTGGACGGCGAGAAGGGCATCCTGCGGTACCGCGGCTACCCCATCGAGCAGCTGGCCGAGCAGTCCACCTTCCTGGAGGTGGCGTACCTGCTGATCAACGGCGAGCTGCCGACGTCGGACGAGCTCGCGACGTTCCAGAACGAGATCACCCAGCACACGCTGGTGCACGAGGACGTCAAGAACTTCTTCCGCGGCTTCCCGCGGGACGCGCACCCGATGGCGATGCTGTCCTCCGTGGTCTCCGCGCTGTCCACCTTCTACCAGGACAGCCACAACCCGTTCGACGAGAAGCAGCGCCACCTCTCCACGATCCGGCTGCTCGCCAAGCTGCCGACGATCGCGGCGTACGCGTACAAGAAGTCGATCGGCCACCCCTTCGTCTACCCGCGCAACGACCTCGGGTACGTCGAGAACTTCCTGCGCATGACCTTCTCGGTCCCGGCCCAGGAGTACGAGCTCGACCCGGTCGTGGTCTCCGCGCTCGACAAGCTGCTGATCCTGCACGCGGACCACGAGCAGAACTGTTCGACCTCCACCGTGCGTCTGGTCGGCTCCTCGCAGGCGAACATGTTCGCCTCGATCTCCGCCGGCATCTCGGCCCTGTGGGGCCCGCTGCACGGCGGCGCCAACCAGTCGGTTCTGGAGATGCTCGAGGGCATCCAGGCCAACGGCGGCGACGTCGACTCCTTCATCAACAAGGTGAAGAACAAGGAGGACGGCGTCCGCCTGATGGGCTTCGGCCACCGGGTGTACAAGTCCTTCGACCCGCGCGCCAAGATCATCAAGGCGGCGGCGCACGACGTCCTGTCGGCGCTCGGCAAGTCCGACGAGCTGCTCGACATCGCGCTGAAGCTGGAGGAGCACGCGCTCTCCGACGACTACTTCGTCTCGCGCAACCTCTACCCGAACGTGGACTTCTACACGGGCCTCATCTACCGCGCGATGGGCTTCCCGACCGAGATGTTCACCGTGCTGTTCGCCCTGGGCCGCCTCCCGGGCTGGATCGCCCAGTGGCACGAGATGATCAAGGAGCCGGGTTCCCGCATCGGCCGCCCGCGCCAGATCTACACCGGTGTGGTCGAGCGCGACTTCGTCCCGGCCGAGGCCCGCTGACGCGACTCGCCGGCCGCGGCGCCGTAGAGCGGAAGCGCCCCGCCGTCGATCCCCCCACGGGTCGGCGAGCGGGGCGCTTCCCATATCCCCGGTGCGGATTCCCCCCACGGGATCCGGGCCGGGCGTCTGCTCGCGCGGTCTGCCGGGGTACGTACGGGAGGGCCGCTCAAAGCTCCCCGGTGCACGTGCCCCGGCCGCGCTTGCCTGGGACGTCCCCCAAGACATCCCATGAACGTCCCCCAAGACGTTCTTGGCATCGCCCACTTAGACTCGCGAACAGCCCAGATGGTTACCCCCAAATATCTGTGATCTAGGTCTCTTTGTGAAGGTCCTGTGCGTCACGTGGAGGTGAATTCGTGCGATCACTCAGCGGAAGCGGCGCAGCCGCAGGCTGTTGGTCACCACGAACACGGACGAAAAGGCCATCGCGAGCCCGGCGATCATCGGGTTGAGCAGACCGGCCGCGGCGAGCGGCAGCGCGGCCACGTTGTAGCCGAACGCCCAGCCGAGGTTGCCCTTGATCGTGGCCAGGGTCCGCCGGGCGAGCCGGATGGCGTCCGCCGCGACCCGCAGGTCCCCGCGGACCAGGGTCAGATCGCCCGCCTCGATGGCGGCGTCCGTGCCGGTGCCCATCGCGAGGCCCAGGTCGGCCGTGGCCAGGGCCGCGGCGTCGTTCACCCCGTCGCCGACCATCGCCACCGTGCGGCCCTCGCCCTGGAGGCGCCGGATCACGTCCACCTTCTCCTGCGGCAGCACCTCGGCGATCACCTCGTCGATGCCGACCTCCGCGGCCACCTGCTCGGCGACGGCCCGGCCGTCCCCGGTGAGCAGCACCGGCCGCAGGCCGAGCCCGCGCAGCCGGGCGACCGCCTCCGCGCTGGTCTCCTTGACCGCGTCGGCGACCGTCAGTGTGCCGCGGGCCCGCCCGTCCCAGGCGACGTGCACGACTCCCGGACCCGGCGCGCCGGGCACCTCGATCCCCTCGGCCGCGAGCAGGGCGGCCCGTCCGACGACCACCAGACGGCCGTCGACGGATCCGCGCACGCCGAGGCCGGGCACGTTCTCGAAGGTCTTCGGTACGGGCAGCTCGCCCACCCGGGCGGCGGCGCCGGCCGCGACGGCGCGGGCGACCGGGTGCTCGGAGGAGTGCTCCAGGGCGCCCGCGAGCCGCAGCAGCTCGTTCTCGTCGGCGCGCCCGGTGCCGTAGGCGCCGCCGTACACGTGCACGCCGACGAGCTCCATGCGGCCGGTGGTGACGGTGCCGGTCTTGTCGAGGACGACGGTGTCCACGCGGCGGGTGGACTCCAGGACCTCGGGGCCCTTGATGAGGATGCCGAGCTGGGCGCCGCGGCCGGTGCCGACCATGAGCGCGGTCGGCGTGGCGAGGCCCAGGGCGCAGGGGCAGGCGATGATCAGGACGGCGACGGCGGCCGTGAAGGCGGCGGTGGTGTCGCTCGTGAGCAGGAGCCAGCCGACGAGGGTGCCGAGGGCGATGAGGAGGACGACGGGCACGAAGACGGCGGAGACGCGGTCGGCGAGCCGCTGCACCTCGGCCTTGCCGTTCTGGGCGTCCTCGACCAGCTTGGCCATCCGGGCGAGCTGGGTGTCGGCGCCGACCCGGGTGGCCTCGACGACGAGCCGGCCCGAGGTGTTGACGCAGCCGCCGGTGACGGGGTCGCCGGGGGCGACGTCGAGGGGGACGGACTCGCCGGTGAGCAGGGACGCGTCGACGGCGGAGGCGCCCTCGGCGACGGTGCCGTCGGTGGCGATCTTCTCGCCGGGCCGTACGACGAAGCGGTCGCCGACCGCGAGGGCGGCCACCGGAACGCGTACCTCCGTGCCGTCGCGCAGGACGGCCACGTCCTTGGCGCCGAGGCGCAGCAGGGCGTGCAGGGCGGCGCCGGCCTTCCGCTTGGCGCGGGCCTCCAGATGGCGGCCGAGCAGGATGAAGGTGACGACCCCGGCGGCGACCTCCAGGTAGATGGTGCCGGCGGCGTGCTCACGGGCGACGGTGAGGTCGACGTCGTGCCGCATGCCGGGCATGCCGGCGTCGCCCAGGAACAACGCCCACAGCGACCAGCCGAAGGCGGCGAGCGTGCCGACGGAGACCAGGGTGTCCATGGTGGCGGCGCCGTGCCGGAGGTTGGTCCAGGCGGCGCGGTGGAAGGGCAGCCCGCCCCAGACCACGACCGGCGCGGCGAGGGTGAGCGAGAGCCACTGCCAGTGGTCGAACTGGAGCGCCGGGACCATCGCGAGGAGCACGACGGGCAGGGCGAGCACGGCCGAGACGGTGAGCCGCTGCCGCAGCGAGGCGAGCTCCGGATCCTCCTCCCGTACGGCTCCGGACTCCGCGCCCTCCTGCTCCCTGGGCTCCCTCTCGGGCTCGGGATCCGGCGGCGGGGGCTCCTCGGCGGTGTAGCCGGTTTTGACGACGGTGGCGATCAGGTCGCCGACCGTGACCTCCGCGGGGTGTTCGACGCGCGCCTTCTCGGTGGCGTAGTTGACGGTCGCGGTCACCCCGTCCATCCGGTTGAGCTTCTTCTCGACGCGGGCCGCGCAGGAGGCGCAGGTCATCCCGCCGATCGTCAGCTCGGTGATCGTGGAGGTCATCGTGTTTCCCAACGGGTGCGGGGCCGTACGTCAGCAACCGTACGGCCCCGCGGTGGTGCTGTGGCGAGCGGACGCTCAGGCGCGGCCGACCAGCTCGTAACCGGCCTCGTCGACGGCGGCGCGGACGGCCTCCTCGTCGAGCGGGGCGGTGGACACGACGGTGACCTGGCCGGTGGCCGCCACGGCCGTGACCGAGGAGACGCCGTCGATCTCGGAGATCTCGCTCGTGACCGCGCCCTCGCAGTGGCCGCAGGTCATGCCCTTGACCTGGTAGACGGTGGTCAGTTCGGTCTTCGTCTCGGCGGTCATGGCGTTCTCCTCTGGGGCGTTGCGGTGCGGGGCCCCGCCGGTGCGCGGGGCCGTACGCCGTACTAGCACAGATTATACCCCTAGGGGGTATCGATTGCACGGGTGTCCGACCCGTGGCGCCCGGGTGGGCGTCGTCACGGCCGTCCGGCCGCGGTCGCGGGCGCCGGACCGCCCGACGTGTCGGTCACGGGCGCGGGGGTCGTGGTGAGCGCCCGGCCGATGACCGGGTCGAGATAGCGCAGCAGCACCGTCTTCGTCTCGGCGATCACCGCGTCCCGCTCGGGCCCCTCGGGTGCGGCCAGGATCAGGGCGAGTCCCGCCTTCACGATCGCGAAGGTCATGTCGG
The DNA here is from genome assembly GCF_040302485.1 of Streptomyces sp. NPDC126499. Lineage (NCBI taxonomy): Bacteria > Bacillati > Actinomycetota > Actinomycetes > Kitasatosporales > Streptomycetaceae > Streptomyces > Streptomyces sp. NPDC126499. The sequence goes on along the minus strand of NZ_JBEOUO010000003.1, from coordinate 324,905 downwards.
CGATCCGGCCGTGCTGGGCCGGGTCCCCGCCGGGCAGGTAGTGGCCGAGCAGCTCGCCGACCCGGGCGAGCAGCGAGGCGTGCAGGGCGTCGTGTTCCTCGGCGATCCGGCCGGGAACCTCGGAGCCGTGCATGAGGGCGAGGAAGGCCGGGTTCTGGCAGTTGAACTCGATCAGCGGGTCGAGGACGGCGTCGAGGAGCTCGGGGAGGGGAAGGGCGAGGTTCTCGGGTGTGAACGCCTGGCCGTGGGCCTCGCGCATCTCGGCGAGCAGCCGGTCGCCCAGCTCCAGCGCGATGGCCTCCTTGTTCGGGAAGTACTGGTAGAGCGTGCCGGGGGAGACGCTCGCCTCGCGGGCGATCGCGTTGGTGCTGGTCGCGGTGTAGCCGTAGGCGCAGAAGACGTTCGCGGCGGCCTGGAGGAGCTGGGCGATACGGCGCTCGCCGCGGGCCTGGCGGCGACGCGGCTTCGGTTCTTCGGGCATGGCTGTCGTCACCGGCTCTCTGAACACGATTGACAAATGCGAGAGGTCGCTCGCATTCTTGAGGAACGCGAGTGATCGCTCGTGTTTGCCAGTCTATGGGGCAATGGGCGACCCCTGCGCCCCGCCGGGAGAGCGTGCGCACGGGTCACGGTGAAGGGGACACCGCGTCATGGCCGAAGTCAAGAAAACGCAGCCCACGGGGGGTGCGCCCGATGGCTGGAGCAGGTTCGTGACGGCCCGGCCGCGCCTGACGCTGCTCCTCGCCCTCGTCCTGACCGCGCTCGCCGTCCTCGCCGGCGGCGGCGTCGCCGACCGGATGGGCAGCGGCGGCTGGGAGGACCCAGACGCCGAGTCCACGTACGCGGTCGAGGTCCTGGAGCGCGAGTTCCCCGCCTCCCAGCCCAATCTGCTGCTGCTCGTCGACGCGGGTGACGCCGGCGTCGACTCCCCGGCCGTCGCCGCCGAGGCCCGGCGGCTCGCCGAGCGGCTCGACGCCCGGCCGGACGTCGACGGCGTCGGTTCCTACTGGGGGACCGGCTCTCCCGCGCTGCGCTCCAAGGACGGCCGGCAGGCCGTGATCGCGGCCCGGATCGACGGCGACGAGAAGACCGCCGGGGAGGTCCTGGAGCGCCTCGCCCCCGAGTTCCGCGGCACCCACGGACCCGTGGAGGTCTCCGTCGGCGGCCCGCTCGCGGTCCGCCACGAAATGCAGCGCACCATCCAGGAGGACCTGCTCAGGGCGGAGCTGATCGCCCTGCCCGTCACCCTCGTCCTGCTCGTCATGGTCTTCGGCAGCGCCGTCGCCGCCCTGCTCCCGCTCGGCATCGGCATCGTCGCCATCCTCGGCACCAACGCCGTGCTGCGCGGCCTCACCGAGTTCACCGACGTCTCCGTCTTCGCGCAGAACCTCACCACCGCCCTCGGCCTCGGACTGGCCATCGACTACGCCCTGTTCGTGGTCCGGCGCTTCCGCGAGGAGCTGGCCACCGGCGCCGACACCAGGGCCGCCGTCGCCACCACCCTGCGCACCGCCGGGCGGACCGTGCTGTTCTCCGCCCTCACCGTCGCCGTCTCGCTCGCCGCGATGCTGGTCTTCCCGCAGTACTTCCTGCGCTCCTTCGCCTACGCCGGCATCGCCGTCGTCCTGCTCGCCGCCGCGGCGGCCCTGATCCTCCTGCCCGCCGCGCTCGTGCTGCTCGGCGACCGGGTCAACGCCCTGGACCTGCGCCGGCTCTTCCGGCGCGCGCCCCGGGCCGGGACGGCGACCGCCCGGACGGCCGACGGGACGGCAGCCGAGGCGGAGGCCCGTGCCGAGGGCGGGGCCGGATGGGCGCGGACGGCGGTCCTCGTGATGCGGCGGGCACCGCTGTTCGCCGTCGCGACCGCCACCGGGCTCGTCCTGCTCGGACTGCCCTTCCTCGGCGTGCGGTTCGGCACCGCCGACGACCGCCAGCTCCCGCCCGGCGCGGAGTCCCGCGTCGTCCAGGACGAGCTGCGCGAGGGCTTCCCCGGCAGCCCCGGCGGTGCGCTCACCGTGCTCGCCGAGGGCACCGCCACGCCCGGACAGTACGCCGGGTACCGGGAGCGGATCGAGCGGCTCGACGGGGTCGCGCGGGTCGACGGGCCGGTCACGTCCCCGGCCGGCGAGCGGACCCACGCCTACTTCACGGTCGTCCCCGAGGGCGAGGGCGTCGGCGCCGAGGCCCAGCGGGTGGTCGGCGAACTGCGCGCCCAGGAGGCCCCGTTCGACACCTCCGTCACCGGAGCGGCGGCCGTCCTCGTCGACTCGAAGGACGCCATAGGGGAGCGGCTGCCCTGGGCGGCCGGCATCATCGCCGTCGTCACCCTGCTCCTCGTCTTCCTGCTCACCGGCAGCGTCCTGATCCCGCTCCAGGCGGTCGTGCTCAACGCGCTCAGCCTCACGGCCATGTTCGGCGCGGTCGTCTGGGTCTTCCAGGACGGGCACCTCTCCGGACTGCTCGGCTTCACCCCCACCGGGGACATCGAGACCACCCTGCCCGTCCTGATGTTCTGCGTGGCCTTCGGACTGTCCATGGACTACGGGGTGTTCCTGCTCTCGCGGATCAAGGAGGAGTACGACGCCACCGGCGACCACGAGCACGCGGTCCGCTTCGGACTGCGCCGCACCGGCGGGCTGATCACCGCGGCCGCCGTGATCCTGGCCGTGGTCATGGTGGCCATCGGCACCTCGCGGGTCACCAACACCAAGATGCTCGGCCTCGGCGTCGCCCTCGCCGTCCTCATGGACGCCATGGTGGTCCGCAGCCTGCTCGTCCCCTCCGTGATGAAGCTGACCGGGCGCCTCACCTGGTGGGCCCCCGGGCCGCTGCGCCGGTTCCACGACCGCTTCGGCGTCAGTGAGGGCGGCGCGATACCCGAGGCACCCGGGCCGGACCGGGTGCCCGAGAAGGTGCGATAGCGGTCAGTCCCGGCGGCCCCGGTTCCCGGGGCGCCTGGCCACCCAGGCGCGGATGGTGTCCGCGTACCAGTAGGGCTTGCCCGACTCGACGTGGTCGGGGGCCGGCAGCAGCCCGTGCTTCCGATAGGAGCGGACCGTGTCCGGCTGCACCTTGATGTGCGCGGCGATGTCCTTGTACGACCAGAGCCTTCTGTCCGTCATGTGTGGCACCTCTCCTGCGTGCCCGGCAGCGGCGGCGGGGGTGCCGTCGGGGGAGCTGCCGGGCGTCACTGGTGATCACTGGCGATCACTGGCTGGTGATCACTGAGCCTGTGCCCGGTGAACGCCCGCTTCGGACCGGAGGAGAGCGGCTGTCGAACGGCTGTGACGGAAAACCCGCGTAATGGAGATATGTGTGACGAAGGAGCTACGGACGTGACGTAAGTGACGCAAGGTCATCAGGCGCCGCAGGAGCGGAGGAACCGACGGGTGCGGACCGCGATGGGGTAGGGCTTGTCCGGATCGCACGGATACATGTCCTGCTCGACGATCGCGAACAGGTCGACGTCCAGGGCCTGCGCCGCGGCCAGGACCGGTTCGAGGGCCGGCACTCCCGACGGCGGCTCGACCATCACACCGCGCGCCACCGCCGGGCCGAACGGCACCCCCTCGGCGACCACCTCGGCGAGGACCGCCGGGTCGACCTGCTTGAGGTGGAGGTAGCCGATCCGTTCGCCGTAGGTCTCGATCAGCTTGACGCTGTCCCCGCCGCAGTAGGCGTAGTGGCCGGTGTCCAGGCAGAGCGCGACCAGGTCTGGATCGGTGGCGTCCAGGAAGCGGGTGACGTTCTCCTCGCCGTCGATGTGGGTGTCGGCGTGCGGGTGGACGACGATCCGCAGGCCGTAGCGCTCCCGGACCTCGTGGCCGAGGCGCTCGGTGAGGGAGGTCAGATGCCGCCACTGCCCGGCCGTCAGGGTGCGGTCCTCCAGGACCTCGCCGGTGCGGTCGTCCCGCCAGAAGGAGGGGATCACCACCAGGTGCTCCGCGCCCATCGCCTGGGCCAGGGCCGCGTTCTCGGCCACGTGCGCCCAGGTCCGCTCCCACACCGCCGGGCCGTGGTGCAGCCCGGTGAACACCGTCGCCGCGGACACCTTCAGGCCGCGGCGGGCGGTCTCCTCGGCGAGCACGGCGGGATCGGTGGGCAGATAGCCGTACGGGCCGAGCTCGATCCACTCGTATCCGGCGCCCGCCACCTCGTCGAGGAAGCGCTGCCAGGGCACCTGCAGGGGGTCGTCGGGAAACCACACGCCCCAGGAGTCCGGGGCGGAACCGATGCGGATACGGGACAACGGCGACCGGTTCGTCGGGTTGGTCATGCATGCAACCTTGGCGGCGGTCCGCGACGAGCGTCAAGACACCGTCCGGACCCGCGTCCTCGCCCACGGACACGGCGTTGACAGGGCACAGGGCCGTGGATAGACCTGGGACGTGGGCCCCGGCGGGCCGAGGAGAGGTGCGTGGCATGACGGCGGAGCCGTACGACCGACCGTACGACCTGATCACGATGGGCCGCCTCGGCGTGGACCTCTACCCGCTGCAGAGCGGGGTGGAGCTGGCCCGGGTGGAGAGCTTCGGCAAGTTCCTCGGCGGCTCCCCGGCCAATGTCGCCGTCGCCGCCGCCCGCCTGGGACGGAGCGTCGCTCTTGTCAGCCGCACCGGGGCCGATCCGTTCGGCACGTACCTCCACCGCGAGCTGCGGGCGTTCGGGGTGGACGACCGCTGGGTCACGGACGTGACCGCGTACCCCACCCCGGTCACCTTCTGCGAGATCTTCCCGCCCGACCACTTCCCGATCCACTTCTACCGCCGCCCCAAGGCCCCCGACCTGGAGATCCACCTCCACGAACTGGACCTGCCCGCCCTGCGGGCCGCCCGCGCCTTCTGGGTGACCGGTACCGGCCTGAGCGCCGAACCGAGCCGGGCCGCCACCCTCGGCGCGCTCCGGGAACGGGCCGACGGCGCGGCGCCGGACGCGCTCACCGTCCTCGACCTGGACTGGCGGCCCGCCCTGTGGGACGGCGCCGCACCGGCCGACGAGGCCCGCCCGCTCTACCGGGAGGCCCTGCGGCACGCCACCGTCGCCGTCGGCAACGCCGACGAGTGCGAGGTCGCCACCGGCGAACGCGAGCCGTACGCCGCCGCCCGCGCCCTGCTCGCCGCCGGAGTGCGGCTCGCCGTCGTCAAACAGGGCCCCAAGGGCGTCCTCGCGCTGGCCGCCGACGGCACCGCGGCCGAGGTCCCGCCGCTGCCCGTCGAGGTGGTCAACGGCCTCGGCGCGGGCGACGCCTTCGGCGGGGCGCTCGCCCACGCCCTGCTCGACGGCCGTGACCTGGAAGACGTGCTGCGCTACGCCAACGCGGCGGGCGCGATCGTCGCCGGCCGGCTCGCCTGTTCGCCCGCGATGCCCTACGACGACGAGATCGCCCTCGCGCTCGCCACCGGCACCGGCTCCGTCCCCGCGCGCCACCGGGAGAGCGGCCCGGCAGGCGGGTAGGGAGAGGACCATGGACACCACGCTCTCGCCCCCATCCCTCCACCTGCCCGCCGGCACCGCCGCCCGCGGCCCGTACACCGTCGACATCGACCCCGAACGGGCCGGCTGGACGCACAGCTCGCTGCGGGTCGTCGACCTGCCGCCCGGCGGGACCCACACGTACCTGACGGGGAACAGCGAATGGGTGGTGCTTCCGCTCTCCGGGGGCGGTACGGTGCGCGTCGACGGGGAAATCATCGAACTCGTGGGCCGGACCGACGTGTTCGACGGGGTCTCGGACTTCGCCTATGTGCCGAGGGACGCCCACGCCCAGATCGCCTCCGGCGCGGGAGGCCGCTTCGCTTTGGCAGGAGCGAAGTGCGAGCGACGACTCCCCGCCCGCTACGGCCCCGCGCCGGAGGTTCCCGTCGAGACCCGCGGCAGCGGCAACCGTGCCCGCGAGGTGCGCAACTTCGCCGCCGCCGGAGCCTTCGCCTGCGACCGGCTGATCGCCGTCGAGGTGGTCACCCCGGGCGGCAACTGGTCCTCCTATCCGCCCCACAAACACGACGAGCACCACCCCGGCCGGGAGTCCGTCCTGGAGGAGATCTACTACTACGAGGTCGCCGGCCCGCGGGGCGTCGGCTACGGCTACCAGCGGATCACCCCCTCCCGGCCCGGCGGCGCCGAGCTCCTCGCCGAGGTCCGCACCGGCGACGCCGTCCTCGTGCCGGACGGCTGGCACGGCCCGTCCATCGCCCAGCCCGGCCACCCGCTGTACTACCTCAACGTCATGGCGGGCCCCGGGCCCGAGCGCGCGTGGCGGATCAGCTTCCACCCCGACCACACGGAGGGATACCAGTGACGCGTCTGACCGTCGCCCAGGCCCTGGTGCGCTTCCTCGCCGCCCAGCACACCGAACGCGACGGCGTACGGCAGCGGCTGATCACCGCCACCTGGGGCATCTTCGGCCACGGCAACGTCGCCGGGATCGGCCAGGCGCTCGTCGAGTTCCCCGGCCTCATGCCGTACCACCAGGGACGCAACGAACAGGCCATGGTGCACGCGGCCGTCGGCTACGCCCGCCAGTCCCGCCGCCTCCAGGCCCACGCCGTCACCACCTCCATCGGCCCCGGCGCCACCAACCTCGTCACCGGCGCCGCGCTCGCCACCGTCAACCGGCTGCCCGTGCTGCTGCTGCCCGGCGACACCTTCGCCACCCGGCCCGCCGACCCCGTCCTCCAGCAGCTCGAAGTGCCCTACGCGGGCGAGGTGTCCGTCAACGACTGCCTGCGCCCGGTGTCGAAGTACTTCGACCGGATCACCCGCCCCGAGGCGCTGATCCCGGCCGCGCTCGCCGCCGTACGCGTCCTCACCGACCCCGCCGAGACCGGGGCCGTCACCCTCGCCCTGCCGCAGGACGTCCAGGCCGAGGCGTACGACTGGCCCGAGGAGTTCCTCGCCGAGCGGACCTGGACCGTGCGCCGGCCCCGGCCCGACGCGGCCGAACTCGACGCGGCCGTCCACGCCGTCAGGGCCGCCGAGCGGCCGCTGATCATCGCGGGCGGCGGCGTGAAGTACAGCGGCGCCGAGGACGCCCTGCGCACCCTCGCCGAACGGGCCGGCCTCCCCGTCGCCACCACCCAGGCCGGCAAGGGCGTCCTGCCCCACGACCACCCCTGCGACGTCGGCGGCGTCGGCCACACCGGCACCGCGACCGCCAACGACCTCGCCCGCGGCAGCGACCTGATCATCGGCGTCGGCACCCGCCACACCGACTTCACCACCGCCTCCGGCACCCTCTTCGGCCCGGACACCCGCCTGCTCAACCTCAACATCACCGCCTTCGACGCCCACAAACAGGCCGCCCGGACCCTCGTCGCCGACGCCCGCGAGGGCCTGATCGCGCTCACCGAGAAGCTGGGCGACCACCGCCGGGACCCGGCGCGGTGGACCTCCGCCAAGGAGGACTGGCAGCGCCGGACCGACCGCGCCTACGTCGCACCCGACGAGCACGCCCGCCCCACCCAGACCCAGGTGCTCGGCGTACTCGACACCCTGGTCACCGGGGACGACATCCTGATCAACGCCGCCGGCTCGCTCCCCGGCGACCTCCACAAGCTGTGGCGGGCCCGGTCGGCCGACCAGTACCACGTCGAATACGGCTACTCCTGCATGGGATACGAGATCCCCGCCGCCATCGGCGTCGCCCTCGCCGCACCCGGCCGGCCCGTCTGGGCCCTCGTCGGCGACGGGACGTATCTGATGAACCCCACCGAAATCGTCACCGCCGTCCAGGAGGAACTGCCTATCAAGGTCGTCATCCTCGACAACCACGGCTACGCCTCCATCGGCGGCCTGTCGGAGGCGGTCGGAGCCGAGCGCTACGGCACCGACTACCGCCTCCGCGCCCCCGACGGCTCCTTCACCGGACCGCCGCTCCCCGTCGACCTGGCCGCCAACGCCGCCTCCCTCGGCATGCGGGTGCTGCGCGCCCGCACCCTGCGTGACCTGCGAGAAGCCCTCGCGGACGCACGGCGGGCGACGGTTCCCACATGTGTCTACGTCGAGACCGAAACGGCAGACAGTGTGTCGGGCGCGCCCCCGGCCGAGGCGTGGTGGGATGTGCCCGTGGCCGAGACCTCGACCCGCTCGTCGGCGGTCAAGGCCCGCGAGGAGTACGACCGGCACGTCACCGCCCGACGCCGCCACCTGTAGCAGCCAGAAGGAGCATGTCGTCATGACGAAGACCGTCAACCACTGGATCGGTGGCAAGACCGTCGAAGGCACGTCGGGCAACTGGGGCCCGGTCACCGACCCGGCCACCGGCGCCGTCACCACCCGGGTCGCGCTCGCCTCCGTCGAGGAGGTCGACGCCGCCGTCGCCGCCGCCAAGGACGCCTTCGCGACCTGGGGCACCTCCTCGCTGGCCCAGCGCACCACGATCCTCTTCCGCTTCCGCGCGCTGCTCGACGCCAACCGCGACGCGATCGCCGAGCTGATCGTCGCCGAGCACGGCAAGGTGCACTCCGACGCGCTCGGCGAGGTCGCCCGCGGCCTGGAGATCGTCGACCTGGCCTGCGGCATCACCACCCAGCTCAAGGGCGAGCTGTCCACCCAGGTGTCCAACCGGGTCGACGTGGCCGCGATCCGCCAGCCGGTGGGCGTGGTGGCCGGCATCACCCCGTTCAACTTCCCGGCGATGGTGCCGATGTGGATGTTCCCGCTCGCCATCGCCTGCGGCAACACCTTCGTCCTGAAGCCGAGCGAGAAGGACCCGTCGCCGTCCCTGAAGATCGCCGAGCTGCTCGCCGAGGCCGGCCTGCCGGACGGCGTCTTCAACGTCGTCCACGGCGACAAGGTGGCCGTGGACCGGCTGCTCGAGCACCCGGACGTCTCCGCCGTCTCCTTCGTCGGCTCCACCCCGATCGCCCGCCACATCCACACCACCGCCTCCGCGAACGGCAAGCGCGTCCAGGCCCTCGGCGGCGCGAAGAACCACATGCTCGTGCTGCCCGACGCCGACCTGGACGCGGCCGCCGACGCGGCGGTCTCGGCGGCGTACGGCTCGGCCGGCGAGCGCTGCATGGCGATCTCCGCGGTCGTCGCGGTCGGCGCGATCGGCGACGAACTGGTGCAGAAGATCCGCGAGCGCGCCGAGAAGATCAAGATCGGCCCCGGCACCGACCCGACCTCCGAGATGGGCCCGCTCATCACGGCCGCCCACCGCGACAAGGTCGCCTCCTACGTGCACGGCGCGGCGGACGAGGGCTGCGAGGTCGTCCTCGACGGCACCGGCTACACCGTCGACGGCCACGAGAACGGCCACTGGATCGGCCTGTCCCTCCTCGACCACGTGCCGACCACGGCCAAGGCGTACCAGGACGAGATCTTCGGCCCGGTGCTGTGCGTGCTGCGCGCCGAGACGTACGAGGAGGGCCTCGCCCTGATCAACGCCTCGCCGTTCGGCAACGGCACCGCCATCTTCACCCGCGACGGCGGCGCGGCCCGCCGCTTCCAGCTGGAGGTCGAGGCGGGCATGGTCGGCGTGAACGTGCCGATCCCGGTGCCGGTGGGCTACCACTCCTTCGGCGGCTGGAAGGACTCGCTCTTCGGCGACCACCACATCTACGGCAACGACGGCGTCCACTTCTACACCCGCGGCAAGGTCGTCACGACCCGCTGGCCGGACCCGTCCGAGGCCCCGGCGGGCGTCGACCTGGGCTTCCCGCGCAACCACTGAGCACCGGACGCCGGTGAATCCGCTGGCCCCCGGGGCGCGCGCCCGCGCATCCTGGGGGCCATGCCCGTACCCCCGAAGTACCAGATCCGCGCCGCCCACACCGACACGACGGTGACCGTCTACCAGGCGTACCGCCCGGAGATCGGCCTCGCGGCCGCCCGCGACGGCCGTTTCCCGGCCGTGTGGAAGCGGGACCGGATGACCTGGATCAAGCCCTCGTTCCTGTGGATGATGTACCGCTGCGGCTGGGGCCTGAAGGAGGGACAGGAGACGGTCCTCGCCGTCGAGATCACCCGTGAGGGCTTCGAGTGGGCGCTGCGCCACGCCTGCCTCTCCCACTACGTCCGGGGTTTCCACGCCGACCGCGCCACCTGGCAGCGCGAGCTGAAGCGGTCCCCGGCCCGGGTGCAGTGGGACCCGGAGCGCGACCTGCACCTGCGCCCGCTGTCGTACCGCTCGCTGCAACTGGGCCTGGCCGGGGAGGCGTCCCGCCGGTACGCGGACGAGTGGACCGTCGGCATCCGCGAGGTGACGCCGCTCGCCCGCGAGATCCACGGCCTGGTACGCGAGGGGCGCCTGCCGGAGGCGGAAGCACTGCTGCCCGAGGAGCGGCCGTACCCGGTGGGGGACGGGCTCCTCGGGCGCGTGGTCGCCGAGGGCGACGCGTCGGCCTAGCGGCCGGCTACCAGCGCGAATACAGGAGCTTGTTCGGGGAGCCGGTCCTCGGGTCCTGGACCTTGCCGGAGGTCGCGTTGGCGACGAGGGCGCTGCTCACCTGGGCCGGGGTGGCCGTCGGGTGGGTGGCGAGGTAGAGGGCCGCGACGCCCGCGGTGTGCGGGGCGGCCATGGAGGTGCCGGAGATGCTGCTGGTCGCCGTGTCGTTGTCCTTCCACGCCGAGGTGATGCCCACGCCCGGGGCGAAGAGGTCCACGCAGGTGCCGTAGTTGGAGAAGGAGGCCCGCTTGTCGGCGGAGTCCGTCGCGCCGACCGTGAGGGCCTCGGGGACGCGGGCGGGGGAGTAGTTGCAGGCGTTCGCGGGCCAGCCGAGGATGTTGCCGTTGCCCGCGGCGACCGCGTAGCTGACGCCCGAGGCGATCGAGCGCTTCACCGCGTCGTCGAGCGAGGTGTTCGCCCCGCCGCCCAAACTCATGTTGGCGACGGCCGGCTTGACCGCGTTGGCCGTCACCCAGTCGACGCCCGCGATGACCCCGGCGGTCGTGCCGGAGCCGGTGCAGTTGAGGACCCGTACCGCCACCAGCTTCACACTCTTGGCGACGCCGTACTTCGCGCCGCCGACCGTGCCCGCGACGTGCGTGCCGTGGCCCTGGCAGTCCTGGCCGTTCTGCCCGTCCCCGACGGTGTCCGTGCCGACCGTCGCCCGCCCGCCGAACTCGGAGTGGGAGGTGCGGATGCCGGTGTCGATGACGTACGCGGTGACGTTCGACGCGGTCGTGTCGTACGTGTACGTCGTCGACAGCGGCAGGTCCCGCTGGTCGACCCGGTCGAGACCCCAGGTCGCGCCGGTCTGCGTGTCGGCGACCCGTACGGTCGCGTTCTGCTCGACGTACGCCACCCGCGGGTCGGCGGCGAGCGCGGCGGCCTTCGCCCGCGACATCGTGGCCGAGAAGCCCTTGAGCGCCGACCGGTACTGGTGCTGCGGCGTCACCCCGAGATCGGCGGCGCGGGTGGAACCGTCCTTGAGGACGACGATCCAGCTGTCGTCGATCGCGAGGGACGCCGGGGCCAGCCGCAGGTCGCCGGCCGGCGTGCCCTGTGCGGTGGGGGAGGCGGCGAACTGGAGGCCGGCGGCGAGCGCGACCACGGGTATGAGCGCGGTGAGGCGGCGGGTGGTGGAGGACATCGGCTGGGGCACCTGAACCTCTCGTCGTGGGGGCACCGGACCGTGCGGCCCGCACGTGGGGCCACGGGCGCGTACGGGCACCGCGTCCCGCGGATGTGCGGGCACGCGATGGTGGCCCACAGCGTCGCGCCTTTGTCATGTGCCGCACAAGACGGCGTCAGTGCGCGTTCACCCCGCCACCCCCGAACTCCCACGTCAGCATCGCGAACGCACCCTCCGCCACCGCCCCCGCCGTCCCATACGTCCGCAGCGCGGCCTCGTTGTCCGGATCCACCCCCACCCACATCCCGTAACAGCCCCGCGCCCGCGCCTCGGCCGCCAGCGCCTCCGTGAGCGCGCGCCCGATCCCCCGCCGCCGGTGCGCCTCGTCCACCGACAGCTCGTACAGACACATCTCCACGCCCTTGTCGGGATGGCGCATCTCGACCCCCGACACGAACCCGGCGGGAAAGCCGTCCGCCGCGTACGCCACCAACAGCACATGCCCCGGCGCCGCGAGGAAGTCCGCGGCCCACTCCTCCCGCGGCGGCGCGTCGTACAGATGCCCCGCCGCCATCAGCTCCGCCACCGTCGTCGCCCTCCGGATCTCCACCTGGGCCTCCCGTTCGTACCGCCGCACCGCCCTGCCGCCGTACCGCGTCTGGTGTACGGGGACCGTACTGCGTACGACCTGAGGAGGCCGCCCGGTTCCGCCCCCGGGCAGCCGAGCCGACCCGCGCCGCCGCCTAGGCTCGACCCATGAAGCTGCGACCTCCCCGCCCGGGCCTCCCACGGTGGGCCGCCCTCGGCGCCGCCCTCGCCGTGCTCGCGGGCGGCGCCGGCACCTGGACCGCCGTCGCCTCCGACGAACCCGCGCCCGTGCGGCGCGCCGACCGGATGCTCGACCTCGACGGGGTACGGATCGACACCTCGTACTTCACCGCGGGCGACGCCGACCGCCGCCGTCCCGCCGTCCTCGTCGGCCACGGCTTCGGCGGCTCCAAGGACGACGTCCGCGCCCAGGCCGAGCAGCTCGCCCGCGACGGCTACGCCGTGCTCACCTGGTCCGCCCGCGGCTTCGGCGCCTCCACCGGGCAGATCGGCCTCAACGACCCGGAACGCGAGGTCAAGGACGTCCGCCGGCTCGTCGACTGGCTCGCCGACCGCCCCGAGGTCCTCCTCGACAAGCCGGGCGACCCGCGCGTCGGCGTCACGGGCGCCTCCTACGGCGGCGCGGTCTCGCTGCTCGCGGCCGGCCACGACCCGCGCGTCGACGCCATCGCCCCGCAGATCACCTACTGGAACCTCGCGGACGCGCTGTTCCCGAACGGGGTCTTCAAGAAGCTGTGGGCGGGCATCTTCTTCTCGGCGGGCGCGGGGGCGGGGGCGGGGGGCCCGGCGGGCGGGACGGACCGGGTGCGCGGGATGGACCGGGAGGGCAGCCTGGCGGACGGGGCGGACCGGGCGGGCGAGACGGGCCCGGCCGGCGGGACGGAGCCGGCGAACGGGACGGGTGCGACGGACCGGACGAGCGGGGCGGGCCCGGCGGGCCCGGCGGAGCCGGCGAACGGGACGGTCCCTGAGAACGGGGACGCCTGCGGTCGCTTCAGCCCCGAGGTCTGCGCCCTCTACCAGCGGGTCGCCGTCTCCGGGAAGCCGGACCCGGCCGCCCGCGCGCTCCTGGAGGCCCGCAGCCCCTCGGCCGTCGGCGCCCGCATCAAGGTGCCCGCGCTGATCGTCCAGGGGCAGTCCGACTCCCTCTTCACCCTCGACCAGGCCGACGCCATGGCGAGGACCATCGCCGCGGGCGGCGCCCCCGTCGCCGTCGACTGGACGTCCGGCGGACACGACGGCGGCGACCGCGAGACGGAGCGCGTCCAGGCCCGTATCACCGCCTGGTTCGACCGCTACCTGGGGCGGGACGCGTCCGTCGACACCGGACCCGCCTTCCGCGTCAGCCGTACCGGAGGCGTCGACTCCACCGACGGCCGGGCCACCCTGCGCGGCGCCACCGCCGACCGCTACCCCGGCCTCGCCGCCGCGCCCGTCTCCGTCCCGCTCGCCGGGCCGCCGAGCTCCTTCGCCAACCCGGCCGGCGCCAGTCCTCCCGCTCTGTCCGCCGTACCCGGCCTCGGCGGCGGGCTCTCCCAGCTGTCCTCCCTCGGCATGGGAGGGCTCTCCCTCGACTTCCCGGGCCAGTTCGCCGCCTTCGACGCCCGGCCGCAGACCCGGCCGATCCGCGTCACCGGCGCCCCGACCGTGCGCGTACGGGTCACCTCCACCGCCGCCGACGGCTCGGCGGTCCTCTTCGCCAAGGTGTACGACGTGGAGCCGGACGGACGGCAGCAGGTGCTGCCCGCCCAACTGGTCACCCCGGTCCGGGTCGAGGGCGCCGCACAGGGCCGCGAGGTCTCGCTGACCCTGCCCGCCGTGGACCACGAGGTGGCCGCCGGGCACCGGCTGCGGCTGGTCCTCGCCGCCACCGACCTCGGCTACGCCTCGCCGGCCGCGCCCGCCACGTACACCGTCGCCGTCCGCGGCCCGCTCACCGTGCCGACCGCGCCGGCCGTCGCCACCCAGGCGGCGGGGCTGCCGTGGTGGGTGTGGGGCCTGCCCGCCGCCGGTCTCGTCGTCGCGGCGGGGCTGCTGCTCACCGCCCGCCGCCGGACGGCCGCCCCGGCCCCCGACCCCGCCCTCGCGGACGTACCGCTCCAGATCACGGGGCTGACGAAGAAGTACAAGGGCGGTGACCGCTACAGCGTCCGCGACCTGTCCTTCCGCGTCGAGCAGGGCCAGGTCCTCGGCCTGCTCGGGCCGAACGGCGCCGGCAAGACGACCACGCTGCGCATGCTGATGGGGCTGATCACCCCGGACGAGGGCGAGATCCGGGTCTTCGGCCAGGCCGTCCGGCCGGGCGCGCCGGTGCTGTCCCGGGTCGGCGCGTTCGTCGAGGGCGCGGGCTTCCTGCCGCATCTGTCGGGCCGGGAGAACCTGGAGCTGTACTGGAAGGCCACCGGCCGCCCCGCCGAGGACGCCCACCTCGACGAGGCGCTGCGGATCGCCAACCTGGGCGGCGCCCTGGAACGCGCCGTCCGCACCTACTCCCAGGGCATGCGACAGCGGCTCGCCCTCGCCCAGGCCATGCTCGGCCTGCCGGACCTGCTGATCCTGGACGAGCCGACGAACGGCCTCGACCCGCCGCAGATCCGGGAGATGCGGGAGGTGATGATCCGTTACGCGGCGGGCGGCCGGACCGTCATCGTCTCCAGCCACCTGCTCGCCGAGGTCGAACAGTCCTGCACCCACCTCGTGGTGATGGACCGGGGCCGCCTCGTCCAGGCCGGCCCGGTCGAGGAGATCACCGGCTCCGGCGACACCCTGCTCGTCACCCTCGGCGGTCCGGTGCCGGACGCGGTGGTGGAGAAGCTCGGTGCCGTACGCGTGGACGGCGGCCTGCTCGTCCGCCTCGACGCGGCCGGAGTCGCCGGGCCCACGGCCCTGATCGGCGAACTCGTCCGCCTCGACGTGCCGGTGACCGGGGTGGGCCCGCACCGCCGCCTGGAGGACGCGTTCCTGACCCTGATCGGAGAGACCGCATGACCGCCGCCACCGCAGCCGCCGCTCCCGGATACGCCCCCGGCCGCACCCTGCCGCTGCGCGTGGAGGCCATGCGGCAGCTCAAGCGCCGCCGCACCCTGGTGATGGGCCTGATCCTGGCCGCCCTGCCCTTCGTCCTGATCGTCGCCTTCGCCATCGGCGGCTCCCCGGACGGCTCGCGGAACGGCCGGATCACCCTCATGGACACGGCCACGGCGTCCGGGGCCAACTTCGCGGCGACCTGCCTCTTCGTCTCGGCGGGCTTCCTCCTGGTCATCCCGGTCGCCCTGTTCTGCGGCGACACGGTCGCCTCGGAGGCCGGCTGGTCCTCCCTGCGCTACCTGCTCGCCTCACCCGTCCCCCGCGCCCGGCTGCTGTGGTCCAAACTCGCGGTCGCCCTCGGATTCAGCGCCGCCGCCATCCTGCTGCTCCCGCTCGTCGCCCTCGCCGCCGGCACGGTCGCCTACGGCTGGGGCCCGCTGCGCCTCCCCACCGGCGGCACCCTCCCGGCGACGGACGCCCTGCCCCGCCTCGCCCTCGTGGTCGCCTTCGTCTTCGTCTCCCAGCTCGTCACCGCCGGCCTCGCCTTCTGGCTCTCCACCCGCACCGACGCCCCCCTCGGCGCGGTCGGCGGCGCCGTCGGCCTCACCATCATCGGCAACGTCCTCGACGCGGTCACCGCCCTCGGCGACTGGCGCGCCTTCCTCCCGGCCCACTGGCAGTTCGCCTGGGCGGACGCCCTCCAGCCCCACCTGGAATGGTCGGGCATGGCCAAGGGCACGGCGATCTCGGTGACGTACGCCCTGGTGTTGTTCGCGCTGGCGTTCCGGGGCTTCGCGCGCAAGGACATCGTGTCCTGATCTCCCACGACTTGACGAAGTCGCACAAGAATCGAACACATGATGTTCACATGCCATTTCCCTTGATCGGCACCCGACTTTGTCTCTAGGTCGACTTTTTCGGGCTCCTGAGCTGGCATTCTGCGTCCGGTTGTGTGCGCGGCGTGAGGAGGGGGGAGGTGAACGGCGGCCGCCTTGTATGTCACCAATCGAAAGAGATTTGCCGGTTCGATTCAAAAGATCACCCCACCTCTCCTCCGACCGCCTGAGTAGCGTCCTCGTCGCGTGCACGAACCGTGTGCACATTCAACGAGGCTGGGGGGCCTATGGGGTGGGGAAGACGTCGCCGCAGAGCGACATACGGGGCCGTCATCACGACGCTGACGGCTGTTATCGCGGGCGGCACGGCAGTCTTGCCGGCCAGCGCGCAGGAGGCCGTCGCCGCACAACAGGCGGACGCCGTCCTGCGGGCGGGCGCCGTCGCCGCCGCGGCGCAGAGCGGCGAGGCACCCAGCGAGGAGCTCGCCAAGGCCGCCGCCAAGAAGAGCGGCCACGCCATTGAGGTCACCAGCCTCCGTGACGAGCGGCGTGATGTTTTCGCGAACGCCGACGGGTCGTTCAGCGCGCGCGAGTACACCCAGCCTGTGCGCACGCAGCGAGGCGAGGACTGGGTGCCCGTCGACGCCACCCTCGTCGACAACGGCGACGGCACCTGGTCTCCGAAAGCCGCGACCGTAGACCTGGAGTTCTCCGGCGGCGGCAACGGACCGTTCGCCCGGATGAGCCGGATCGGCCGAGAGTACGCCCTCACCTGGCCCGGCGGTGCGCTGCCGACGCCGAAGGTCGAGGCCGACACCGCGACCTACGCGGAGGTGCTGCCCGGCGTCGACCTCGTGGTCCGCGCGGGTATCGAGGGCTTCTCGCACTACTTTGTCGTCAAGACGGCCGAGGCCGCTGCCAATCCTGAGTTGGACACCCTGGAACTCGGCCTCTCGACGAAGGGGCTGACCGTCAAGGAGACGCCGGGCGGCGCTGTCCAGGCCGTCGACTCCGCCGTCGGCGGCACCGTCTTCGAATCGGGCAGCGCGTCCATGTGGGACTCGACCGCCCCTGTCCCGCCGGCCCGTGCCGCGGCCGCACAGGACACCGGCCCGAGGGCCGTACACCCGAGGCCCGCCCTCGACGCGGCCGACGGCGGCCGCAAGGCCAGGGTGGGCATCGACGTCGCCAAGGGCAAGCTGACCCTGAAGCCCGACCTGAAACTGCTGCGCGGCAAGAACACCGGTTATCCGGTCGTCATCGACCCGACCCCACGCACCACCGGCACCACCGCCTGGACGGGCGTGATGTCGGGCATGCCGAACGAGCAGGACTGGAAGTACTCCGGCGACGCGGGCGTGGGCCTCTGCCCCGTCGACCAGACACCTGCCTCGTGCTCGGGGATCGGTGTGCGTCGGCTGCTGTTCAGCTTCCCCATGGGCTTCTACAAGGGCAAGCAGATCCTCAGCAGCACCTTCTCCGCCCGCGTGGCGAAGGTCTACTGGAACGACTACCGGGCCGAGCCGATCGACCTGTACCGGGTCGGCGGCGCGAACTACACGGTCACGGAGTCCAGCAACTACTCCAACACCTCCGGCGACTGGACCAACCAGCTGCTGAGGGTCAACCAGAAGATCGTGCCGACCACCTGCGGCAGCCAGGCGAACCTCCACTTCAGCAACGGCGCGGTCCTCACCGACGTCCGCGCGGCGGCCGCCGGGGGCTGGAACACGATGTCCTTCGGCCTGCGCGCCGGTGACGAGACAGCGTACGCGGGATGGAAGCGCATCTGCGGCAACGCCTACCTGTCGATCACCTACAACACGCCGCCGCTTCAGGTCGCCAACGCCACCATGAGCTCGAACCCGGGGGACAGGTGCGTCACCGACCCGGCTCAGGCGCCTTACGTGGACGGCCTGCCGCAGTTGCGCGCCGAGGCCAGGGACCCCGATCACACGGCGACGTCCAGCGACCCGGTGAAGATGCAGTACCAGGTCTTCTACCGCGACGCGGCCAACGTCGAGAAGAGCTACTTCGCGGAGACCGGCTACAAGGCGCCGAACGCGGGCACGCACTTCACCCACCAGGTCACGGCGCCGCCGGCGCCCACGGGCCCGGCCATGTACTACCCGACGACGAAGATGGTCTACCAGCGCTCCACGCCGACCGCGGGTCCCAACACCGCGCAGATCCCGTTTGACGCCACGGGCAGGAAGGTCCTCGTCGGCGACTGGAACGGCGACGGACTCGACACCCTGGGTACCTACGACCCGGCAACGCGGACCTTCGCCCTGCGGGACAATAATGCAGGTCCGGACAAGATCGACTTCGCCTTCGGAAGCGCGGGTGACCTCCCGGTCGTGGGCGACTGGAACGGCGACGGCGTCGACACCGTCGGCGTTTGGCGCCCAAGCAGCCACATGTTCTACCTGAACAACGAGCACACCAATAGCGTCGCGGACGTCTCGTTCGTGTACGGCGCCGACGGCATGACCCCGCTGGTGGGTGACTGGAACGGCGACGGCCTCGACACGGTCGGCATGTACTACGGCGCGATCAGCCGTTTCTACATCCGCAATTTCAACAGCGCCGGTGGTAACAGCTACGAGATCCACTACGGCAGCGTCGGCGACCAGCCGGTCGTGGGTGACTGGAACGGCGACGGCACGGACAGCACGGGTGTCTGGCGGCCGTCCAGCCACATCTACTACCTGAACAACGAGCATGCCAACAACGTCGCGGACGTCTCCTTCGTGTATGGCGCCGACGGCATGACCGCGCTGGCCGGCAAGTGGGTGTCCGGTATCCCAGAGAACACCACGATCTCCTGGCAGGCCCGCGCCTTCGACGGGGATGCCTGGGGGCCCTGGAGCTCCGCCAACGGTGCCGGCCGCTGTGTCGTACGGCGCGACTCAACCATCCCGGCCAGGCCGATCGTCACGGGCACGCCGTACAAGGACGACAACCAGTGGCGCGACGGCATCGGCGGCATGGGAGTGTTCAGGATCGCTCCCGCCGACAAGGACGTGGCCAGCTTCCGCTACAGCTTTGACGGCGCCCCGCCCACGACGCGCGTCGCCCTCAGCGGCCTGATGCTGACGTGGACCCCGACCTGGGCAGGACGCCACACCCTGTGGGTCGAATCCGTCGACGGTGCCGGGCACACGAGCGCGCGAACGACGTACAGCTTCCTGGTCGCGAGCGGGCGGATCGCCCAGTGGAGCCTCGCCGACCCCGAAGGCAGCACGGAGGCTCTCGACGAGGTGGGCAGCTCTCCTGCCCACCCCGGTACGGGCGTGACCTTCCAGGTGGCCGGCAGGGGCGGCATGTCCGACCCGGTGGCGCGCTTCGACGGTACGTCCCTCGCTTACCTCACCACCGCCGACGAGCAGGCTCCGGCGGAGGACGCCTCCGTCGTCGACACGACGCTGGGCTTCTCGGTGAGTGCCTGGGTCAAGCCGGCGGCCCTCGACCGTGACATGACGGTTCTCAGCCAGGACGGCACCGACCAGGCCGGCTTCGTGCTCGGCTACGACGCCGCCACGAAGTCCTGGGCCTTCTCCGCGCCCGACGCGGACGGCACGGCAAACACCCGCTACGCGGCCCGGGTCGACGCCGACGCCGCGGCCGTCGACAAGTGGGTCCATCTGACGGGTGTGTTCGACACCAAGTCCACCGCCGTGCCGCAGCTCCGGTTGTACGTGGACGACGGTGACCCGGCGACTCCGACGGCCACCGCGACGGCCGAGCGGAGCACCTCATGGGCGGCGACGGGTGCCTTCCAGATCGGCCGGGCGAAGATTGACGGTACCTACGGTGCCCCCTTCGCGGGTGACATGTCCCAGGTGCGGGTCTACAACCGACCCGTGACCACCGGTGAGATCGCCGAATTCCAGACGGTCCGGCCGGCCCGCAAGGCGTATTGGGACTTCGAGACCGACGCCGTGGACGGCAAGGTGCCGAACACCGAGACCACGGGCGCCCCGTTGGCTCTGTACGACGAGGCGAAGATATACCGCAGGCTCGCTCATCGCGACCCGGTGGCTCTCTCCGGCAACGGCCACATGGTTCTTGACGGCGTCAACGACCACGCGTACACCAGCGCGCCGGTCGTGGGCGGCGACAAGAGCTTCACGGTGGCGGCTCGTGTGCGGCTGACGAACGTCGACTCCACCACGACCCAGACGATCCTGTCCCTCCCGGGGCAGAACACCGACCGGCTTGCGGTCCGCTACGACGGTGCGACCAAGCGCTTCAAGCTCACACTGACCGCCGGAGACAGCGCTACGGCCAAGACAACGGAGCTGGCGAACGCTGACGCCCTGCCCTCCGCGACGGGCAGCGGCAACCACCTGGCGGTCGTCTACGACGCGGTGACGCGGAACCTGCGGCTCTACGTGGACGGCGGTGAGCCGGTTCAGGTCACCGTTGAGGACCCGGCCGGGTGGGCCTCCACCGGCGGGCTCCAGGTGGGTCGCTCGGGGAAGGCCGGCCAGTACCTGTCCGGCGCCGTGGACGAGGTGCGGGCCTACGCCGGTGCGCTGTCTCCGACCGTGATCTCGATGCTGAACAACGTGACGCCCGAACCGAATCTCTAGTTCGGTCGGCCTGGCCGGGCGGCTCTCCTCGGAGGTCGCCCGGCCGGTTCGGCGTTCGGCGCCACCACTTTTTCCTTCTTCCTTCCGACCTCTCATCGGAGTCTCGTCATGCCCCTAAGCGGTCGACCGCTGGGCGCGCGCATGCCAAGAAGCGCGTTGTCCGGCATGGTCCTCGTCCTGACGCTGGCCCTCTCGGGCGGCGTCGCCCAAGCAGTCACACCCCAGGCGGAGGCCGCCGGCCTCCCGGGGATCTCCAAGAACCCTCACCCCGTAGAGGGCAAGCACGCCGGGAAGGCCAAGCCCCTGCCCGCGGACGCCGCCAGGAAGGCCGCAGTCAAGACCTTGGGCAAGGTCTCCTGGCCTGCTCGGGCCAGTGCCGAAGTCACGTTGTCCGCCGCCTCCGGCTGGGCGAAGGCCGCCGACGGCCGTACGGTGAAGGCCCCCGCCCAGCAGGCGGCCAAGACCCGCATCGGCGGACTGCCCGTCACCGTCGCACCCACGACTACGAAGAACCGCGCGGCCGCGGCGCAGGACACACCGCCGGCCACCGCTCCCGCCAAGGTGAGGATCACCTCTCTCGGTCGGGACAAGGCGGCCCCCTGGGGCGGAGCCGCCCTTCTCACCGTCGCGCGCGCCGACACCGGAACCAGCGCCGCACCGGTGCGGTTGTCCCTCGATTACTCCGCCTTCGCCGACGGTGCCGGCGGCGCCTACGGGTCCCGGCTCACCCTGGTCCAGCTGCCCGCCTGCGTCCTGACGGCGGCACCCGGCAGCAAGGACTGTACGGCCACCCCGAAGACCCTCGCCGCCGTCAACGACACCCAAACCCGCACGGTCAGCGCCGATGTCACCGCCACCTCGGCGAACGCCCCCGCGACCGCCGTGTACGCGCTGACGCCCACGGCCTCCTCCGCGAAGGGCAACTACAAGGCCACGCAGCTCGCACCCTCCGCCAGCTGGTCGGTCAACAACTCCTCGGGCGGCTTCTCCTGGTCGTATCCGCTGCGCACCGTGCCGACCCCCGGTGACATCGCGCCCAACATCGAGCTCGGCTACTCGTCCCAGTCCGCCGACGGCCGCACCGCCGCCACCAACAACCAGGGCTCCTGGATCGGTGAGGGATTCGGCTACGAGCCGGACTACATCGAGCGCTCCTACAAACCCTGCTCCGACGACGGCCACACCGGATCCGGCGAGCAGTGCTGGGCGTACGACAACGCCACCGTCATGCTCAACGGCCAGTCGTCCACGCTCGTCAAGAGCGACAAGGACGGCAGCTGGCACTTCGCCAACGACAACGGCGCCAAGATCCAGAAGCTGAACGGTTCGACCTACGCCACCGGCAACGGCGACAACGACGGCGAGTACTGGAAGATCACCACGACGGACGGTACGGAGTACTACTTCGGCCTGAACCGGCTCCCCGGCTGGACGACGGGCAAGGAGGAGACCCAGTCCACCTGGACGGCACCCGTCTTCGGTGACGACTCGGGCGAGCCCTGCTACAACGCCACCTTCGCGAGCGCCCACTGCAAGCAGGCCTGGCGATGGAACCTCGACTACGTCAAGGACCGGCACGGCGACGTCAGGTCGTACTTCTACACGCCGGAGACCAACCACTACGCCCTGAACGGCAAGACGGACGTCAACGGCACCGCGTACCACCGCGCCGGCTTCGTCAAGCGCATCGACTACGGTCAGCGCGACAACGCCGTCTATTCCACCAAGGCTCCGGCGCGCGTCGTCTTCACCACCGTCGAGCGCTGCCTTCCGGACGCGACGTTCGACTGCGCCCCGGCCAAGTTCACGACGGCCAACGCGGCACGATGGCCCGATACCCCGGTCGACCGGCACTGCGCCGCCAACACCAAGTGCACCCTGGCACAGAGCACCCAAACCTTCTGGACGACCAAGCGGCTCACCGGAATCACCACCCAGATGAGCACCAGCGCGGTCGCCGGCGAGTACGACGACATCGACGCCTGGACGTTCACCCACCTCTTCACGGACAACGGTGACGCCACCAAGTCCCTCTGGCTGTCCAAGATCGACCACGAGGGCCGGGCCGGCAGCGGCTCCGCCTCGCTGCCGTCCGTGACGTTCGGTGGCGAGCCCAAGATGAACCGGGTCGACAGCGACACCGACAACACCGACCCGTTCTACCGCTTCCGCCTCACCACCGTGACCAGCGAGACCGGCGCGCAGCTCGACATCACTTACGCGCCCCGCGAGTGCACGCCGACCACGCTGCCGCAGCCCGGGTCCTCGACCAAGCGCTGCTACCCGGTCATCTGGACCCCGCCGGGCGCGGCCGACGCCCAGACGGACTGGTTCCACAAGTACGTCGTCGAGCAGATCACCGACACCGACCGCACGGGCCGCAGCGACGACCTCGTCACCCGCTACGCCTACGCGGGCCCCGCCGGCTGGCGGTACGCCGAGCCCAACGGCATCACCGACCCGAAATACCTGACCTGGAGCCAGTGGCAGGGCTACGGAAAGGTCACCGTCACCGGTGGCAACGGCCAGACCATGAGGTCCCGCACCGACTACACCTATCTCCAGGGCCTCGACGGCGACAAGCTCCCCGGGACCACCACGAGCACCCGTATCGAGAAGGTGAAGGACTCCACCGGCGTCGAGTACACCGGCAGCAAGGAGTTCACCGGCGTCGAGATCGAGGAGCAGGCCTACGACCTGGCCGTCGGCGGCAAGGCGGTCTCCAAGACGATCACCGAGCCGTGGAAGACGGAGACCGCGACCCAGACGAAGACCTGGGCCACGACCAAGGCCACCGTCGTCGCTCCGGGCGCGACCCGCGTCTACCACCTGCAGTCCGACAACACCTGGACCCAGACCAAGTCCGTACCGACCTACGACACCACCGTCCCCGGCACCCGCCTGAAGCACACCGACGACTTCGGCGACGTCACGACCGCCGATGACGACAAGTGCGTCCGGCCCGCGTACGCCGACGTCCCGGCCCAGCACGTCTACGACCAGGTCTCCCGCAAGGAGACCGTCACCGTCCACTGCGGCGTCACCCCGGACCGCAGGACGCAGGTCATCAGTGACGAGAAGACGACGTACAACACCGCCGGTGACGTCATCAAGAGCGAGCGGTTGACCGCCCACGACGGGACCACTCCGACCTACCAGGTCACCAGCACCACCGAGGTCGACGGCTTCGGCCGTCCGACGCTGGTCAAGGACGCGGACCTCAAGCCGACCAGGACCACTTACACCGACACCAACGGCCTGCTGACCCGGACCACGGTCACCAACGCGCTGGGCCACGTCACCGTCACCGACTACGCCCCCGCCTGGGGCGCGGCCAGCGGCGTCACCGACCCCAACAAGAAGCGCACCGACCTGGCGTACGACGCGCTCGGCCGGCTCACCTCGGTCTGGCACGCCAACCGGGCCAAGACCTCCACCCCGAGCGTCAAGTACTCCTACAACGTCCGCCGTGACAAGCCGGTCGCGGTCAAGACGGAAACTCTGCGGAACGACGGATCGTACGAGGCCGCTTACCAGCTCTACGACAGCCTGCTGCGTCCACGGCAGACGCAGAGCCCGGGCGCCGACGGCACCAGCCTCGTCAGCGACACCTGGTACGACGGCACGGGGAAGACGAAGAAGACCAACGCCACCTACAACGCGGCGCAGGCACCGTCGGACGAGCTGATCCTCGTCGCCGACGGGCTGACCGGTTCACAGACCCGCTACGAGTACGACGGCCTCGGCCGGACCACCGCGGAGATCTCCCTCATCGCCGGCGTCGAGCAGTGGCGCACGACCACCGCCTACGACGGCACCGCGGTGCACGTCGACCCGCCGGTCGGCGGTGTACCCACGACGACCATCAACGACATCCACGGGCGGGTCAAGGAGCTTCGCCACTACCGCACCGCGTCCCCGGAGCCGGTCGGCCCCGGCACCCAGTACGACACCATCAGGTACACGTACACCAAGCGCGGCCAGCTGGAGACCTTCACCGACTCCCAGAACAACACCTGGCGCTACGGCTACGACCAGCTCGGCCGCAAGACCTCCGTCCAGGACCCGGACGCGGGCACCACGACCACCGAGTACGACAACCTCGACCGGCCCAAGTGGAGCCTGGACGCACGCGAGAAGAAGATCTCCATCACCTATGACGCCCTCGGCCGCGAGACCGGCACCTGGGAGGGTGACGCGGGGACCGGCACAAGACTGACCGAGAACCTGTACGACAACACGGGCTACCTGGGCCAGCCCTGGGCTTCCATCCGGTACGTCAACGGCGTCGAGGCCTACTCCACCTACGTCCAGACCCGTGACGCGCTCTACCGGCCCGAGCGGACCGACTACTACGTCGCCGCAGGCGTCGACAGCAAGCTCCAGGGGACGTACTCCTTCACCACCATGTACGGCCTCGACGGCAACGTCACCAGCACGGCCATGCCGGCAGCGGGCAAGCTGCCTGTCGAGACGTTCGCCTACACGTACGACGAGCTGAACCGCCCCGACACCATGGCGAGTGCGACGTCCGGCTACGTCAAGGACACGCTGTACACGCCCACCGGGCAGCTCAAGGGTTTGCTCCTGTCGAACGGCAACGGCCGCACGGTCCAGCAGTCCTTCGCGTACGAGAAGGGCACCGACCGGCTGATCGGCTCGACCATCGACATCGAGGGCGTCACCGGCCCGGCGAAGGCCACCGCCTACTCCTACGACCAGTCCGGCAACGTCCTGTCCATCACGGATACCGCCGAGGCCGTCGCCGACGTGCAGTGCTTCGCCTACGACGCGGGGCAGCGCCTCACCGAGGCGTGGACCCCGGCTGCCACCGGCGACGCGGCGACCGGCTCCGGCACGGTCGGCGGCACGCAGGACGGCAAGGCCCCCGCGGCCTGTGCCGCTGCGCCCGGCACCAACCCGCTCGGCGGCCCGGCCTCGTACTGGAAGTCCTACGTCACCGACTCCATCGGTAACCGGACGAAGGACGTCACGCACGACCCGGGTCTCGACGCGACGAAGGACACCACCCGCACCTTCACCTACGGTGAGGGCACCGCGGGCCCGCACGCCGTCACCAAGGTCGACGAGACCGGCCCCGCCGGTCCGCGTACGTCCACCTACCACTACGACCCGAGCGGCAACACCGACACCCGCACCTTCGGCACGGCCACCCAGAAGGTGGCGTGGAACTCCGAGGGCAAGCCGGAAACGATCAACGAACCGGACGGCCGGCAGTCCACGTTCCTCTACGACGCCGACGGCAACCGTGCCGTCCGCAAGGACGCCTCGGGGACCACGCTCTACCTCCCCGGTATGGAGTTGAAGCTGCCGACCGGCGGCACCGCCGTCGAGGCCACCCGCTACTACTCCTTCGCCGGCCAGACGATTGCCGTCCGCCAGGACAGCGGCGACCTCTACTTCCAGGGCGCCGACCACCAGGGCACCGGCCTCGTCGTCATCGCCGCCGCGACCGGCCTCGTCACCCGCCGCCGCCTTGACCCCTACGGCAACGCCCGCAGCGCGTCGACCGGCACGTGGCCGACCGACCAGGGCTTCGTCGGCGGCACCATCGACACCCAGTCGGGCCTGACCCACGTCGGCGCCCGTGAGTACGACCCGTCTCTGGGCAAGTTCATCTCGGTCGACCCGATCATGGACCCCCAGGACCCGGCCCAGATGAACGCCTACAGCTACGCCCACAACTCTCCGGTCACCAAGTCCGACCCGACGGGCCTCCGCCCGGACGGCCCGGTGGGCGGCAACGGCGTCGCGGACTACTACTGGGCCAAGGAACGGGGCATGACGACCGGCTACTACACCAAGAAGAACGGCTCCTACGACTGGCATCAGACGGCCCGCACGGACGCGGACTCCCAGCGCAAGTACAGGGCGTACCGGGCGAACCCGCGGCATTACAAGGTCTACCACTACGACGCGAAGCAGGTGGAGGCGGCGAGGAAGGCCGCGGACAAGCGCGCGACGGAGCGGCGGGCCGCGGAGGCGGCGCGGAAGAGCCAGGCGGAGGACAAAGGGTGGTTCCATGACACCTTCGCCACCTGGGACGGGTGGAAGAACCGGGTGCTTCCGGTTGTCGGCTTCGGTATATGTGTGATCGCTTCAGCCGGTGCCTGCATCGCTGCTGGTGCTGTCATCGCGGTTGGCAAGTTCGGAGTGGACTACGCACTCACCGGTGAAGCGGATGTTGCTGCCCTTGGGAAGGACTTGGCCTGGACTGCCGTTGGAGGAGGCGTAGCCGCCGGGGTAGGACGGTCGGTTGGCGGTGCGGCGACATGGGCTGAAGCGTACGGCGCCAACGCCATTTCGAGAGTCCCACAGGCAATCAAGACGAAGGTCCCTGGAGTGCGCGGGGTCGGCGGCAGCCCGAAGTCATGGACGACGGTAAACAATCCGAAGGGGGCCATCGATTGGGGCGCAACCTACGGAAACATGGGGCTCAACGCCGCTTTCAATACCGCCTTCTGCGGTGCGAGTAACGCAAGTCTCGGATCCTATGCCGGAGGTTGCTAGGGTCGTGTGACAGCGGTGGTCATGAGGCAGTGGACTTCGTGGCCGCCTGCAACGCCGAACGATGGGGGTGCAATGGGCGTGGAACGCCCCGTAACTCTGCAACGAAAATCCTTCCGGATTCTCTCGCTCGTCATTCCTTCCGTCATTCTTCTCTTCATTCTGTGGGTAGCGCTCGGATCCAAACGGGAGATCGATGGTGATGCACTTGCGGTGATGGCAGCCGGCTTCGCCTTGATTTCCTTGGTGCGACGCATCTGGTGTTCCCGGGTCGTCATGACCTCGAATGGGATTCAAGTTGTCAATCCACTGATTACCCATTCCATCCCGGTAGGAGTTGCTGCTCGTGCTGAGCGAACGCAGGGTGGAACATTGGTCATCGTGACCACCAGTGGCGAGGAAGTCAGGTCGGTGGGCTTCGGCGGCTCGCTGATCGACAGCTTCGTTGGATCTGCCGAGCGCGGCGCCCAACGTGTCGAAGCACACATTCGATCAGGAAGACGTTCCTCGAAGATCGACGTGTTGTCCAAGCGCATCACGACGGATGTGGTTTCCGATGTCTGCCTTCTCGCATCCTTTGTCTGCGCGGTGACGGCAGCGGCCGTCGGCGTGTGACGACAAGATGAAAGGGATCGGCTTAACGGAGTGGGATGCGCACCCGCTCAGGTCGGGCTGCTTCTGACCCCTCACACCCACCCCCTCCGAGCCGCTTCCGCCCCCGCGCGGAAGCGGCTCGTCGCGCCCAGGGCCGCCATCAGTTCGCCCACCCGGCGGCTGTAGGTGCGCGGGGACATGCCCAGGCGGGCGGCGGCGGTTTCGTCGGTGAGGCCGGCGAGGAGGGCTTCGAGGACCGGGCGGAGTTGTGGGGGGAGGTCGGGGGAGGGGGCCGTGAGGCCCGCGAGCTCCTGGCTGGTGTCCCAGGCGGCGTGATGGGCGCGGACCAGGGCCTGGACCACGACCGGGTCGCGGATGAGGAGGAGGCCGTTGTAGTGGAGCTGGAGGTCGAGGGGGACCGCCGCGACCGCGCGGTCGACCAGGATCATCTTGAAGGGGATGGACTCGGCGACCCGCGCCCGCCCCGGCACCCGCACCGCGTCCGCCACATACGGCACGGCGTGGCGCGGCACGATACGGCGCACCTCGCCCGCCCGCTCCGCCGCCGCCCGCATGCACGCTCCTGCCAGCTCCAGGAACGGCTCGGGGATCGCACGCGCCACGGAGGCGGCCGGATCGTCGAAGGTCAACAGCTCATGCCGGGCCGAGGCGGCGAGCCCCGCGAGCGCGGCGCTGACCCGGCGCGTGCCCCGCACGGGGCGCCCGGGAGGACGCTGAAGCTCCGGCCCGGCCCGGCCCATCGCCGAACGGGCCAGCATCACGGAGCCCGCAGTCTCTGCCACCGGTGACCACCCCCGCCCGAACGATGTGCCACTCCATGTACGCACGTGACTCCGCACGGTGACAACCCCTGTTGACAAGGATGGCGAGTCCCTGCCACTACGGCATGCCACCGCCGCCGTTGCCGCATTGAGATCGTTCCGCAACCCCTTCGTCTGCTCCTTCCGGCGCTCCCGAACGTCACATTCACAAGTGCCGTACCTCGACGGGGAGATGCTCATGAAGAGAAGGATCGGCGCGGGACTGCTCGCCGGAGTCCTGCTGCTCACCGGCTGCAGCGCCGGTTCCGACCGCGGCGCCACCAGGAGCTCCGACCACGGGGCGCCCGACCGCGGCGCGCCTCCGCCCCCGGCCGCCTCACCGGCCCCCGGCGCCCCCGAGACTCCCGGCGCGCCCGAGGCTCCCGACCGGCTGTCCACCTTCGCCCTCGACGTCGACACCGCCTCCTACGGCTACGCCCGCCGCGCCCTCGCCGAGGGCCGGCTGCCCGACCCGGCGGACGTACGGCCCGAGGAGTTCGTCAACAGCTTCAAGCCGGACTATCCGAGGCCGAAGGACAACGGCTTCAGCGTCACCGTCGACGGCGCCCGCTCGGACGCCGCCGGCTGGTCCCTGGTGCGGGTCGGCCTCGCGACCCGGCCGAGCGACGGCGAACGGCCGCCCGCCGCCCTCACCTTCGTCGTCGACGTCTCCGGTTCGATGGCCGAGCCGGGCAGGCTCGACCTCGTCAAGGAGTCGCTCGGGCTGCTCGCCGACCGCCTCCGCGACGACGACTCGGTCGCCCTCGTCACCTTCAGCTCCGAGGCCGAGACCGTGCTCCCCATGACCCGGGTCGGCGGCAACCGCGAGCGGTTCCACGACGTCGTCGACGCCCTCGCCACCAGCTCCTCCACCAATGTCGAGGCGGGCGTCCGCACGGGCTACGACGTCGCCGTCGAAGGACACCGCAAGGGCGCCACCAACCGGGTCGTGCTCCTCTCCGACGCCCTCGCGAACACCGGCGACACCGAAGCCGAGGGCATCCTGGAGCGGATCGACACCGAGCGCCGGAGGTACGGGATCACGCTCTTCGGCGTCGGTGTCGGCAGCGAGTACGGCGACGCCTTCATGGAGAAGCTCGCCGACAAGGGCGACGGCTCCACCACGTACGTCTCCACCCCCGGCCAGGCCCGCAAGGTCTTCGTCGACCAGCTGCCCGCCCACGTCGAGCTGCGCGCCCGTGACGCCAAGGCGCAGGTCGCCTTCGACGCGAAGACCGTGGAGAGCTTCCGGCTGATCGGCTACGAGAACCGCGAGGTCGCCGACGAGGACTTCCGTGACGACCGGGTCGACGGCGGCGAGGTCGGCGCCGGGCACACGGTGACGGCGCTGTACGCGGTCAAGCTGCGGCCCGGGAAGAGCGGGCGGGTCGCCACCGCCACGGTCCGCTGGCTCGACCCGGCCACCCGTACCCCGCACGAGCGTTCCGGCACGGCCGACACCTCCGCACTGACCGCCCCGATCTGGGGCGACGGCCACGACAGCCTCCAACTGACGGCCATCGCCGCCTACTTCGCCGACCGGCTGCGCGGCGGATCCATGCCCGGCGCACCCGCCCTGTCCAGCCTCGCCGCGCGGGCCGGCGCGCTGGCGGAGCGGGCGCGCTCCGCGTCCGTACGGGAGCTGGCCGAGGCGATCCGCCGGGCCGACGGGCTCGGCGAATCCACCGACCCGTACGCCGGCTGATCGGCATCATGGTGACCATGGCCGCCCTGCTGCTCGCTCTCGCCGTCGTCTCCACCGGGCTCTACGCCGGCTTCATGCTGATCTTCCACACCGGTGTGATGCCGGCCCTGGCCCGGCTGTCGGACGAGGAGTTCGTCCGTGCCGTGCGGCGGATCAACGAGTACGTGCCGAGGCCGGTGTTCCTGCTGGTCTTCCTCGGGGTCGTCGCCTTCCCGGCGGCGGCCCTGGCCGTGCCCACCGGCGGGCGGACGGACCTTCAGAAGTGGCTGGTGGTGGCCGGGCTTGTGTGCGCGGTGGCGAACCACCTCGTCACCATGGGCGGCAACATCCCGCTCAACACGGCGCTCGCCGCCGCCGAGTCGACGGACGAGCCGCCGGCCGCCGTGCGGGCCGCCTTCGAGAAGCGCTGGAACGGTTTCCACCGCGTCCGCACCCTGCTGATCGTGGCCTCCTTCGGTCTGCTGACCGCCTCGGCCGTCGGCACCGCCTGACCGACCCAGCCTCGGTCTCGGGCGGCCGGTCCGCCTCGATCCCGGTCGGCCGGCCCGCGCCGACGCGACCACCGGGTCGGTTTTCCGGTCGCCGAGAGTGACATCGGCGGCCTTCCGGACGGGGCGTCAGTTCCCGTCGGCGGCCCCGACCTGACGTTCTCGTTCCTGGCCGTGGTGTCAAAGTGGCTGGTCAGGAGAGTGTGTTCGCGGACGGCGAGATGCGCGGGTTCTCTGCGAACAGGGCTTCGGGTATCTTCCAGCTGCCGGAAAATAGGTACCCCCAGGTTTGTTTTCTGCCACCGGGATGCCGGTTCGGGCGATGAGAGGGACGTGACTCCCATGGCGAAGCAGGATCGGGCGATCCGCACCCGCAAGGCGATCCTGGAGGCGGCCGCCGCCGTCTTCGACGAGCGGGGCTACGAGGCCGCCAAGCTCTCCGACATCCTGGCGCTGGCCCAAGTGACCAAGGGCGCGCTGTACTTCCACTTCGACTCCAAGGAAGACCTCGCGCACGCGGTGATCGACGCCCAGGTGTCGGTCGTGCCCACGGCGCCGCCGCAGATCTCCAAGGTGCAGGAGTTCGTGGACGTCGGCATGGTCTTCGCGCACCGGCTGACCCGTGACCGGGTGCTGAGCGGCAGCGTGCGGCTGACCCTCGACCAGGGCGCCCACGACCTCAACCGCAGCGGCCCGTACCGCGAGTGGACCGAGATCAACCTGCGCCTGCTCAACGAGGCCAAGGAGCGCGGCGAACTGCTGCCGCACGCCGACCCCGAGGAGGTGGCCCCGCTCGTCGTGGGCGCCTACGCAGGGCTCAACCTGATGACCCACGCCCTGGAGGGCGACCGGTCCTCGCTGGAGCGCTGGGCGTCGGCGCTCTACCACCACTTACTTCCCAGCATCGTGGTCCCGTCGGTGCTCACCATGCTCGACCTGGAGCCGGGCCGGGGTGCCCGTGCCCTCGGCCTCGGCGCGTCGGACGACGCCACCACGACCACCGCGGCCACCCCGGAAGAGGTCGTCTCCTGACGGATGCCCGCCGGCACCCGCCATCCGATCCCTCCGCACGCCTGCCCCCGGCCCCGCCGCGACACGCCCTTGCGTCGCCGCCCGCACCCCCGTGCCTCCGGCGCACCCCGCTTGCGCCGCCCCCACCCTCTTCGCCCCTCGCCCCCTCTCCGGCGGCCGCGTGCCCGCTCGGCCGCCCAGGCCCCCTGGAGTACGCG
This sequence comes from Streptomyces sp. NPDC126499, assembly GCF_040302485.1. Classification (NCBI taxonomy): domain Bacteria; kingdom Bacillati; phylum Actinomycetota; class Actinomycetes; order Kitasatosporales; family Streptomycetaceae; genus Streptomyces; species Streptomyces sp. NPDC126499. The sequence continues at coordinate 292,951 of NZ_JBEOUO010000003.1, read as the reverse complement.
CGCGTGAGGCGGCATCATGGGAACGCAAAAGAAACCGCCATGCTGGTTTGTTGATGACCCTGGCCGGAAGGCACCCGCACCACTGCCTGAAAACAGCCCCCAAAGCATACCCGTGGGTCCAGTAACTGGATCGCCGGGTACGTTTCCCCCGGTCCTGGCGCTCTCTTGATGGTCGCGAAGACCCGCAAACCGGGCAAAATTTCCGTCCGCGAGGTTCAGTCTTTCCGTACCGCCCGGTTTCTTATTGACATGCAGCGCGGTCTCTTTTCTAATCGTCCAGGGTCATCCCGTGCGCAGATGCTGAGGGGGCAAGGTGGACGTCCGGATCCTGGGGGGACTTTCGGTGCGCGAGAACGGGGTGTCGGTCACCCCGACCGCCGCCGCGCCACGACAACTGCTCGCCCTGCTCGCCGCCGGTGCCGACCAGATCGTCCCGGTCTCCGTCCTCATGGAGGAGGTGTGGCCGTCCGGTGCGCCGCGCGGAGCCCGCGCCGAACTCCACTCCCACATCCTCGGGTTGCGGTCCCTGATCGCCACGGCCCTGCCCGGCGGGCGGGACGGTGGCAGGGACGGCGGCAGGGGCGCCGGGCGGGACCGCGGTGACGGGCGCACCGCCGAGACCGTGCTCGCCGCCCAGTCCGGCGGCTACCGCCTCGACACCGGCGGCGGCTCCCACGACGTCTGGCAGTTCGAGCGCGCGGCCGGCGCCGGATACCGGGCCATGGAAGCGGGTGACCTCCCGCGCGCCGCGCTCCGCCTCGGCGAGGCCCTCGCCCTCTGGCGCGGCGAGCCGTACGCCGGTGTCGACGCCGGGCCACGGCTGCGGGCCGAGATCGAGCGCCTGGAGGCCTCCCGGCTCAGCGTCCTCGACCAGTGGGTGGAGGCCCAGTTGGGCCTCGGCCGGCACGCCGAGATGGTGCCCGAGCTCGCCGTGCTCGTCGCCCGCCACCCGGTCAACGAGTCGCTGCACGCCCAGTTCATGGTCGCCCTGCTGCGCTCCGGCCGCACCGACGACGCCCTGGACGCCTTCCGCAGACTCTGCGCGGCGCTGCAGCGGGACGGGGGCCGCGAGCCCTCGGCGCGGCTGCGCCGCCTCCACCGCACGCTGCTGACCGTCCGGGACACCGCCCGGCCCCGCATCCCGGCCCAGGCCCAAGCCCCGGCCCACGCCCACACCCTGCCGCCGATCCACGCGCAGCCCCGCCCCGAGACGTCGGCCTCCTGGTCGCGTTCCCCCCGGCCCGTACCGTCCTTCGCGGCCGCGTCCGCCTGAGCCGGCGGCGACGCGGGGCCGCAACGGACGGAAAGGGCCGAAGGGGCGGTAAGGAGAGGGAACGGCGATGACGGGAACGAAGTGGTCGATCTCACCGTTGACCGGCGTCCACGGCCGCTCTAGTTTCGGCCAGCGGTACGGGTTTCCGCAGCGGCACCCGATTCTGCTCGGCAGCGGGAGTTGAGGAATGTCCAACCAGGGCGCGTACGGGAGCGGTGGCGCCGGCGCGCTCGCCGTGCTGGAGCTGCTGGCCCGGCGGGCACCGCAGGAGCGGTTCGCCGAACTGCTCGACAAGGCCCGCGCGGACGACCTCCCCGAGCCCGAACTCGCCCAGCTCGAAAGGGCCGTCCACCTCGCGACCGGCGTCCGGCACTCCCTGGCCCGCCGCGAACAGCGCGAGGCCGGCCTCGACGCCCTCGCCGACACCGCCCGCGACCTCACCCTCCCCTACGACCTGGACGGGCTGCTCCGCAGCATCGCCCGCCGGGCCCGGCGGCTCCTCGGCCTCGACCTGACCTGCGTCACCCTGCGCGGCCCGCACGGCGTCCGGGTCGTCCACGGCACCGACGGCGCCCTCGCCGCGACCGGCCCGGCCGGCTGCCCCGGCGCCTTCGAGGAGGACGGGCTCGGCGGGCTCGTCCACGTCCTGGGCGCGCCCGTCTGGACCGAGGACTACCTCGCGGACGAGCGCTTCGCCCACACGCCCGCCGTCGACGCGGCCGTACGGGACGAGGGCCTGAGGGCGGTCGTCGTCGTGCCGCTGCGCGCGGGCGACACCGTCCTCGGACTGCTCTACGGCGCCGACCGCAGGGCCCGCCGGTACACCGCGGGCGAGCTCGGACTGCTCACCTCCCTCGCCGACCTGGCCGCCGTCGCCACCGAGAAGGCCGGGCTGCTCGACCAGACCCGCGCGGAGGTCACCGAGCTCGAACGGGACAGCTCCCGGGCCCGCACCACCCTCACCCGCATGCGCTACATCGGCGAGGCGCACCGCCGCATCATGAACCTGATCCTGGCCGGCGGCGACCTCGGCAACGTGGCCAAGGCCGCCGGGGACGCCCTCGACGCCTCCGTCCTGATCCGCGACCCCGGCGGCCGTACGCTCGCCTCCACCGGCGAGATCACCGGACTCGACGAGGAGGCCGTGGCCAAGGCCTCGCTCGACGCCCACGCCGGCCGCCGTCCCGTGCTCACGGGAGGCGGCCGCGACGCGCAGTGCCGGGACGGCCAGGACCGCGCCCCCGAGCCCCGCGAGGGTGAGGGTTCCGCGTCGGACGACCGGCGGACCTGGGTCGCGCCGGTCATCGCCGGCTCCGAGGACCTGGGCGTCCTCGTCGTCCGCGCCGCCACCCCGCTCACCGGCGAGGACGAGCGGCTCCTCGAACTGGCCGCCCAGGCCGTCGCCTTCCTGCTCCTGATCCAGCGCTCCACCGCCGTCGCCGAGGGCCCCGTCCGCGACGAGCTCCTCGACGACCTGCTCGCCGAGCCGCAGCACGCCCCGCAGCAGATCGCCCAGCGCGCCCGCCGCCTCGGCATCGACCTGCGCAAGCCGCACGTCCTGGTGGTCGCCCGGCCCGAGGGCGGCGAGCAGGGCCGCGCGGTGGTGTGGGCCTCCTCGTACGCGTACCGCATGGCGGGCCTGAAGACGGTGCAGGGCGGCTGCATCGTCCTGCTGCTGCCCGGGGTGGACGCCTCGGCCGCCGCGAAGGCCGTCTCGGGCGAGCTGGCCCCGCTGCTCGGCCATCCCGTCTCGGTGGGCGCCGCCGGGCCCGGCTGGAGCCCGGACAGCGTGGTCCGGTCGTACCAGGAGGCCATGCGCTGCCTGGACGCGATGAGCGCGCTCGGCGGCACGGGCGCGGCGGCGTCCGTGGACGACCTGGGGTTCCTCGGGCTGCTGCTGTCGGACGACCACGACGTGGACGGGTTCATCGAGTCGGCGATCGGCCCCGTACTGGACTACGACGCCGAGCGGTTCACCGACCTGACCCGCACGCTGGAGGCGTACTTCGCCTCCGGTGCCAGCCCCACCAACGCGGCCGAGGCGCTGCACGTCCACCCGAACACGGTCTCGCGCCGGCTGGAGCGGATCGGCGAACTCCTCGGCCCGGAGTGGCAGAAGCCCGGCCAGGTCCTGGAGGTGCAGCTGGCGCTGCGCCTCCAGCGCACTCGTGACGTCCTCGCCCGCCGCCGGGCCGCCCTGGGCGAGGCCCGCCCGTCGGCCTCTCCGGCCCCGCCGACATCCTCGGCCCCATAGGCCCCATCCGCCTCATCGACCCCGTAGGTCCCATCCCCCCTCGGCCCCGTAGGTCCCGTCGTCGGTGGACCGCCCGGTCGGCGCCTGAATCCCGCCGGGCGCCCGTACGCGTGGTGGGGGCCCGGAAATCTCACGTCGCCCGTACGCGCGTACGGGGCCCGGAAGCCCCAACTTCCGGGCCCCAGCTCTGAGGGACCCCTGTCACCGCTCTCTGAGCGCGGGTGCGGGGTCAGCTCGCCGAGCGGTCGTGGACGGAGCCGTACGGCGTGTCCCAGCCGGCGGCCAGGACGGTCGCCGCGTGCGCCGCCGAGGCGAGCGTGATGTGCCGGTGCCAGCCGCGGAAGGAGCGACCGACGAAGTCCCGCAGGCCCGCGCCCTCGCCGACCGCGCGGAAGTCCCGCTCGACCCGCCGCGACAGCTTCGTCAGCCGCAGCAGCGGCCCGACCGACGACCCCGTCAGATCCGTGATCCACAGCCGGGCCGGGGAGCGCCGGGGGTCGTCCCACTCGCCGAGCAGGAGCAGCGGCCGCTGCCGCTCGCCCGCCGGGACGGGCAGGGTGACCCGGACCGCGGTGGCCAGCGACGTGCGCGAGGTGCGCATCCCGGCGGCCGCGTCCACCCAGCTGACCGGGCGGCGCAGCCCCTTGAGGGACTCCAGGATCTGGAGCGCGGTGAGCGGTCCCGCGCCGAAGCCGGGCAGCGAGCGGTCGGCGACGGTCAGCCGGCAGCCCGCGCCGATCCGGGCGACGACGGGGACGCCCGCGAGCGCGAGCCGGTGCAGGGCCGGCCGTCCGGCGCCGCCCCGGATGTCGAGCAGCAGCGGCTTGCGGGCCACGTCCGGCCAGCGGGCCGTGTCCAGCGCCGCGTTGACCGCGCACTCCTCCAGGGTCTCCTCCGCCGCGCCCTCGGGCACCTCCGCCCGGTCCCGCCGCGTGCGGTCCTTCACCCAGGGATCGGGCAGGAAGAGGCGCCAGTTGACGGGGACGCTGGTCTCCTCGGAGGCGAACCAGACGCCGAACGCCTGCTGCCCGCGGAACACCTGGCCCCGCTCGGGGTCGAAGCGCCGGTCGACACCGACCGAGTGCTGTCCGGCCTTCGGTATCGGCATCGGCCGCACCACCCACGCCTGCGGGGCGCTGTTCTGCTGGAGGTAGCGGGCGAGTTCGGCCCGCATCGGCCGCCAGTCCCACGTGGAGCTGGAGATGAAGTGGTGCAGGCTCTGCTCGGCGGCCGGGCCGCCGATCTGCGCGGCGATGTTGCGGATCGACTTGCGGCCCTGCGCGGTCAGCAGACCGCGCAGGTACTGCTCGGCCTTCAGCCGCTGGTCACGGCGCGGGAATCCGGAGAAGAGCGCGGCGCAGAGTTCGCCGTACACGTCCTCGGCGGCCGCGTCCCGGTGCGCGGTGACGGTCCTGAACCTGGTTGCGACGGATGTACTCACGACACTCCTGCCCTACGGGTTGAGCAGCTCCCTCCCGCTGCACCTCCACGGTCGCGCGTCGCCGCCGTGGGCACGAGGTGTACCCGGCACCCGTCTGGGCCGCCGAATGGTGGCCGGACCACCGCCCCCCGTCCGGCTCCCGGTCCGGCCGCCTGTTCCCGCCCGGTCCGGCCCCCGGTCCGACCGCCCGGCCCCCCGTTCCGCCCACAGGTCCGCCCCCGGGGCCGGCCACCCCCCGGCGCTCTCGTCGCCCCATCCCCGTGGGGGGTATCTGACAGACTCGCCGGGCCGCCTTTGACCCGTGCGGCGCCCCGCCCGGACCATCGGGGCGAGGCAGCACGGGCCGGACTCCGGTTAATGCCCCAGGCCGGGGTCCGTGCCTGTGCGCCTCGCTTGCCACCCCCGTCCCATCAGGGCCGTCCCCGCCGGGGCCCGGCGCCCGGCGCGCCCTAACCTGGTGCCATGGGATTCTGCGCACAGCTCCCGGTCGTCGGAGCGGTCGCCGCCGGCGGCGCCCTCGGGGCGACCGTCCGCTACGCGGCGACCCTCGCCTGGCCGACCCCGGCCGGCGCGTTCCCGTGGACGATCCTCACCGTCAACGCGACCGGCTGCGCGGCCCTCGGCGTCCTGATGGTCCTCGCCACCGAGACCCCGACCCCGCCCCACCCGCTGCTGCGGCCCTTCCTGGGCACGGGGGTGTGCGGTGGCTTCACCACCTTCTCCGCCTACGCGCTCGACACCCAGCGGCTGCTCGCCGACGGTGACGTCACGCGCGGAATGCTCCACCTGGCGGCGACCCCGCTCACCGCGCTGGCCGCCGTCTGGGCGGCCGTCGTGGCGACCCGCGCCGCCGTACGGACCGTCCCGGCGAGGAGGCGGGGATGACGCACCAGGAGAGGGCCCGGCTCACCGGCCCGGTGACGCCCGCGTGCGAGGTCGTACGGTACGGGCGCCGGGAGCCGCAGGAGTGAACTGGCTGCTCGTCGTCGCCGGCGCCGCCGTCGGCGCGCCCCTGCGCTACCTCACCGACCGCCTGGTCCAGGCCCGCCACGACTCCGTCTTCCCCTGGGGCACGTTCCTCGTGAACGTGGCCGGCTCCTTCGCCCTCGGCCTCCTCACCGGCGTGGCCTCCACCCGGGCCGGCCTGCTCCTCGGCACGGGCCTGTGCGGCGCCCTCACCACGTACTCCACCTTCTCGTACGAGACGCTGAAGCTGTACGAGGGCGGGGCGCGGGCCTACGCGGCGGCGAACGTCGCGGGCAGCGTCGCCGCGGGCCTGGGCGCCGTGTGGCTGGGCGCGGCACTCGTACGGCCCTGACGACTCGTACGGCCGTCGGGAACAGCACCGCGTACGGCCCTGGCGCCCGCGTACGGTCCCCCGGGAGCCGCGTACGGCCGTCGGCAACGGCACCCGCGTACGGCCGTCGGCAACGGCGCCCGCGTACGGCCCTGGCGCCCGCGTACCCCGTGTACGGCCCCGGCACCCGGCCGCCCGGCTCAGGAGCGGCGCCCCGGAAGGGACGGCGGGTACACGCGGGGGACGGGCCGGGGGCCCGCGGCTCCCGGGGCGAGGGTGAGCGCGAAGCCGTGGTTCGCGGCGACGGAGCGGATGTGCTCGGCCGACAGGGAGCCCTGACGCTCCAGGGTCAGCGCCGGCAGCCCGGCCCGCCCGCACCCGGCGAAGCGGTGGAAGGAGACCACGCTCGTCGTCACCGGCGTGTGGTGCGGGTGGCGCAGCCGCGCCGCGGCCTCGTCGGCGTGCGACAGGACCCGGACCCACGGCTCGTGCGCGAAGTCCCGGGCGGCCGCGTCGGCCCGCCAGTGGGGGAGTTCGCGCGAGCGGCTCGCCGAGACGGTGAAGAGGTACTCCGTGCCGGTCCGGTCCAGGGCCGCGCGGAGGAAGTCGTTCGACGGGCAGTGCCGGCCGGGCGCGACCACCTGAACGGTCGTCACCCCGTCCTCGGCCGAGGTGAGATGCGGCGGGAGCCGGTCCGCGGCGGGGCCGCGGAAGGCGAAGGGGCCGAGCTCGTACAGCTCGTCCATCAGCGACCGGACCTGCCGCCGCGGCAGTTCGGCGGGCAGCCGGGTCCAGTCGAAGAGCCCGGGGATGGCGGACGGCACGGTGGTGACCGCGCCGGCCCGGTCCTCCGGGCGGCCCGTCATCCGGTGGACCCGCGCGACGACCTCGCGGTCGGGGCGGGCGGTCAGCGCGTAGAGGGCGGCGAAGCCGTGCACCACCGCGCAGCCCGCGTCCAGATCCTCCGCCGCCCTCCGTACGTCCCCGGCGTCGCCGAGCACCGGGCCGCCGCCGGTGCCCGGCCGCCCGGCCGCCGGTCTCCCGGCCGCCCCCGTCCCCCGCTTCCCCGTCCCCTGCTCCCCGGCCGCCCGCTCGCCCCGTTCCGTGGTCGCCGGCTCCTCCACCAACACCGCCCGCTCGTCTCCCATCGCCGCGCCTCCTCGCCTTCCCGATCGTTTACGGCGTGCAACGAGCCCGGCAGCTTCCGGTCACAACGGGGCGAACACCGCTTCCCGGAACGCGTCGCGCACCGCCGTCACGGGACCGGTGGCGCGGGTGAAGTACAGCTTGTTGGTGAGCAGGACCGCCCAGCGGCCCCGCGAGGGGCTGACCCACAGGCCGGTGCCGGTGAAGCCGTAGTGCGCCCAGACGTCGTCCCGTACCGCCGTGCCCGGGGCGAGGTGCCAGAACAGACCGCGCACCGGGGCCAGTTCGCCGGTGCGGACCCGCAGCGACGCCGCCACCCACTCGGGCCCGAACGGCGGCCGCACCGGGTCGAGCACCTGCCGCAGGAAGCGCCCCAGGTCCCCGGCGGTGGAGAAGGCGCCCGCGATGCCGCAGGCCCCGCCGAGCAGCCGGGTCGAGAAGTCGTGCACGGTGCCGCGCAGATGGGCGCCGGTCTCCTCGTCGTACTCCGTCGGCGCGCAGCGGGCGGCCAGTGGGGCCGGCAGCGGCCCGAAACGGGTCTCCGTCATGCCCAGCGGCGCCCACACCCGGTCGGCGGCGAGCCGCGCCAGGCGCAGTCCGGTGAGGTGCTCGGCGAGATAGCCGAGGATCAGCGCGGCCCGGTCGGTGTACTCGACGGCCTCCCCGGGCCGCCGCCGCAGCACCTCCCGCAGCACCCCGTCCCGTACGTCCTGCGGATCGGAGCCGTACAGCGCGCGGAGGTTGGCGCGCAGCGGCAGCCCGGCGGTGTGGGTGAGCAGCTGGAGCGGGGTGACGTCACCGAGCGGGTGCCCGGCGGCCTCGGGCCAGAAGGAGCCCAGGGGCGCGTCGAGCAGGAGCTTGCCGTCCTCTACGAGCGTGCCGACGACCGGCCACACCGCGATCACCTTGGTGAGGCTCGCCAGGTCGAACAGCGTGTCGGGGCGGGTGGGCAGGCCGCCCGCCGTCCCGTCGTGCGACCCGACGGCACCGCCCGCGACGAGGCCGCCGGCATCACCGACGGCCCAGGCGGCGCCGGGGTAGACCTGCGCGCGGACCCCTTCCCGCAGGAGCCGCGCGATCCGCGGAGTGTCGAGCGTCGTGTTCACATCAGGTGTCTACCCCGTTACGGGGTGCGAGACGGCCCTCACCGTCCCCGGCCGACGCCTCGGCCGGCGACCGGCGCGTCCGCCCTGATCAGAGCGGGTTCCAGGGGGCCGGGGAGTACGGTGGGAAGCGCGGTGGCAGAGCGGGAAGCACGGTGACAGAGCGCCGAACCGACCGCTCCGGCGTCAGGAACGCCGCGCACGGGGCCGTCGCACCGCACAGACAGGGCGAACCGATCATGGCCGCATCCGTCGACCCCCCTCCCTCCCGGCTCCTCCCCGACGAGGTCCACGGCGCGGTGCGCCCCGGGACGGCCGTGCTCCGCCTCCGTACCACCCATTCCCGCGAAGGCGTCCTCGACGGGGCCTGGTGGCCCCGCTCCCGGCACGTCGCCGCCGAGCTGCCGGCGCTGATCGAGGCCCTCACCGCCCACATCGGCCCGGTGACCAGGGTCGGCCTGGACACCGACGCCTGGGAGGAGGTCCCCACCCGCCTGGTCGTCGCCGACCGGGTCGTGCGGCTGGACTCGTATCCCGTCGGCGACGACACCGTCCTGATCACCCGGGGCGACCAGGACCACTTCGCGCTCCTCGTCGTCCCGCCGCACACGCCGACCGACCTGGCCCGCGAGGCGATGGCCCGCGCCGTCCGGGCCGACAACGTCACCTCGGCCGCCGAGATCCTCCTCGCCACGACCTCGGAGTGAGGGCAGCTCGCCGCCGCCGCGGTCCCGACCGCACCGTCCCGACCGTCCCGTCCCGTCCCGACCGCACCGCCGCTGTTCTGGCTGTGACCGCCCGTTTCCCGGCGGGGCGAGCGGGCCGGGCCGGCAACAGGACAGGCGCCATCGGCTGATGTATGCCTTTTTCCATGGGTGCCCACCCGCGAGCCTTCCGCCTCCGCCTTTCCCGGCGCGGTGGCGGAGCGCTGCTCGCCGTGCCCTTCACCCTGATCGCGACGGTCACGGTGGTCGACATCCTGTCGCCGCCGGAGGTGCACCTGGGACCGTTCCTCGTCGCCGCGCCGGCGGTGACGGCGTCCTTCGCCGGGCCGCGCATGACGGCCTTCGTGGGCGCGGCCGCGGTCCTCGCCCAGGCGGTCGTGGCGGTCGTGCGGACGAGCCTCACGGACCTCAACCACACCTACCAGATCATCGCGCTGATCCTGATCTCGGTCATCGTGACCTTCTTCGCCCATCTGCGCGAGGAGGACGAGAGCCGGGTGACGCGGCTGCGCTCCATCGCCGAGGCCGCCCAGAGCGTCGTCCTGCGCCCGCTCCCACACCGGGCGGGACCCCTGCACATCGCCTCCGTCTATCTGGCGGCCGAGGAGGAGGCGCAGATGGGCGGCGACCTGTACGCGGCGGCCCGTACGGCGTCCGGGACCCGGCTGCTCATCGGGGACGCCAGGGGCAAGGGCCTCGACGCGATCAGCGAGGCGTCGCTCGTCCTGGGCGCCTTCCGGGTCACGGCCCGCCGCGAGCACGAGCTGCCCGAACTCGTCGGACACCTGGAGGAGGGAGTCGGCTCGGCGGAGGAGACGGAGGGCGCGGCGGCGGGCTCGCGCGCCGACGGGGCGGCCGACGACCCGAACGAGGCCTTCGTCACCGCTCTGGTCCTGGACATACCCGACCGCGAGCCGGTCGTACGCCTGGTGAACCGCGGCCACCCGCCGCCGCTGCTCCTGCGCCAGGGGCGGGTGATCCCGCTCGAAACCGCCGACGCGAGTCCGCCGCTGGGCCTGTCGGACGTCGTCGCGCCCGATGTGACGGTGGAGACCTTCCCCTTCGACGTCGGCGACGTGCTCCTCCTCTACACGGACGGGGTCGTCGAGGCCCGCGACCGTACGCGCGCCTTCTACCCCCTGACCGAACGCCTCGCCGCCTGGGCCGACGCCGACCCGCCGACCCTGCTCGACCACCTGCGGGCCGACCTGCGGGCTCACGCGGGCGGCCACCTCGGTGACGACGCGGCCCTCGTCGCGGTGGAACGCCTCGCCCCGGACGCGAAGCCGCCCGCGGCCGGCCCCCTGGAGCGGGGAATCAGCCGATGACCGCCTCCGGGTCGTCGAGTTCGTGCAGGCCCGCCGGGTCCTCGTCGGTCAGCACCTCTCCCGTCGCGGTGACCAGGCGCCGGCCGTGGCCCCGGTGGACGCACAGGAGCTGGTCGCGGGTGCCGGTCCGGTCGCGGTACACCGCGAGGGCCGGGCCGTACTTGCTGCTGTGGCCGGGCAGTTCGGCGGCCTCGCTCCACCGGGTGCCGTCGTAGGAGGACCACCACAGCCGCTGGCGCGCCCGGTCGCGGTGGACGCAGATCAGCTCGCCGTCGAAGACGGCCAGGCCGATGTTGCTCCGGGTGCGGTGCCCGGGCAGGGCGCCCTCGGAGGTCCAGGTGCCGCCGCGCAGCCGGCTCCAGTGGATCGCCCCGTCCTTGGGGTTGCCGTGCAGCAGGTGCAGGGCGCCGTCGTACACGGCGAGCGCCGGGGACCTGGTGGTGACACAGCCGGGGACGGGTTCGGGGGCGGTCCAGGTGCGGCCGTCCCGGCTGGTGGTGACCATGATCCGCTGACCGGCCTCGGCGTAGGCGAGGTGCAGGGCGCCCTGGAAGACGGCCAGCGCCGGGCCGTACACGCTCTCGGCGTACGGGACCGGCCGGTCCGGGCTCCAGGTGTCGCCGTCGTACGAGGTCAGCGCCATGCCCCAGGTGCCCGAGCCGCCGCGGTGCGTGCAGTACAGCCGGTCCTCGAACACGGCCAGGGCCGGGCTGCCCAGGGTGTGGTGCGAGGGGAAGGGCCGGTCCTCGGACCGGCCGCCGTCCGCGCGGTGCGCGGTCCACCACAACTCGGGGTCGTCGCCCCGGCCCTGATAGACGCAGTACAGGTCGCCGCGGAAGACGGCCAGGGCGGGGGTCTCGGAGGCGTAGCAGGCCGTGAACTGCCGCTCGGGCCCCCAGCCCGTGCCCGGCGCATACGCGCTGAACCACAGGCCGTTCGCGGGCGGCGGGGCGTCGAGGGCCAGGGGAGCCAGCAGCGTGGGCGCGGCCCACGGAGAGGTCAGCTCGCATCCGGCGCCCCGGGCGGTCTCCCGGATCCGCCCGGCGCGTTCGGTCAGCCGCGCGCCGACGGCCTCGGCGAGCTCCTCGGGCAGGGCACCGGCGAGCACGTCCCGCACCAGGCCGGGGAAACCGCTCACGGGGCCGGTGCCGTCCGCGGGCACGAGCCGGTCCACGGCCCCCTGGTCGAGGCGGAGGGCGAAACCCCAGTCCAGGAGGCGAACGGAGACGCTCGCTCCCGTCTCGGCGAGCACCTTGGCGGCCCGCTCCGCGCGTTCCACGGCGCGGGGCGAGGGCGCGTCCGCGCCGGGGTCCGTGGCCCGGGGTGAGGGGATGTCCGCGCCGGGGTCCATGGCCCGGGGCGCGGGGGCGTCCGCGCCGGGGCCCGGTGCCGTGTCGTTCTTCCGCCCGGGGGCGGTGCCTTCGATCGCCATGCTGTCTTCCTGCCTGCAGAGCCGGGGGCCGGGCGGCCCGCCCTCCGCGCGGTGCGGGGACGAGCCGGCCGGGCCTCCGGACATGGACGTGTACGGGCCCGTCCCGGCGCGCTTCACGCCGGCGGGTGGATCCGGTCGCCGATCCTGATCGTCCCGCCGCGGACCACCTCGGCCCGCAGCCCGCCGCGGTGCACCAGGCCGCGGATCAGGCCGGGACGGACCAGTCGTTCCAGGCGGGCGCAGGGTTCGCTGAGCCTGAGGCCGCGCAGGACCACCGTCCCGATCCGGAACTCGTGGTCCACGAGCGGGTTGAGCCGGACGCCGCGGCAGACCAGGTTGCGGCGGCACTCGGCGGGGGTGAGCGTGATGCCGTGCTCGCGGGCGAGGGCGTCGAGCGCCTCGGCCTCGATGAGGGTGACGTCGCAGACCCCCGAGGCCCGTCCGGTCCCCCGGCGGCGCGGGCGGGGGCCCTGCCCCGCCCAGTAGTTGCGGTCCCCCAGCAGGCCCCGGCCGATCACCGCGCGCACCTGGGCGACGGGGAAGGTCGGCGCGCCGGGGTGCGCGGCGAGGTGCAGGGAGGCGACCAGGCCGGGTCCGGGGTCGGGGCTGGGGCCGGGGTCGGACCGGACGAGGCCGGGTCCGGGGTCGTCGGGCCCGGACGGCGGCGGGTGCTGTGCCACGGCGCTTCACCCCTTCAGGAAGTGCTCCGAGAGGGAACGCAGAGTGCGGAACTGGTTCACGTCGATCTCCTCCAGGCTCAGCTCCCGGCCGATCAGGTCCTCGAGCAGCAGGACGAACTCCATGAAGGCGAGCGAGTCGATCAGCCTGCTCTCGATCAGGTCCAGGTCGTCCGGAATGTCCCCGACGGTGGGGTTGCGTTCGCGCAGCCAGTCCACGATCGGCTTGGTGACGTCGGCCATGTCATCTCTCCTGGATCCGGTGAGGCGCGGGGGGCGTGCCCGGGTGCGAGCCGGCGCGCAGGACGCGGGCGTCCTCGTACTCCTGGCGGATCCGGGCGACGATGGCGGCGGCCGGGTGCGCGGCGGTGACGCGGGTGCAGGACCGGCCGCAGTACATGGCCATCTCCTCGACGCGCCCGGTGGTGGCCTCGCCCGGCGCGGCCGCGCTGTAGCGCGCCACCGGGTACGGCCGGCCGTCCACCCGGGTGGTGGCGATGAAGGCGGCCGGGGCGCGCTCCTTCGCGGCGGTGAGGGAGTTGCGCAGGACGCGGTGCGGGCGGTGCGGCCAGCCGATCGCGAAGAGGGAGGTGACGAGGGTGTCCTCGGCCACCGCCTCGACCACACGCCGCTTGAACTCCGGGTGCGCGGTGGACTCCCCGGCCGGTACGAACAGGGTGCCGGCCATGGCGCCGTCCGCACCCCGGGCCACCGCGCCGGCGAGGTCCCCGCCGGTGGCGATCCCGCCGGCGACGGCGAGGACGGCGTGCGGGTGGCGGGCCCGGACGGCGGCCAGCAGGACGTCCACGGGCTGGGCGCCGAGCAGATGGCCGCCGGCCTCGGTGCCCTGGAGGACCAGGACGGCCGCGCCGCGCGCGAGGGCGGTGTCGGCGTCGGAGGGGGTGCCGACCTGGACCACCAGCGGGTGTCCGGCGGCCCGTACGGTCCGGGCCGCGTCGTCGGCGGGGAGCCCGAAGGCGGTGACGAAACCGTTGCGGGGCAGTTCCGGCAGGACCGCCCGGAGCTGCTCAAGACAGCGGGCCGGGCCCGTCACCTCCGGGACGACGTTCACCCCGAAGGGGCGGCCGTCGGCGGCGGCCGCCGTCTCCCGGACCAGCCGGGCCGCCCGCGCGGGCGCCTCCTTGTACAGGGCGAGGGTGCCGCCGGCTCCGGCCCGGGAGACCTCGGCGCACAGGGCGGGCCCGGCGACGGCGCCCATGCCGGCCTGTAGCAGGGGCAGTTCGAGCCCCAGCAGGGTGGCGAGCCGGGTCACGAGCGTTCCCCCGCCCGCCGGACCGCGCGGTGCGCGGCGGCCAGGTCGCCTTCGAACAGGTCGCCCAGGGCGTGCACCCAGCGCTCCAGGCCGAAGGCGACGCAGCCCGTGAAGGCCGGGCGGCCGGCGTGGTCGATCGTGCGGCGCTCGCCGAAGAAGTTGCGGTGGTTGTTGGTGGAGGCGAGGGCGGTGCCGTCGGTGTGCAGGTACTCCTCCTTGACCGGGGCGAGCAGCTGCATGACGGTGCGCGCGCCGTCCTTCTGGAAGAACGGGTCGGTGGCGGGCCGCCGGTCCAGGGCGAGGCCGAGGGAGGCGCCGAAGGCGAGGATCCGCTCCCGGTGCCGGTCGAGGTGGGCCCGTACGGTGTCGGCCGAGCCCACGCACACCAGCTCCCGCATGGTGAATCCCCAGAGCCTGCGCAGCCCGTCGTGGTGGTCCTCACGGCGGAAGCACTGCGCGACCGTGCTGACCAGGACGGGGGTGTCGCTGCTGCTCCCGGTGAGGTGCACGAAGCAGCCGTAACAGGCGGCGGAGGGCAGGAGGTGGGTGGCGTCGGCGAGGTCGGCGGCGGGCAGTGCGGCCGGCCCGGGTGGCTCGCTGGCCGAGCCGGGCGGTTCGGCGGCGTCGTACGGAGGAGTGGGCTCGTACGGAGGAGTGGGCTCGTAGGGAGTGGTGGCGAGAGTGGCCAGGCGGTCGGGGCGGATCCGGGTGACCGGGCTGCCCAGGTGCGGGAAGTTGCGGAAGTAGTCGAGGGTCCGCAGGTCCTCCACCCGCAGCAGCGGCGGGTAGCTCTGCTGCCGGGCCCCGGCCTCGGCGCCCCAGCGGGTGAACACCGCGTCCAGCGCGGCCCTCAGCACGACGGCCGGTTCGTCGAGGGTCGCGAGCCCGTCCCGGACCGACCAGTCGGCCCCGGTCGCCCCGGTGGCCTCGGTCGCCCCGGTAGTCCCAGTCGTTCCGGCGGCCCTGGTGGCCCCGCTGGTCAGGCGGCCGGTGTCAGTCATCGAACACCCCGATCCGCCGGAGGAAACCGGTCGTCTTGTGGAGGACCCTGGCGTGGGCGGCCTGCCGCGCGGGGTGGGCGAGCAGCCGCTTGCGCAGGGCGAAGCCGTCGGGGAGGCCGGCGTCGCGGTAGACGGCGGGGTTGTAGAAGGCCGCGATGCTGAGCGCGAGGTAGCGGTCGAGGTAGCCGCGCAGGTCGCGCCGGGCCGTGTCGTCGAGGCCCCCGCGCAGCAGGCGCTCCCACAGCAGCTGCACCAGGCGGCAGCCGAAGGCGATGTGCCGGGACTCGTCCTGGTGGTGCAGCCGGTTGATGTGCCGGATGGTCGGATGCAGCCGGTCGTCGGCCGCCAGGTGGACGTTGTAGTGGTCGACGATCTGCTCGAAGACCAGGATCCGGGCGAAGACGAGGAAGTTCTGGATGTCCGGGTCGCGCGGGGCCTCGGGCAGCCTGACCGACTTGTCGGGGTAGATCTTGTCGGCGTAGCGCAGGCAGAAGGTGGCGAAGAACCACATGTGATCGTTCTCCTCACCGACGAAGTGGTGGAAGAACTCCGAGGGCAGCTCGAAGCCGGGCGTGTGGATGCGCCGGGTGACCTCGATGAGCAGCTCGCGGATGCCGTGCACGTTCAGGCTGTAGAAGTTGACGCTCTCCCACCTGCTCAGGGCGCGGAGCTGGTCGGGGCTGAGCTCGTCCATGAGTTCCGTGCCGTGGACGGAGAGCAGTTCGGGCGACATCCACAGGCCGTCGGCGGGGATCGCGGGCGGCCAGTCGAAGGTGGTGAACGGGTTGTAGTAGTCCTGGGTGGCCTTGTCGGAGAGCCGGTCGAGCAGGGCCTTGAACTCGGTGTCGTCGGGGACGGCGGCCGTGGTGGTGCCGGTCGTGGTGGCGGCGGTGGCGGCACCGGCCGTGGTGGCGTCGGTCGTTGCGGCACCGGTCGTCGTGCCGGGCGGGGTGGTCCGGGGGCGCATGGGCGTCATTCCTTCCATCGGACGGACGCCAGCAGGGCCCGGTGCAGCTCGGGCGTGGACGCCGCCACGCAGGACCGCTGGTTGCCGACGTCGAGGTCGGTCAGGACGGTGCTGCCGAGGGGCTGTCCGTAGGCGTCGGTGACGACCGCCCCGGCCCGCTCGGCGAGGAAGACGGCCGCGGCGATGTCGTACGGGAACAGGTGCAGGACCCGGCCGTTGCCGACGCGCTCGAACTCGGGCAGCAGCGCCGGATCGTCGCGCAGCAGCCGGTTGCCGATGTCCACGTAGGCGTCGAGCTGGCCGGTGAGCAGCCGCGAGATCGACCAGGTGGCGCTGTTGAAGACGAAGACCCCGCCGGTGTTGGCCGACAGGTCGATGAGGTGACCGTAGGCCTCGGTCATCAGACGGGCCGGGTGGCCGTTGAACTCCAGTGACCAGAACATCCGCGCCGGGTCGGTGGTGCGGGTCAGCGCCGGGACGGGGTGGTCGTAGCCGTACGCCGTGATCCCCGGCGTCGTGAGGTCGCCGTAGAGGTAGGCGCCCGTGCGCAGTTCCATCAGCAGCGCGTGCTCGACGTCGGCGATCCGGGGGCGCTTCGCCATCCGGGCGACCGCGACCGAGACGGTGGCCGACTCCAGGCCGGCGACGGCGGGGCGGGTGCCGTCGATGGGGTCCACGACCAGCAGATGGGCCGGGTCGGCGCCGTGGTAC
Organism: Streptomyces sp. NPDC126499; assembly: GCF_040302485.1. Lineage (NCBI taxonomy): Bacteria > Bacillati > Actinomycetota > Actinomycetes > Kitasatosporales > Streptomycetaceae > Streptomyces > Streptomyces sp. NPDC126499. The sequence continues at coordinate 276,323 of NZ_JBEOUO010000003.1, read as the reverse complement.
TGCAGTCCGCGGTCCTCGGAGTAGACGGCGACGGGCAGGTCGTGGCCGGCGATGTACTTCCAGACGGCGGCCTCGGCGACCTCGTCGAGGCCGAACTGGGCGTCGCCGCCCGGCGAGAGGCCCCGCACCAGCCGGCTGCCGTGCCGGTGCCGGGCGGCCAGCACGGCCTCGCGGACGGCCGCGGCGAGACCCGTCACGTACGCGCGCATGGCCGCGGCGGACGGCGGGCCGCCGGGCGCGGGGACGGGAGCGGGGGCGGTCACGCGGCGGCCTCCTCGGCGAAGAGCGCGTCGAGCCGGTCGCAGAGCAGATCGGCCTCCTCGTGGGTGAGGATCAGCGGCGGCCGGATCTTGATCACGTTGCCCCGGCCGTAGCGGGAGGTGCGCAGGATGAGGCCGTGGTCCATGCCGCGCCGGGCCAGGGCCTGGGCCCGTTCGCTGTGCGGGCGCCCCCGGTCGTCGCCGATCTCGATCCCGATCATCAGACCGAGGCCGCGTACGTCCACGACGGCCTTGTGCCGTGCGGCCAGCGCGCGCAGCCGTTCCATGACGTGGGCGCCGACCGCGCGGACGTTCTCCAGGAAGCCGGGGCGGCCGATCACGTCCAGGGTGGCGACCGCCGCGGCGGCGGCGAGGACGTTGCCGCCGTAGGTGAAGGAGTGGTGGTCGCTGCTGAGCCCGGACATCCGCTCGTCGGCGACGATGGCCGCGACCTGCGCACCGGAGCCGCCGAGGCCCTTGGCGGTGGTGAGGATGTCGGGCCGGACGCCGAAGTGCTCGGCGGCGAACATCCGGCCGATCCGGCCGATGCCGGTCTGGATCTCGTCGAAGACGAGGGCGATGCCCCGTTCGTCGCACAGGGCACGCAGGGCGGGCAGATAGCCGTCGGGAGGCACGATGTTGCCGCCGCTGCCGGAGACCGGTTCCACGACGACGCAGGCGACGCTGCCCGAACTCGCGTGGTCCAGGAAGTCGTTGATGCGCTCGACGCACAGCATGCCGCAGCTGTCGGGCCCCGCCTGGCCGTAGAAGCAGCGCAGACAGTAGGGGTCGGGCACCTGGAGCACACCCGGCATCAGGTGCGGAAAGGGCTCCTTGCGGAACGACTCGCCCGACATGGTGGTCGTCATCATGGTCTGGCCGTGGTGGCTGCGGAACAGGGTGACGACGTCGCGCCGGCCGGTGGCGAGCTGCGCCATCTTGACCGCGCCCTCGTTGGCGGTGGAGCCCCCCGACACCTTGAGGTGCACCTTGGTCAGGTTCGGCGGGGTGACCTCGACCAGCCGCCGGACCAGCTCGTTGACGGGAGCGGTCTGGAAGGTCGAGGTGGTGTGCACCAGCCGTTCGACCTGGTCGCGCATGGCCTTGACCACTTCGGGGTGACCGTATCCGAGGCTCAGGTTGAAGGTGCCGGACGCGCAGTCCAGGTACTCGTTGCCGTCGGTGTCGTACAGGTGGACGCCCTCACCGTGGTCCATCTCGTACGCGCTGACCGGGTAGTACAGATGGTTCTGTACGTAGCTCAGGGCCTCGCCGCGGACATCGCTCCGGGCGGTGCCGCGGTCGTCGCGCTGGGCACGTATCAGGTCTGCCATGTATCTCCTGTCGGCTTCCGTCCCGCGGACACGAAGGACGGCGGATGGCGGGAATTCGGTCGGGGAATGCGCCCGGGGAAATGCGGTCCGGGAATGCGGCCGGGGAGTGTGGCCGGGGAATGCGGCCAGGAAGACACGGCCGGGCATACGGGACGGGAATGCGGGCCGGGCTGCGGTGAAGGGGGTGGAATTCACACGTCCAGTACGAAGGTGAACGAGGCGTCCCAGCCCTCGGGGGTCTCCCGCACGTCCATCAGGCATTCTGGCCGGAAATACTTGTCGAGGTGGTTACGGCGTTCTCCCGGGAAATACAGCATCGTGGTCAGTACGGTGCCTCCGGGCGGCTGCACCTTCACGTGCACGTGCCGCGTCCGGCCCGGGTACACGGCCGGCAGGACGGTCTCGAGCCGCCACTGCCCGTCGGCGTCCGCGAACTGGTGGCCGCGCAGCCGGAAGCCGTCGTCGTCGTAGACGCCCTCGGGTCCGACCTGCCAGAAGTCGAGCAGGGTGCCGCCGACGGGCTTGCCCTCAAGGGTGCGCACCGCGCCGTGGAGCAGCATCGGGACACCCCCGTCCACATCGTCCCGGAAGCTCGTGCGCAAAGGGGTGTCTGGCTTGTAGTACGGTCCCTCGCGCAAGGCGGGCGTGGGCGGAGTCCCGTTGCAGCGAACCGTCGGAGTGATCGTCTTCAGGACATCTTCCGGACTTCCGTTCGGCACGGCGGAATTCTCCCTCGATAAAGGATCGTCCTTCGTTTCGACCAAGGAAGACTAACCCGGCCGTCTGGTACTGAGAAGAAGGCGATGCATCGTTTCTTCGCCATTGATGCCGCATATATGGCCAGGCTTTGATGATCCCTTTGTGTGGAGGTCGACTCCTGTGAAAAAGGAGGTGAGCGGGTCGGATGGGAGAAGGGGACGAGGAGCGGGCGCCGCCCGCCCGGCAGCGGTCAGGGCCGGCCGTCGGCGGCCCGGCGCAGCACGGTGAGGGTGCGGGCGAAGTAGGCCGGGTCGGGCGGTGCGGTGAGGATGTCCGCGAGCGCGAAGAGGTCCAGCGTCCGGCTGATCCGCAGCCAGTCAGCGGGCAGTCGGCCGCTCCCGGCCCGGAAGCCCTCGACGAAGCCCGTGGTGAAGTCGGGCGGGTACTCGTGGGCGAAGCGCAGCATGTTCCCGACGTCGAAGAGCGGTGAGCCGCTGAAGGCGAGCTCCCAGTCGAGCACGGCTGCCACCTCCCACCGCCCCGCGCGCCGTTCGACCAGGAGGTTCTTCGGGTTGAAGTCGCAGTGGACCAGGCTGCGTTCCCCCGCCACGGCGGCCAGCGCCGGAGCCCCTCGACGGGCCAGGGTCCTGAGCAACTCCTTGTCCGTGTCGCTCAGCGGGCCGTCGGCCGTGGCGGCAAGACAGCGGTCGACGAAGCCGGGCAGGTCGCCCAGCGGAGGCGTACCGTCCGCGGCCGGAACCAGGGACGGGTCGGCGAAGGCGCCCGGGCGGGGCAGCCTGACCCTGCCGATCCGCGCCAGCACCGAGCCGACGGCCCGGCCAAGGTCCCGGGCCTCGCCGCTCGCCGGGCCCTCGGCGAGTACCCGGCCGAGCGGGATCCCGTCCATGAACCGGTAGAGGAGGGTCGGGCGGCCGGTGACCCGGCCGTGCGGATCGGCCGCGACCACCGGGGTCACCGGGACGGTGCGGGCCGCCGCCCGGCCGAGGACGGCGACCTCCACGGCGCAGGGATTGCGCGGCACCCGGCCGCTGTGGGGCCGGTAGCGGCGCAGGACGTAGCGCTCCACGCCCGGCGCGCCGGCCGGACGGGCGGTGAGCAGGGCCATGTCATTGGTGAACCCGCCGGGCAGCGGGTCCACCTCGTACAGGCGGGCCCCGGGCAGGGCGTGCCGGACCAGCCAGGCGTGCGTGGCCGGATCGAGGAGGCCCCCCGGGGCGGCGCGCGTCATACCGGCCAGCCTGCCCGGCCCGGGGCCCGCCTCATGCGTGCCTTCCCTCCGACGGCCCAGCACCGGAACGCGGTCGCCGCCGCCCGGCAACGGCGGCGGCCGCGGCGCCGGTGGAGGCGGCGCCTGCGGCTGCCTCGGCCGCGTCGGCCGCCAGGACCAGGCCGCCGGCCGGTCCGGCGAGCCGGCCGAGCCGGGCCGGGACCACGAAGTCCTCGGCCGCGTGCTCGGGCAGCCCGGGATAGCCGGCGAGGGCGGCGGACAACTCGGCGCGCAGCAGCGGGAAGAGGCCGGGCAGCTCCGCGACGCCGCCGCCGATCACGATCCGCTGGGGCGCGGTCGTGTAGACGATGTTGCGCAGCCCCGCGGCCAGGTAGGCCGCTTCCAGCCGGAGCGCCTCCCGCAGCGCGCCCCCGGTCAGTTGCTCGGCCGGGGTGCCCCAGCGGGAGGCCATGGCCTCGCCGCCCGCCAGCCCCTCCCAGCAGTCGCCGTGGAAGGGACAGGCCCCGGGGAAGGCGTCACCGGCGATCCGAGGCACGGCGAGGTGCCCCATCTCGGTGTGGACCAGGCCGCTGACCACCTTGCCGCCAACCACCGCACCGCCGCCGATGCCGGTGCCGACGGTCAGGTAGACGTACGTGCCCAGGCCGCGAGCCGCACCCCAGCGGCCCTCGCCGAGGGCCGCGCCGTTGACGTCCGTGTCGATGCCCACCGGCACGCCGAGCGCGGCGGCGACGGGGCCGGCGACGTCCACCCCGGACCAGCCGGGCTTGGGGGTGGCCGCGAGGTGGCCGAACCGGGCGTGTCCCGGACGGAGTTCGAGGGGGCCGAAGGAGGCGATCCCGACCGCGTCCAGCGGTCCGGACGCCGCGGCCCGCTCCTGGAAGAAGGCGATGGCCCGGGCCAGGGTGGGGGCCGGTTCGCCGGTCGGGAAGCGGATCTCGGCCTCGATCCGGTCGGGGGCGGAGCCGACCAGGCAGACGAACTTGGTCCCGCCGGACTCGATCGCCCCGAACCGCGGCGCGCTCACGCGCCCACCGGCCAGCCGTCGGCGCCGACGGGGCCGGAGTGCGAGCGGATGACCACCTTGAGCGCGTCGTAACGGGGAGGCCGCCCGGGCGCGCGGTCGCCGCGGACCGGAGCGTCGGCGTGGGCCGGGTGGGCCGCGTCGGTCCGGCCGACGGCGCCGGGTCGGGGGTCCGCCTCGGTCCGGCCGTCCGCGTCGGTCCGGCCGGCCTTGTCGCCCTGGATGAGCCCGCCGAGGGCCGCGAAGGCGTCCTCGTACCGTTCGAGCGGGAACTCGTGCGTCACCAGCCGCTCCAGGAAGGGCACGCCGCCGGACGGGGACCTCGCACCGGTCCGGGACCCGGGCGCCGGACCGGTGCGGGGCTCGGGGCCGGCGGGACCGGTCGGGCCGGTGCGGGGCTCCCGGCCGGTCGGGCAGGTCCGGGCGCAGAGTTCGGCGGCCAGGTCGACGGCGACCGGGAAGGTGTCGGCCCGGTAGTCACCGGCACCGATCAGCCGGATGCCGCGGTTGGTGAGCCGGAGCGGGTGCACCGGCACGGCGTAGCTGTCGTCGAAGCCCATCACCACGATCCGGCCGCCGTCGTCGACCAGCCGCAGCGCCGCGTCGAGGCCGACCCCGGTGGTGTCGAAGACGAGGGAGGGGCGCTCGCCGTCCGCCGCCTTGAGCACCGCTTCGGCCGGGTCCGTACCGGCCACGTCCACGACGTGCGCGAACTGTTCGCGGGCCAGTTCGAGCCGGTAGCCGTCGGGTTCGGCGAGGGTGACCCGGCGCGCCTGGCGGGCGGCGACCAGCGCGGTCAGCATCCCGATCGGCCCGGCGCCGAGCACCACGACGGTGTCGTCGAAGGAGACGGCCGCCGCCTCGACGTTGTTGAGGACGCAGGCGAGCGGTTCGATCAGGACGGCGCCACGGAAGGACAGCCCGTCGGGAAGCCGTACGACGAATCGTTCCGGCAGGGTCACGCTCTCCGCGTACGTACCGTCGCGGTCGACGCCGACCTCGGTCCCGGCCTTGTGCCGGCAGAAGTTGGTCGCTCCCCGCCGGCAAGGCACGCACCAGCCGCAGTACAGCGTGGGGTTGACCACGACCCGGTCGCCGACGGCCACCGAACGCACCTGTGGCCCCGTCTCCCGGACCACACCCACCGACTCGTGCCCGAGCACCACGCCCGGCCGAGCGGGGAACCGCCCGAGCAGGATCTTGCGGTCCGTACCGCAGACCCCTGTACCGACGACCTCGACGACGACGTCATCACCGTTCAAGAGCTGTGCGGCGGGCCGGTCCTGCAGTGCGACGGAGCCGGGACCCAGATAGACGAGAGCGCGCACGAAACCTCCCCCATCGGTGTTGGGAAGGCGAAGTTAGCCCAGCCGGACACGACGGGACACAACACCTCTGAGCCACTTCGCACCCCCGGCCGCCGTGGCCGTGGCCGCGACACCTCGGGCCCGGCCGCAGGACGACTGGTCAGAGCGACGTCAACGACTCTTGCCCGACCGGGAGCCCGGGCGGACCGGGGCGGACCCGCGTCCGAAACTGGGCGGTGACGGGCCGCACCCGACCATTAGGTCAAAGACCGTTGCAGTACTGGTGAAGTGCCCAGCGCTTGCCGACACTTGGGGCCATGAGCGACGACGGATGGACTTACGAGGTCGACCAGAACGGCAACCGCTGGCGCTACCGGGTGAAGCCGGAGCGGATCCAAACAGTCGGGGTCACGTACGAAAGAGCGGTCGTCCTCGTCGAGGACGCCGACAAGCGGGGCATGACGCTGGTGGAGTACGCCGGCTGGGTCGGCAGGATGTCCTCTTCGGAACTGCACGTGTACCGCGACCGCGTCAGAGCGGGCATCGGCGGACCGGAACTGGAGGCCCTGTACGACGCCTGGCTGGACGCACGGGTAGTGGTGAGGGAGACCCAGATGCAGATCATGGGCTCGTGGAAGACGGTCTAGCGAGCGAGCACCTGGTGGGCGCAGGCGCCGCCATGATCGCGGCCAGCGTCTTCCGGGTCACCTGCTCGCCGACGGCCCCCGTCCTTCGGTCGCATCCGCCGTCGATGGTCCTACTCGCCGGAACGGCACCCACAACTCGTCCGCACCGCCACCCGCTCAATCAGATCGGTCACGCACACTTCAACGAACGATCGCGCCAAGGAACGACGTCTTAGAAGGCACTTGGTGGATGGGGGAGTGGGGTGCCTCTGACCTGTGCCGGCGTGCCCAGTCGCTGGCCGCTCCCGGAAACTGCGGACGCTCTCGGGACGGCGGGGCTGTCAGCGGTGCGGGCTAGCGTGCGTCTCATGGGAGCGAAGACGGCGCTACTGGCGTACGCGGACGGAGACATGGCCTCGGCTTTGCGGGAGGCCGGTGAGCCGGCGGCTGAGGCAACAGCGGCGCTGATCGCCCAGGTCTTCCCGGGCTGGGAGATGGAGTCGACGAAGGGCGAGGCCCTGGGGGAGGTGACGTACCCACCGGAGGGACTCACGTACGCGGCGAGCTTCCCGGGCGTGGACCTGGTCTGCGACCGGCGTCTGATGTTCGACCGCCCGTCGGAACTGCCGGCACACCTTCTGGAGGCCGCCGCGGGTCGTCGCGTGATCCTGCACGCGATGCACAGTGTCTCGGATTGGCTTGCCTTCGCAGTCTGGGAGGAGGGCCGCCTCCGCCGCTCGCTGAGCCTCTCGCCTGGCGGCGGCATCGTGGAGAACATCGGTGACCCGTTCCCCTTCGAGATGCCTTACTGGGCCGGTGACCGGCCCGTGGAGTCCGACCCGGAGTGGAGCGAGGAGCCGTACGCGCTGCCGTTCCACCCTCTGGAACTGGGCAACGAAGCCCTTCGAGCCTTCTTCGGCTTCCTCCTGGAAGGCCGACCTTTGCCCGGCGACGCCGACCCGGACGAGGTCCCGCTGCTCGGTTTCCACCTCACGGACCCGGATCCGTCCCGGCGAGCCAGGGAACGGGAAGCACTCGAAGAGGCGGCCCAACGGATGCAACGCAGGAGTTTCCATCTCGGCGCAGAGGGAAGCTGGAGCGAAGCCGTCGGCGGGTGACCGCGTTGCCCCGGCTTCATTCAGCCGGACAGATCAAGCCACCGGCGCTGCCCGTCCCGACCTCTCACCCTCGACCGAAAATCACCCTGACCAGCAAAAAGACCCTCCCGAAGGAGGGTCCCGGTAAAGCGCCCCCGGCAGGACTCGAACCTGCGGCCAAGTGCTTAGAAGAGACTTGGCCGCAGCAGCGCCCCTAGGCCGCTGACCAGCTACCTTCGATGTTCTCTGATGCGCTCTCTCGGAGCCTTCCCCGCGTATTCACCGGAGGGCCTGGTTCCGGGCTCTGCCAGAGCATGTTCCAGCTACTTTCTGAGATATCGCGACTCAAGCGACTCATCGCGTCTCAGCGCAGGTCAGAGGGGGTGCCCACGAGACGAGCATCGCGACTCATCGCGGCTCAGATCGCGACTCAGCCCGCAGGCGGAAGAGACCACCGCGCGCGGCGGTGGTCTCTTCTCCGCTGCACCATCAGCTGCCATCGTGGTCGGTCTGCCCCGGGTGCCCGCTCAGTCGGGCAGCGGGCCGCCCCAGGCGCGCTCGGTCAGCTCGCTCCAGACTCCCGGCGCGACCGTCCGCGGGTGACGGCCTCACTGGGCGCGGACGACTTGTACGTACCGTCGGGCTGCTCGGAGCGGTCGTAGTCCTTAACCCAGAACACCCGACGGACGAGCCTGCCGGCGTCTCCGCTCGGGGCCTCCGACTTGAGCACGGAGTAGCCCACCCGCCGGCCTGTCCCGTTCCATCCCACCGGCTTCCGTTGGGCCGTAGAAGCGAGTCATGGTCTGGCGAACATCACAACGGCTCTTGGGCGGCCCAGAGACGGCCCAGCGCCGGCGCGCACTACTCGCTGCGCTTCCAGTCGGGTCCAGGCGCCGAGAATCCCAGCCAAACAAAACTCTCTGAATGGAATCGACTGTTTACCTGTAAGAGCAGGCATGGCTAGCATAGTGTGATGACATCCCCTTCGGCAGAAATTTTCGGCCTGCCAGTAGCAACTTGGGCGTTGTTCGTGGCTTGCCTGAGCTTCGGGACAGCAGCCGTTTCACTTGGTTGGCAGGTCCTCAAGCACGTGCTTGACGGTGGTCGTGTTCGTGTTTACCTAAACACTGCAATCATGAATGGTCGGGACACGCTAGCGACGAATAGCACCGGAAAATGGGAACTGCATTACCCATTCGGGCACGGGCCTGGCAGGGGCAATATCGAATTGGCCCAGTTGGTGGTCGAGAATCCCGGTCGATCGAGCTTGACGATTCACGGTCCGGCGCTTGCCATCTATGGAACGAGAAAGCGGCGCTACTCTGTCTGTCCGAGGATGTTCGCCTTCGACGGGAATGGGTCGCACGCGGCTGTGACCGATACATTGGTGCGGCTAGAGCCTCACAGTAGGGTCACGTTTCTTCTCGACTACTGGAGTGTCGTGTCGCACGTCGGAGCGGACGTTCGAGGCAGGACGATAAGCCTTCGCGGCATTGTTCACGTTGCTGGCCGCAAGCGTCCGAGTAGGTCCCGCAGGCGTCTGGCTTGGCGCATACCGGTGGGGTCTTGGACGGCCCGGCGCGGGATATCTAAAATCGATCCGTATACGGTGATGTGGCGAGAACTGTATCGCGCGCACTGGAATCTCGATAAAGGTTCAACTGAGTCTCATGAGGTTTCATTCGGGGAATTGGAGCACGCGCTATTGCGAACAGCTCGAAGTCTGTATGAAATGCCGACCGTGGACATCTTGACAGATTCCTTGCGATCCGGACTGCGGGATGTAGCGGATGCTCGTTTCCCCGTGTCATTGCTGGCGTTCCAAATGCATGAGGCTCTGAAGGCTCACGAGGCACACCTAGCTGCCTGGTCTCCCACACCTCCATCCACTAGCACGCCTGTTACCTCCTGACTGCTGGATTTCCCCAGGCATTGTGGGGGTGGGAGCCGTCGCTGTAGGGCAAGGAATGGCATCCAGTAGACGCTCCCCTTCGCAGAGGGATATAGATCACTCCTGAGGAGGTGCTTCTTCCTCGGTCCAGACGTGTCGGGCGGTCCCGAGAGGGTGCTGACCCGCGTAGTCGGCCAGTCGAAACGGAGGCATCCAAGCAGTAGCAAAGTGTTGGTTTAGATGCAGGGTTAGAGGCAGCAATACATCTTCATCTTGCCAAGGCTCCAGGGCGAGCAATCCGGAGCGGTGTTCGGGACTCGGGTTAATGAGACCCGACTTCGGATCGGTCCACACGAAGTAGCCCTTTCCTAGAATCCAGATACTGTCTGGCCGCTCTTCTGGTTCAACGTTGGCGCACCACTCTGCAAAGTGATTTCCGAGAGTGATGAGGTCGATGCTGTCGAACGCGAAGATCATTCCAACTGTTGGCGTGTAGGGGTAGGTCTTACCATATGTTGTTCGCGTTCGCTGGTATCCAGGCGTCGGATAGTAAGCGGTCTTGGAGAGCGCCTTCACTTTCTGGATCTTCTGGCACGCATCACGTAGCTCAGCGCGGTTCAAGGTGGTCTTAACCTCTACGACTCCATAGACGCACTCATTCGGAAGGATCCGGTACCCCTGCAAGTCTGTAAGGGGCGGGGTACTGCGGTCGACGATGACGATGTCGCACTGCGGTGACGTCTCACCCGAAGCCGTGATGATCTCGCAGCTCTGGAGGACTTCGGTGTGCCCTGGCACTCGGCTGGCCAAGACCTTTTGAGCAAGGAGCTCACGGCTGGACCCAGTCTCTGCCCGATGCTGGAACTCCTTCGACTGTTCGAAGTCGGCGCGCATCCTCTTGGCTACGGAGTGCAGGACTCCGGCGAGTCGGTTCTCATCCATGGCGCGACTGTAGAGGCCGCGCCCGCGTGGCTGCTGACCATTCGGCAATGGAGGAAGCCTTGACGCTGGGGGCGAGCCGGACGCACTTTGCCTGACCATGGACAACGAGGGTTGTGCCGGCCAGCCCGCTGCCGATGGCGAGCCTGCCAACGAAGTCTGCCCCTCCGTCGCCAGATCGCCGAGTCAGCCACACTTCGCGGTGGCCCGATGCGCAGCGAGCCGATGCCCCAGTGCGTGGTGGCCACGGGAAGGCGTTTGCGTCGCTCCGACGAGCCTCACCGCCGTGCTCAAGGTCGTGATCACCGCCCCGCGAGCGCACCTGCCCCTACTTGTTGCGGAGGAAGCGGGACACCGCCTGAGCAGCCTGCTGGAAACCCTGTTGGCGCATGGAAACGAGCTCCTCTATCAATGACTGTTGGTGGATGCCGGTGGCCGTAGGCCACCCTCAGACGGACGCAGGGACGGCCCAGGGGATCTGGAACCCCAGCCAGTTCGCGCCTGGATGACTTCGCTGGGCCTCCAGTGACGCAACCTGAGTGCTCATCCGCGATGTGATCGACGTCCAGAACGGGGCCTCCGCCCGGCAATCCGCCACTGTGCGCTTCCCCGTCGCCGCTTGGTTACCGGAAGGGGCCAAGGGCGAACCGTTCCCTCAGGGTTGGATGCTTCCTCGAACGAAACACCGCCGCGAGACAGCTCCGCCTCTTCGAAAGTTACGCCACCCGCCTCAAAGGAAGCTTGGTCAAAAAGCACCATCCCACCGGATTGCTTCAAGTTATTCAGACTCAATTCCGCGCCCGCGAAGTGAACCCCCATGAAGCTCAATAGCCCTGACCTCAGTTTCGCCCCGTCAAAACCCACGTAACCGCCTCGGAAATTTGCCCCGACCCAGACAGGACCCCCAAAGCTAATAAAGGCGTCACGCAGCTCAGCCGAACTAAAGCTCACTGAACTGCCCGGCAAGAATTCTGATGCCCCAAATTCCAAGCTGCCGGATTTGAAATCAGCAAAGATGAACCGGAGACCCGCCCCGTCCTTGAAATGAGCACCAATAAAGTGCAGGTGGCCGCCATCGAAGATGGCCGGGTCGCTCTCACCGTCACCAAAATCAACTTCTACACTCTCGAAGCTGCATCCATCGAAATGAGTGGTGCCAGCAACAAACCGGCACCCCGAAAAGTCGACACGCGTGTTGACGAAATGAGAGCCAGCGAAGGAGCCACCGTCAAAAATTGCCCCGCTGAAGTCCAATTGATAACCGCACCACGTGTCCGGAGCGGCGGGATCCTGGAGATGTTCCGCAATTACCCCGATGATTGTATGCCTCACCTCGCGCTCGCCGGGTGGCGGATTATCCGGGTCGTACGACATTCGCAAGTAGCCGCACAGGAGGCGACAAATCGTTTCCCGCTGAGCACTATCCTCATCCGCCAACCTTGAAAGCGAGTAAACACCAGCCAGCCGGACAGCAGAACTTTCGTTTCCCAGCAACTCAGCCGCGCTTTGATATCTCGCCCCAAGGCTGTCGGCATCAGCTCTGAAACTGTTAGCTTCCTCGATCTTCTGCTTTCTGTAGGCATAGACGATAGCGAAAACTCCCGCCAGTAGCCCGGCGGCCGTGACAGTGCTCCTAGTTAGATCGAATAGCCTATTAGGCGGTAGTGATGCGGCACGGTCAGGCCAGAGACCGACGCTACCACCCGTCAGATGGGCCATTCCGGCAAAGATTAGCCATGCACAAACAGAGGAAACGACGAAGGCCGTTATCAAAGTGACAGGAAAATTGGGCATACGAGGCGTGTGACGCCCGGCGTCGCTTTTCCTCCTTCTGCTTTTGAGTTGTCTAAGAGTGACAAACGAAACAGTGGACTTCAGTAGCCGACGCATGGCGACCGATCCTAGCGGTCACAATCGCCCTGGGGGCAGGTACGACCAAGCTAGACGCGGGACGAGGTAAGTCACGAAGGAGAAAGAGCTCCAGCGAACCCCTGATGGGCATCTAGGGAAGCGAGCAGCACTTGTCTGAGTCACACACGCTCCTCCGCCGTTACGCTGTCGAGAACCAACCGACGATCCGGGAGTGTGCGCCGAGGATGGGACCCAAGACGCAGAGGGTCTACGAGACGATCCGAGCCTGGATCGAGTCGGGGCGCTACGGGCCCGGTGACAAGCTGCCGTCCGAGCGGACGCTGAGCGCAGAGCTTGAGATTGGCCGCACTGCGCTGCGTCAGGTGCTCGCTCGCTTGTCGAACGAGCACTTCATCAAGGCCCATGACCGAAGCTCCTACCGCGTACTCGGCGGCAACAGTGTTCCGACGCCGGCGGAGATGGAGCCGTGGAAGATCCACGGCTCTCGCCGCATCTACGAGAACCGGTGGGTGAACCTCGACCTGGTCGACGTCGAGCCTCCTGGCGTCGACCGGTTCGAGCACCACGTCGTCCGGCTCTTCCGCGTGGCGGTAACCGCCGTGATCGACGATCAAGACCGCGTGCTCATGCTGTGGCGGTACCGCTTCGTGCCGCAGCAGTGGGGATGGGAGTTGCCCGGCGGGATCGTGGACGCGGGCGAGGATGCCGCCGCCACGGCGGCCCGCGAGACCGAGGAAGAGACGGGTTGGCGTCCCGGCCCTGTCGAGCACGTCGTCAGTTACCAGCCGATGATCGGCATGGTCGACTCGCCACACGAGATCTTCGTGGCCCGTGGCGCCGAGAAGGTTGGTGAGCCGACCGACGCCGAGGAGGCCGGGGAGATCGCCTGGATCCCCCTAGACGACATCCCGCGCCTGATGTCCGAAGGCAAGCTCATGGGCTCCGGCACACTCGTGGCGCTGCTCCACATCCTCGCGTCCCGGTCTAGAGGCGCCCGGTAAGGAGCTCCACCCGCCGGCGGTACCGCACGGATCCCGTGCGGTTCGCCAGCAATCGGGCCTTCTGGAGGTGGGACCGAGCGTCGTCCAGCTCGCCGCGGGCGAGATGCGCCTGGGTGAGGTCGCAGTGGATGCCGGAGTTCGCGCGTACGAAGGTCTCGTCGACGCTGCGGAGCGACGCGTACAGCTCCTCCATCGCTGAGGCATCGCCAAGCTTGGCCAGGACGTTCCCCCGCCACCTCGACAGGTGGCCGGTGTTGAGGAAGATGCTCAGCATGTCGGCGTCGCGCACCTCGCCGTCGTCCGGGAGAAGTTGAGTCGCCCGGTCGAGTGCCGCCCTCGCAGCCGACTCCATTTCGGGGCCGCCGGCGGCGGCGCACAGCTCGGCCTCTGCTGCCGCGAGCCACGCCCGCAGTCGAGGCGACTGGCGCTCAGGGTGGGTGCGCTGCGCGTCTCGCACCAGCTCGACCGCAAGCTGAGGGCGACCGGCGTCCGCGAGGACGTACGCCTGCTCGCCCATGGCATGCGCTAGATACAGCGGGGACTCCGCATCCTGGGCGGCCCTCTTGGCTAGCTCGTACCTGCGCCACGCCCGATCCACGGCGCCAGCGTCCAGCGCCTGCCACGCGGCGAGGGTGGACGCCCCTGCGAGAGCAGTCGCGATGGGCTGACGCGTCCCCGGCAGTACGGCGAAGGTCAGCGCCTCCTCCATTGCCGCCAGGTGGCCGTTCATCTGGTCCACCAGACCAGTCGCACCCATCTGCCGGTCCATGGTTCGGAGGAGTTCGGTCTGGGCCAGGAACGACGGGACCATGGACTCACTTACGCTGCCCGCCGCATCGATCCGACTCAACAGGTCCGCATATCCGTCCACCTGCGCCTCAGGGGCCTCGGTCGCTCCTCGCAGTTCTGCGTCTGTAGCTCCGAGGAGCGGCCGGAGGATCGCGGCGTACCGGTCCGTGATGCTGCGTCGGCCGTTCTCCCACTCCGAAATGTAGGTCTTGAGGCTGGAAGCCGAGGCGATGTCGAGCAGCCTTTGCTCCGCGAACCGCCGCATCTCATAGACCAATCGGTCCTGCGACCACCCTCGCGCGGTCCTGACGTCCCTTAACCCCTGAGCCATGCCGCCTCCTGTAAAGCCCCAGGTGGGAGCTGGTCAACACCCCTGAGGTTAACCCCAGTTGGCTACCGAGACGCCCGACTCGGGCCGTTCTCTGGAGGGGCACACCGACACGCAACCCGAACCAAGGGGTTGCATCTGGTGCGCACCAGATGTCAATCTACTGGTGCGCACCAGATGGGCGGCAAGCGGCCCGACCGGTGTGTGCTGAAGGCGGGGACGCTGCAATCCCGCTGAAGGCCAGGGGACAGGGCTTGGGCCCGACTGGCGAGGTGGCCCGGTGACCGCGAGCAACGGCCGGAGGGTGGGGACGAGGTCCCCCTTGCAGTGCTCCATCCCTGTTGCTTGACGCCAAGGAGGTACCGATGTTCCGGCGAAGACTTCAGGCGCCGCCCCCGCTGGACCGGCGAAGCGGCCGCGCCAACCGAGTCATCTGACCGCCGCAGCGATGACTGCGGTCGGCTGCCTCCTCCGCCCGTCCGGCCCTCTTCATCGAGGTTCCGTACGGGCGGGGTGGTGGGGAGCCGGAGATTCCTGGTTCTGACGGCAAGAGGCCCCGGAGTTGCACCTCCGGGGCCTCGGTTCGGGCCGTCCCAACCCCGTGAAAGGAAAGACGACCCATGAACGTGATCGTTGCTGGTCAGAGGATCGTTACCGAGGCGGAGCTGGTCGAGGCCGCGCTCGGCTTCGACGTCGAGCTGCCGAAGTTCGACTCGGCGGCCGGCCAGGACGCGCTGCGGGACATCGTCGACGTCCTGGCGACCGAGGCCGAGGACGACGTCGACGCCGCGAACGTCGCCTACTACGGCGGCAAGCTCGGCGCCCGGGTCCTGACCTTCCCGCACCGCTCCGGCGCCCGG
The DNA here is from genome assembly GCF_040302485.1 of Streptomyces sp. NPDC126499. Lineage (NCBI taxonomy): Bacteria > Bacillati > Actinomycetota > Actinomycetes > Kitasatosporales > Streptomycetaceae > Streptomyces > Streptomyces sp. NPDC126499. Next base: position 261,047 of record NZ_JBEOUO010000003.1, on the reverse strand, counting down.
TTCGAGCGGGGTGCCGCGTGAGCCGCATCGTCTTCTGGCCGCTGATGGCCCTGTGCATCGCCGTCGAGATCTGGGGCCTGGTCATCGACAACCGGGACGTCCACTACCTCGGCGCCATCGCCGGGCTCGGCGTGATCGTCGTCAACCGCCTCCTGCTCCGCGCCGACCGCTACAAGGAGTTCGTCAAGGCGGGTGAGGAGTCGTGAGGACGCTCGCGCAGACGCTGCTGTTCGTGCTGACGGTGCTGGAGTTCGCGCTCGGCCTGGTGGCCGGCGCGGTCGCGCTCGCCAGCCTCATCACCGAGACGCTCGCCCGCGCCGCCACGGCGGCCGACGAGGCGTTCGCCCGCCGCTACCGGCTGGCCCGGGTCTCGCCGAAGCTCCGCTCCGAGATCGCCACCGTCCTGTCCGGCATCGCCACCCCGGGAGGCACCCGATGAGCTCGTACCGCGAGGACCGCCGCGCCGACCGGGCCGCCGAACGCGCCCAGGACCGCGAGGACCGCCGCCTTGAACTCGACGCCCGGCTGGACGCCGAGCGGCTGCGGGCGGAGGAGAAGCGCAAGGACGCCGACGCCAAGCGCCGCCAGGAGCAGGCCGACCGCAAGGCCAAGCTCGCCGAGAAGCAGGCGAAGAAGGCGGCCGCGGCCGCCAAGCGCGCGAAGCTGGTGCGCTGGCTGAAGGCGAACCCGGCCACGCTGTTCGTCGGCTTCGTGATGGTCGCCTCCATCGTTCCGGCCGTGCTCTCCCAGATCGGCGCACTGACCGGCGCGAGCGTCGCGGCCCCGATGGCCGGCCTTTTGGCCGCGATGCTGGAGGGCGGCGCCTGGGCCATCACGTTCATGGGCAAGCAGGCCGAGGACTCCGGCCGGGAACCGAGGAAGTACCGGATCGGCACCTGGGCCGTCGCCACGGTCGCGGCCGCGGTGAACTTCTGGCACGGCTGGGAGCAGTACAGCGAGCACCGGTGGGTGGCGCTCGTCCTCGGTGCCTCGTCGCTGTTCGCGATCTACATCTGGGACCTCAAGACCCACGGCTCCCACGGCAAGACGAAGGCGGAGAAGCAGGCCGAGAAGGACCGCGCCCGGCACGTGGCCGCGCGCCGCAAGCACCACCCGCAGATCGTCGAGGCGGCAGTGAAGCTCCAGTCCGCCCTGCCGTACGGCGCCCTCGACGACGAGGCCGCGTTCGCCGCCGCCTGGCGCATCCACACCGGCGCCGAGCCGGGCCTGTCCGCCGAGCTGTACGCGACCGCGACCAACGCGGTGCTGTCGCTCGGGTCCGCGTTCGAGCTCGCCGACAACGTCCGCGAGGAGCTGCTGGAGACCGGCTTCAAAGCCGCCCGCCTCAACCCCTTCCCGGAGCTGACCCAGAGCCCCGAAGCCCAAGCGGGAATTGGGTCGAACACTCCCGAAAAGTCCCCTGAGGTACCCCGCCAGACCGCCCCGCGCGGACGGTCCGAGGCGGAGCTGAAGGAACTCCTGCCGGACGCTCTCGCGGTCGCCGCCGAGCTGGTCGCCGAGGGCCGTCAGATCTCCGCATCGGCGCTCGCGAAGCGGCTGCAGATCCGCCGCGAGGACGCGGTCGTACTGCGCGACCTGGTCGTCGAACAGCGCCGCCTGCACGTCGCCTGACCAACCCCTGAACCGCGGGGCCCGGCCCTCGCCTGGCAGCACCGGCCGGGCCCCGCTACCTCACACGGAGGCAGAGACAGCATGACCGAGCACCTGCCCGAAGACACCACCGCCCCGGAACCCGACACGATCGCGACCGTCACCTTCCTGCACCCCGCCCGGCCGTCCGTCGACAACGACCAGCCGGACACGCCGACCGCCGCCCCGGTGGCGCCGCAGCAGCCGGTTGTCATCCCGCCGATCCCGGCCCAGGCGCCGGCCGTCGCCCCGGACGACCGCACCGTCGTGCTCGACATCGCCCGCGTCATCCTCGACAAGCAGGCCGCCCAGGCCGCCGAGCCGAAGGTAGTCGGCAAGGTTGACCTGGACGACTTCGACGACGCCCCGCTGATCCCGGCCTGGATGAAGACGCCGGAGGGCTGGGCAGCGTGGACGGGGGTGTTCTACCGGGCACGCCGGCGGGACTTCCGCCGATGGGTCCGCCGCCAGCGCACCGACAAGGGCCACATCCGCCAGTTCGGCCGCGGCGTGCGCCGCAGCCACGAGTGGGTCGTCGGCTTCGAAGGCGTCCGCGTCCAGTCCGCCGCCCACACTGCACACGTCCTGACCCGCGAGGCCCGAATCGCCGCCAGGTCGGCCCGGTTCACCCCGCGCATCCTCGGGGCGAAGAAGCAAATCGCGATGAAGGCGGCGGAGAAGGCGACGAAGGCCGCCGAGGAGGCCGTGCTCCTGCACAAGAAGGCGAAGAAGGACCGCAACCGGGCCCGCAACCTGCGGGCCGGTGTCGTCTATGGTCCGCCGCTCGCCGCGATCGGATCCGGCTACGCCTACGGCGGCAGTCTCGGGCTGGCGGCCGGGCTGCTGTCGACGTTCGCCGGCGGCGCGTTCATCGGCTGCCACCCGTACAACGAGGAGAACGACTGGACCACCGAGTGGCGCTCGCTCGGCGACGGCGACCGCATGACGGCGCCGATGCTCGACCAGTCGTTCCGCGCGGCGAAGGTCATCGGCAATGACGAGTCGCTGCGTGTGGTGCAGATGCCGATGCTCGACAACCGCGGCGCTTGGACAGCGATCCTCGACCTTCCGCCGGGGGTGCCGGCCAAGCGCGCGATCCGCGCGACCGACGAGCTGGCGGCCGCGTTCGGCGTCGAGGAGGCCCAGGTGTCCATCGCGAAGAAGGGCCGCTCCGGCCGCATCGAGCTCTACGTCTCCCGCGACCTGCCCTTCACCGACAAGGCCGCCCCCGGTCCGCTGCTCGCGCTGAATGAGGCGGCGAACTTCTGGGGCCCGATCAGCATCGGCCCGGACGTGCGCGGACTGCCGATCTCCATCTCGGTCGTCGAGCGGTCCGGCCTGATCGGCGGTGAGCCGGGCGCGGGCAAGTCGGCCTCAGGCAACACGATCCTGCTCGCGGCCGCGCTCGACCCGCGCGTCATCCTCGTCCTGGCCGACGGCAAGGGCGGCGGCGACCTGGAGCCGTTTGAGCACCTCTGCGAGTGCTTCGAGGGCGACGCCGACCCGGAGGCGTTCTACGAGCTGCTCAAGGAGCAGGTCGAGGACATGAAACGCCGCTACGCCCTGCTGAAGAAGCTCGGCAAGCGGAAGGTCACCGAGGAGCTCGCCAACAAGTACCCGGAGCTGCGGCAGAAGCTCATCTGGGTCGACGAGCTGATGTTCTACACGACCGACGAGGAGTACGGGAAGAAAATCACCAAGCTCCTGCGCAATCTCGTCTCGCGTGGCCGGGCGGCCGGGATCATCACCTTCTGCGCCACCCAGAAGCCCGGCTCTGACGTTGTCGACACCAGCCTCCGGGACCTGCTGTCCATCCGGTGGGCCCTGCGCTGCACCACCCCCGAGGCGTCCGACACGATCCTCGGGAAGGGCGCCGCCGCGAGCGGCTACTCGGCGAAGACGATCCAGTCGGAGATGCGGGGCGCCGGCCTGCTGTGGGCCGAGGGCACCAATCCCGTCATGGTCCGCGCCGACTACTACACCGACGAGCAGGTCAACGAGCTCCTGGACCGCGCCACTGAGTGGCGCCGCGAGGCCGGGACCCTGCCCAACGCGCCGATGTCGCTGGCCGACCAGCTCCGCGCCCAGGGCGACGACGACGCACAGATCCTCGCGTTCGTCCTGGACGTCTTCGCCGCCCACGGCACCGACGAGGAGCCCGCCGACTGGCTGCCCGGGCAGCTCCTGCTCGACCGGCTCAAGGCGGCCGGCCACCCGGTCACCGCCGAGAAGCTCGGCGCCCTGATCGTCCGCACCGACGAGGAGAAGGCCAAGCGCCCGTGGGGTGAGAAGGGTTCGCGCGTCACCGGCTACCCGCTTGCCCGCGTCGAGGCCGCCGCCACCGGCCGATTCGGGCTCACCGCCTGATCCCACCCGGACACGACCCGGACACCCGCCCGATATGACCCGGTCCACCCCCGGGCGGGGCGGGGTCCAACCCGGACGCCGAAGCCGCCGACCCGGACACCCGCGTCCGGGTCGGCCCCGGATCCGTCCAGGTCGCCCACCTTTCTGACCTGCGTAAACGCGAAGCCGCCCGGGCCGCGTCCAGGTCTCCGCACTAGCCCAAACCGATACATAAGGAGTCAGGCTCTGTGACCGTCCAGACCCTCACCATCCCCGCCGTCCCGGCCCCGGAACTCGCCGACGAGGCGGCGCTCCTGGTCCGCGAGATCGAGCAGTACCTCACTGCCCGCATCCGCACCACCGCGCACCCGCTCGTCACCAAGACCACCGCCGAACTCATCGCCGAAGCCCTCGGCACCGCCCCGGCGCCGGCAGTCGCGGCGCCGGTCCTCACCCCGCCCGCCCGCGCCCTGCGGCTCCTGCCCGACTGGGTCCTCGCCTTCCCGCTGCTCCGCCAACTCCACGGCTCCGGTCGGCAGATCAGCGTCGCCGAGCACCTGGAGCTCACCGCCCTCGTCATCGAGCGCTACGGCTGGCACCGCGGCGCGCTGCGCTCGGCGTCCGGCCATCGCTGCATCCTCGGCGCCCAGGCCGTCCTGTTCCGCCTCGGCTACGGCGACGAGACGACCGCCCTCGCCGCCAGCCACCGCCTTCAGGCCGTTCTCACCGCCCGGGGGATCGCCGAGCCGTACCACCGCTGGAACGACGCCACCGGCCGCACCCGCGCCGAGGTCCTCGGCCTCGTCCGTACCGCCGCCACTCACGCTCGCGAGGAGGCCCGCCGGTGACCGACGACCTGAGGATCGGCTCGCTGTGCACCGGATACGGCGGCCTGGACATGGCCGTCCAGGCCGTCCTCGGCGGCACCCTCGCCTGGGTCTCCGACATCGACCCCGGAGCCTCCCGGATCCTCGCCCACCACCACCCCGAGGTCCCCAACCTCGGCGACCTGACCGCCGTCGACTGGACCGGCGTCGAGCCGGTCGACGTCCTGTGCGGCGGCTACCCCTGCCAGCCGTTCTCGCTGGCCGGCAAGCGGAAAGGAACCGCCGATGAGCGGCACATCTGGCCGTCGATCGCGCACGCCCTTCGCGTTCTACGACCCCGCTACGCGATCTTTGAGAACGTCGCAAACCACCTTCGACTTGGGTTTGCCGACGTTCTCGCCGACCTTGCCCGCCTCGGGTTCGATGCGGAGTGGTGCGCTGTACGCGCGTCGGAGGTCGGCGCTGCCCACGACCGCCGCCGCCTCTTCCTCCTCGCCCGGCCTTCCGACGCCCAGGGCCCGCGACAGTCGGGGGAAGGGCTTCGAGGACGCCTTGCCGAACGTGGTGGCGTTGCTGCCGACCCCGACCGCGTCGGAGGCGACCGGCGCGGGTCACGCGGGCCGGGGCGGGCTGAACCTGCGCCACACGGTGACGCTTCTACCGACCCCGCGCGCCTCGGACGGCGAGAAGGGCGGTCCGAACCAGCGCGGCTCGAAGGGCGACCTGGCCCTGCCGTCCGCAGTGGTGCGGCTGCTGCCGACACCGACCGCGACGGACGCGAAGAGCAGCAGCGGCGCGAACCCGGCATGGGGCCATGGGGAGACTCTGACGGACGTGGCCCGGAGCGTTGGGGCCGCTTCGCCCCCGCCGTCACCCGCTGGGAAACCGTCCTCGGCCGACCCGCTCCCGGGGCAACTGACGCTCGACGTCGCCTGAACCCCGCGTTCGTCGAATGGCTCATGGGCCTCCCCGCCGGCCACGTCACTGACGTCCCCGGCCTCACCCGCACCCAGCAGCTCAAAGCCCTCGGCAACGGGGTCGTCCCCCAGCAGGCCGAAGCCGCCCTCCGCATGCTTCTCGACCGCACCACCCCCGAGGAGGCTCACCCGTGATCTCCCGCGACCGCATCCGGCAGATCCGTGCCGAGTCCGAGTCCGAGCACCGCACCCACGAGTGGGCCGATCGCATCATCGACGAGCTGCTGACCGAGGCCGAGACCCGCAACGCCGTCGACACCGCCGTCCGTGGCATGACCGACACCAAGGGCCGCAACCTCGCCCAGCGCATCGTCACCGTGAAGCGGTACGGCACGCCGCCCACCGCCGCCGAACTCGACGAGGCGTACGACCTGCTCGTCCAGGTCCTCACGGCCGGCGCCAAGTACGGGCTCACGCTCGACGACTGGGACTGGGTCGACGACCTCCCCGGCACCTGCCGCGACCTGATCCGCCACAAGCACCGCTGACCACACCCACCCCCGAAAGGAGATCCGCCGTGGCCATCACCGTCTCGCTCGTCGCCCTCTTCGGCCTCGTCCTGTTCTTCCTCCTGCGCTCCGGAAGCCTCACCTACGGGGCCGCGTTCGTCGCCGCCGGCTTCGGCTTCTTCCTCGCCTCCACCGGCGCCGCCACCCCCATCAATCAGCTCACCAACAGCGTCATCGACGCCCTCTCCAACCTCTGAGGAGCCCCTCTTGCCCACCAAGACCCTGCCCTGGTTCGAGACCCTCACCGACAGCGTCTTCGCCCTCGGCGCCGCCGCCCGCGAGACCCGCACCGCCCACCAGGCCGCCCAGGCCGCCACCGCCCAGTACGACCTCGACCGCGTCCGCCTCCTCGACGGCGAGATCACCGCCCCCGGACTGTTCACCCCGCCCCGGCCCCACGACCGCGCCGTGATGGGCATCGGCAAGGCCCTCCAGGAGTGCCGGGACCGGATGGAGCGCCTCTACACCGACGCCGCCCTCAGCTACGCCTACGGCACCGCGTGGGCCATCCTGCGCGTCCTCGACGGCCAGGAGCCGCCCCGCGTCGAGCTCCGCCTCTCCGCCGAGGGACACCTGACCATCCCGGCCGAGCTCGCCCCCATCCCGCCCGCCATCGAGGGCCTGGGCCGCTGGCGGGACAACGCCAAGTTTGAGAAGGCCCGCCAGCGGTGGTGGGACTGCGACTCCGCCGGCGAGTACGCCTCCGCCCTCGACGAGGAGGACTACCTCACGGACCACGAGGCGTACGAGATGCACCAGGCGTACGACGAAGCGCGGGGCCTGGCCGGCGCCGCCTACGCCTACGGCCTCCTCGCCGAATCCGCCCTCCGCTTCACCCTGCTCGGCACCCGCGCACGCCACACCAAGCCGTAGCTACGCCGAGGGCGGCCCCCGTCTCGCCAAAGCCTGGGGCCGCCCTCGTCTACCAGCACCTTCTACAGAACTGGAGACATCCAGCATGACCCATCCGACGCCGATCCGGCGAGACAACCTGCTCGCCATCGCCCTGCGCCTCGCCTCGGGCAGCGTGCCGGTGCTGCCGCTGCGGGCGGGGAAGGGCCCCTTCGGTAACTGCCCCGACTGCGTCGACAACGCGTGCGGCGGCCGGCCGAACATGAAGACGCCCGGCCCCTGCGCCTGCCCGCGGCCCTGCCACGCGTGGGCCGCCGCCAGCATCGACCCAGCCGTCCTCACCTCGCCTGCCTGGACCCGCGCCTGGGAGCACGCCGAGACCGTCGCTTATCACCCCGGCGGGGCCGGTGTGACCGTGGTCGACCTCGACGACACCGACGCCGTCGCCTGGGCCCGCACCGCCCTTCCCCCGACCCGCACCGTGGCCACCACCCGCGGCGAGCACTGGATCTACCGGGGTGCCATGCGCTCCGCCAACAAGGTCCGACCCGGCGTCGACATCAAGTCGTCCATGGCTTACGCCCGCTGGCTCGGGCCCGGCACCGGTCCGATGACGGTTCTGCCGTCGACCGTCCTCGCCTTGGTGGAGAGGGAAGAGTCCACCCCCGCCCGCGCGGCCGTGGACTCTTCCACCCCGACCCGGTGGGACCGCAGCGTCGCCACCGGTTGCCGCCACACCCCCGCGTTCATCCGGACCGGCCTGGAACGCGGACTCGACAACATCCGGGCCCACCCCGAGCAGGGCGCCGGCACCGCCGCCTACGGTGCCGCTCGATTCCTCGCCTCCCGGCACACCGCCTGCCCTGGCCCCTGTGGCCTCGACGGCATCGCCGAGGAGCTCATCGGCGCCGCCGTCGCCGTCGGAGTCCCGGCCCCGTACGCCCGCCGCTGCGTCACCAACGGCATGAACGCCGCCCTGGGAGCCGTCGCATGACCGCCCGGACCGGCGACACCGGGCAGCCCCGGATCGTCGCCCTGCTGAGGATCTCCGCCCCGGGACGGGATACGACGCCTTCCGCGCGGTCCTGGTGCTCCTGCGGCCGGGACGTGGCTGCGTTCGGGCAACGGAAGGCCGCCGCGCTCATCGAGGACCACACCCGCCACCGCACCGCCTGCCCGCTGCTGACCGAGGGGAAGGAAGCCGCGTGAACGGCACGGAGGAACTGCCCTCGCCGTCCAACCCGCTCGCCGTCGCCCGCCGGATCGTGCCCGACTGGCACACCGAGGACGGACACCTGCGGCTGCGCCGCTGGCGCGGGTCGTGGATGCGGTGGACCGGGACGTGCTGGCGCGAGTACGACGAGCAGCAGATGCGTGCTGGGCTCTACCGACGTCTGGAGCACGCCACCTTCTTCGCCGGCGTCGACAAGAACGGTGAGCCGGAGGTGCGGGAGTGGGCGCCGACGAAGACGAAGATCAGTAATCTTCTCGACGCGCTGAGCGCCATCACCCTCCTGCCCTCGGACGTGGACGCGCCGTCCTGGATCGATGGTGAGGAGGACCGGCACGACGCCAGCCCGATCGTCGCCTGCCGCAACGGGCTCCTGCGGATCCGGGACCGCAAGCTGCTGCCGCACGGGCCCGCCTTCTTCAACATCGTCTCCGTCCCGTACGACTACGACCCCGCCGCGACCGCGCCCACCTGGGAGAGGTTCCTGGCGGGGATCTGGCCGGACGACCCCGAGTCCATCGCCGCCCTTCAGGAGTGGTTCGGCTACGTGCTCTCGGGCCGGACCGACCAGCAGAAGATCCTGCTCATGAAGGGCCCCTCCCGCTCCGGGAAGGGCACCATCGCCCGGATCCTGAAGGAGCTGGTCGGCAAGGAGAACCTCGCCGGGCCCACTCTCGCCGGCCTGGGCACGAACTTCGGGCTCTCCACCCTCGTCGGCAAGCCGCTCGCCGTCATCTCCGACGCCCGCCTGTCCGGCGACGGCGGCCAGGTCGTCGAGCGGCTGCTCACCATCTCCGGCGAGGACACCATCGACATCGACCGCAAGTACCGCGAGCCCTGGACCGGGAAGCTGCCGACCCGGCTCATGGTCCTCACCAACGAGCTGCCGAACTTCGGCGACTCCTCCGGCGTCATCGCCCGCCGGTTCATCGTCCTCAACATGACCGTCTCCTGGCTCGGCAAGGAGGACACCGGGCTCACCGGCAAGCTCGCCGCCGAGATGCCCGGCATCATCAACTGGGCCCTCGACGGCCTCGCCCGCCTGGAGCGCACCGGCCGGATCACCGAGCCCGCCTCCTCGCAGGACGCCGTCACGATGATGCAGGACACCGCCTCGCCCACCTCCGCGTTCGTCCGCGAGCGCTGCACCACCGGCCCCACCCACGAAGTGCCCGTGGACGTGCTGTGGGCCGCCTGGCGTGAGTGGGCCGAGGACAACGGCGTGAAGGCCATCGGGACCAAGCAGCTCTTCGGCCGCAACCTGCTGTCCGTCGTCCCCCAGCTCCACCGCACCCGGCCCCGCGACGCCTATGGCCGGCAGGTGGCCACATACGCCGGAATCACCCTCAACCCGACTTCTTGAGCCGCTTGAGTCGCGATGAGTCGCGACTCAGCGCAATGTCACTCCAACTTTTTCGCCCCGAGGAGGGCACCTCGATGGCCAGCACGCCCAAGACGCGCGCGATGCTCACCGTCCCCGAGCTGTGTGACGAGCTCGGCATCACCCGCTCCACCTTCTACGACTGGCGCCAGAAGAAGCGGGCCCCCCGCTGCGTCAAGCTCCCGAACGGCGCCCTCCGCGTGCGCCGGCTCGACCTTGAGATCTGGCTGGACGAGCACGAGGACGCTGCTTGATGGACACGACGTACGACGTGAAGTTCTGGAAGACCTCGGTGTACGAGGGCAAGCGGAAGACCACGCACACCGTCCGCTGGGAGCTGGAGGGCAGGGAGTGGCGCAAGCCCTTCGCCACCGGCCCCCTCGCCGAGTCCTTCCGCTCGGGCCTGCTGACCGCCGCCCGCAAGGGGGAAGCGTTCAGCCTGTCCACGGGCCTGCCGGTCTCGTACCAGTCGCGGGCGACCTCCGAGAACTGGTACGACTTCGCGGTCCAGTTCGTTGACCACATCTGGGACCGGACGTCCGCCAACAACCGGCGCAACGTCGCGAAAGCCCTGACCCCCATCACCGTTGCCCTGCTCCGGTCCAAGCCGACCATGTTCGACGGGGTTGACCTCCGGCGCGCTCTTCGGGAGTACGCGTTCAACAAGAACCGGCGCGACCAGGCCCCGCCCGAGGTCGCCGTGATCCTCCGGTGGGTGAAGCGCAACACGCTCGCCATGTCGGCCTGGGAGGACGAGGAGACGGTGGAGGCCGTGCTGCGCGCGGCCGGGACGAAGCTGGACGGGAAGCCGGCCGCCCCCAGCTCGGTGCGGCGCAACAAGCGCATCCTGAACGTCCTGATCGAGTACGCGGTCAAGAAGAAGGTGCTCAAGGAGAACCTCCTGCCAAAGGGCAAGGGCACTGCGGCATCGAAGACGTCGTCGGCAGTCGACAAGCGGTCCCTGCTCAGCGTGGGGCAGGCGGCGGCCATGCTCGGCTGGGTGCACGCCCGGCCACGGGGAGGCCGGCGGCTGCACACGTTCTTCGCAACGATGTACTACGCGGGTGCCCGGCCGGAGGAAGTGGTCGCGATCGACGTCGGGGACGTGCGGCTGCCTGCCGCCGACGCCGAGGACCAGTGGGGTGAGCTGCTGATCCACACCGCTCAGCCCGAGGTCGGCAGGACGTGGACGGATACGGGGGAGGTCCGGGACGAGCGCGGGCTGAAGGGGCGGGCGGCGGACGACATGCGCACGGTGCCCTGCCGCCCCGCGCTGACCCGGATTCTGCGTGCCCATATCGAGAAGGAAGGGCTCAAACCGGGTGATCTCCTGATTCAGGGAGAAAAGGGCGGGATGCTTGCCGGGTCCGTCATTCGACGAGCGTGGCGCAGCGCTCGAAAGGAAGTGCTCGGGGCGCACGAATTCGAGTCCCCCCTCGCCCGTCGGGTGTACGACCTCCGCCATACGTGTCTGACCAACTGGCTGAACGCCGGCGTGCCGCCCGCGACCGTGGCGGAGTGGGCAGGCAACAGCGTGCCGGTGCTGCTCGCGACCTACGCCCGCTGCGTCAACGGTCAGCTCGATGACCTGAAGAAGCGCATCGAGGACGCGGGTGCGCTACCGCATCCGGCCGGGCCCGAGGCTGTCTGAGAACTTCACCGCGTATTCTCCGCAGCCACCCGCAGGAACCCGGTAACAGCCGGACACCGCCGGACACCTCCCGTGGCTCTCAGGAGCGTGTCCGGCGCCCTGCGGCGATCACGAAAACCGCCCCTGACCAGCAAAAAGGCCCCTCCCGAAGGAGGGGCCTCGCTGTGCGCCCCCGGCAGGACTCGAACCTGCGGCCAAGTGCTTAGAAGGCACCTGCTCTATCCGCTGAGCTACGGGGGCCGGTGGTGGCCGGGTCAAGGATAGGGCTCCCGTCGGCCTGGCCAGGGTGCTTCACCTGCGTGGCACGATGTGGAGGTTCGGTGAAGCGGTCCGATAATCGCAGGCAGGTGCGATTCGCGCAGCGCTTTTCGCGCCACTCGGGCCGGGTGTTGTGCACTCGTTATGCCCGAGGTCCCCGGCTACATCCGTTCGGTCGGCGCGCAGGGGGTCAATACGCTTCAAAAAGGCTCCAAAATTGGGCATTCTTCGCATGTGGTGACCTTGGACGAACGGCCTCAGCTGATCGACGCACTCTCCGCCCTGCGCGACTGTGTCGCCGCCGTGCGTCTTCCCCTCCCCCTCCCAGGCGCCCCCCGGGCCCGGCAGACCCGGGCCGAGCTGCTCGCCCAGCTCGACGACTACCTGGTGCCGCGGCTGAAGGATCCCGACGCGCCGCTGCTCGCGGTCGTCGGCGGGTCGACCGGAGCCGGGAAGTCCACGCTCGTCAACTCACTCGTGGGGCGGCGTGTCAGCGAGGCCGGGGTGCTCAGACCCACCACCCGCACGCCGGTCCTGGTGTGCCACCCGGAGGACCACCACTGGTTCGCCGGGATGCGCGTGCTGCCCCAGCTGACCCGCGTCTGGCTGCCCCAGCAGGACGACGACCACCCCGCCGAGGAGCCCCCCGAGGACAACGCCCTGCGGGTCGAGACGGCCGCCACCCTGCCCCGCGGGCTCGCCCTGCTCGACGCGCCCGACATCGACTCGCTCGTCGTCGAGAGCCGGCTCCTCGCCGCCGAGTTGATCTGCGCCGCCGACATCTGGGTCATGGTCACCACCGCGTCCCGCTACGCCGACGCCGTCCCCTGGCACCTCCTCCGTACCGCCAAGGAGTACGACGTCACCCTCGTCACCGTCCTCGACCGCGTGCCCCACCAGGTCATCGGCGAGGTCTCCCGGCAGTACGAGGCGCTGCTCGACAAGGCGGGCTTCGGCGACCTGCCCCGGTTCACCATCCCCGAGCTGCCCGAGTCCACCGGCGGCGGCAGCGGGCTGCTGCCCGACAACGCCGTCGCCCCGCTGCGCGGCTGGCTCGCCCACTGCGCCCAGGACCCGGCCGCCCGCCAGCAGGCCGCCGGCCGGACCGCTTCCGGCGTGCTCGATTCCCTCGACACCCGCATGCCCGAGCTCGCCGGGGCGGTCGCCGCCCAGTACGCCGCGGCCGTACGCCTCGGCGGCGCCGTCGAGGCCGCGTACGAGGAGCAGGGGCAGCGGGTCAGGGAGCAGCTGCGGCGCGGGGCCGTCCTCGCCGGTGACGCCCGTACCCGCTGGCGCGCCTACCCGCGCGACAGCTCCGCCGACGAACTCCTCGACGCCCTCGTCGAGTCCCTGACCGCGCTCGTGCAGTGCGCCGTCGCCGCCGCCGACGAGCGGGTACGGGACGCCTGGCGCCGGGAGCCGGCCGCGGGCGCCCTCGTCCCGGGCCGCGGCGCGCGGGTCGGTCCCGGGGCACCCGACGAGAGCCGGGACGCGGGCGAGCGGATCGCCATGACGGTACGGCGCTGGCGGCGCGTACTGGAGGAGATGGTCGAGGAGGAGGTGCGGGAGACGGAACGCCTGTCCACCGCGGGCGGCACGGTCCGAAGGGCCGGGCGGGGGGCCGGGCGAGGGGCCGGGCGGGGAACCGGAGGCTCGTCCGGGAACGGCTCCGGCCACGGTTCCGGATATGGCTCGGGACCGGGATACGGCTCGGGATACGGCTCCGGGCGAGACTCCGGACGCGAGTCCGAGCGCGGCCCCGGGCGCGGGGGCAGGCGGGGCGCCGCCGCTTCGCACCCCGACACCGAGACGCTCACCGCCCTCCTCGCCGCCGTCCTTCTCGGCGGCCGCCGCACCCGGGCCGCGGGCGACCGGCTCGCCGAACTCCTCGGTGCCCAGGGCGCCCTCCGCCTGTGCGACAAGGGCGGCGAACTGCTCACGACGTACCTCGACCGCGCCCTGCACGCCGAACGCGACCGGCGTCTCGCCCCCCTCGACGCCCTCGACGTGACCCCCGAGCCGCAGGCCGAGCTGATCGCCGCGCTCTCCCTACTGCAGAAGGAGAAGTGACGCAGTGGACGCAGTGGACGGAGTGGATGCAGTGGACGGAGTGGGCTCCGTGGGCTCAGCCGCCCCACCGGCGGCCCCACCGGCCCCGGTGACGCCGACAGCCCCGACAGCCCCGGTAGCCCCGGTAACCCCCGTGACGCCGACGACCCCCACGGCCCCCGTGACCCCGGTGACGCCGACGACCCCCACGGCCCCGGTCACCCCGGTCACCCCGACGCCCCCCGCCACCCCCAAGAGCCCCGCGGCCCCGGCCCCCCACCCCGCCACCAACCCCCCCACCCCTGAAGGCGACCCCGCCACCAACCCCTCCGCCCCTGACGGCGAGGGCGGTGACCGGGGCCGCAGCTGGGACGACGGCCTGATCGCGCGGCGCGCGGCCGGCCGGGCCGCCTCCCGGGACCACCGAGGGCCGGGCCCAGGCCAGGACCCGAGGGCCGAGGACGACGAGAGCGACGGCCTCCCGCCCCTCGGGGGGGCCTATAGCGGCGTCCTGCGTGCCCGGCTCGACGCGCTCCACGAACTCGTCGGCCTGTCCCGTACGAGGGTCGAGAGCGAGACGCTCGCCGAGGCCGGCCGGGTCCTCGACGAGGCCGCCGCCCGGCAGCGGCTGTCCACCCGGCACACCGTCGTGGCCATCGCGGGCGCCACCGGCAGCGGCAAGTCGACCCTCTTCAACGCCCTCGCCGGCGTCCCCGTCTCCGAGACCGGACTGCGCCGCCCCACCACCGCCGCCCCGGTCGCGCTCACCTGGTCCGAGGGCGCCGCCGGCCTCCTCGACCGGCTCGGCATCCCCGGGCGGCTGCGCCGCAGGCCGCTCGCGGGCGGCGCGGCCGACGCCGAGCTCCAGGGGCTCGTCCTGGTCGACCTGCCCGACCACGACTCGGCGGTCACCGCCCACCGCGACACGGTGGACCGGCTGCTCGGGCTCGTCGACGCGGTGATCTGGGTGGTGGACCCGGAGAAGTACGCGGACGCGGCCCTGCACGAGCGGTACCTGCGGCCGCTCGCCGGACACGCCGAGGTCACCTTCGTCGTGCTCAACCAGATCGACCGGCTCGGCACCGAGGCCGCCGACCTCGTCCTCGACGACCTGCGCCGTCTCCTCGACGAGGACGGTGTGGCGCTCGGCGAGCACGGGGAGCCCGGCGCGACCGTCCTGTCCCTCTCCGCGCTGACCGGGGAAGGCGTGCCGGAGCTACGCGAGCTGCTCGGCCGGTTCGTCCAGGAGCGCACCGCCCCCGAACGGCGGCTGTCCGCCGACATCGACGCCGCCGCGGCCCGGCTGCGGCCGGTGTACGTGGCCGACGGCCGGTCCGGGCTCGGCGAACGGGCCCGCGAGGAGTTCGCCGACCGGCTCGCGGTCGCGGTCGGGGCCAGGGCGGCGGGCGAGGCCGCCGAGCGGGTCTGGCGGCGGGGCGCCATCCGCGCCTGCGGGACGCCGTGGCTGCGGCTCTACCGCTGGTACGAGCGGGTCCGCGCGCACGGCAGCACCGATCCGCGCCTCCACGCCCCGGTCGAGGACGAGCTGACCGCCCGCCAACGCGTCGAACAGGCGGTACGGATCGTCTCCGACGAGGCCTCCCGCGGGCTGCCCGCGCCGTGGGCCCAGGCGGTCCGGGAGGCGGCGCAGCGAGGGGCCGAGGGGCTTCCGGAGGCCCTGGACGAACTGACGGTGACCATGGGCGACCCGGCCGCTCGGCCGCCCCGTCCGGCGTGGTGGCCGGCCGCGGTCCTCGCGCAGGTGGTGATGACCTTCCTGCAGATCTTCGGCGCGCTGTGGCTGGTGGGCCAGATCGCGGGTGTGGTGGAGCCGCTGCTGTGGCCGCCGGTGCTGATCATGGTGACCGGGATCGTCGGCGGTCCCCTGGTGGAGTGGGCGTGTGCGGCGGCCGTACGGGGGCCGGCGCGGCGTTACGGGCAGGAGGCCGAGCGCAGGCTGCGCGAGGCGGCCGCCGCCTGCGGCCGGGCCCGGGTGCTCGACCCGATCGCGGCGGAGCTGATGCGCTACCGGGAGGTGCGCGAGCAGTACGTGACGGCCTCGGGCGCGACGCGGGTGGTGAGCCGGATCGCGGGCGCCGGCATGGGCGGCGGAGGCGGACGCATGGGGGCCGGAGGGTTCGGCGGGACCCGGTTCGGTCCGGCGAGGGCGGGTGGCGCGCGGGTGAGGTGAGGGGGGAGGGGGTGAGCCGGGAGGGTGGTGCGTCGGAAGGGTGGCGCGTCGGGAGGACGGGCGGAACCACTCCTTCGGGTGACGGAGTTGTCCACAATCTTCCGTGTGTCCACAGGCTTCAGCGGGTTTCTCCGGCCGGGTCCAGCATGGATTCCGAGAACGCCGATGACAGTGCGAACGCGGCGAACGCGGTGAAAGCCGTGCGTCCGCACGGAAGCTGAGGAGTGGGCAGATGAACGAGACGATGGTGACCCTGGTCGGGAACGTGGCGACGAACGTGGAGTTCCGGGAGACCGTGACGGGCGGGGTCGCGCGCTTCCGCTTCGCGGTGACGGCCCGTCGCTGGGACCGCGAGCGCGCGGTCTGGACGGACGGCGCGACCAGCTTCTACACGGTGTCCGCCTGGCGCTCGCTGGGCGCGAATCTGGCGGCCTCGGTCTCGGTGGGGGAGCCGCTGGTGGTGCACGGCCGGCTGAGGGTGCGGGAGGAGGAGCACGACGGCCGCCGGAAGACCTTCGTGGACGTCGACGCGCTGGCGGTGGGTCACGATCTGACCCGGGGGACGGCGGCCTTCCGCCGCACGATGCGGCAGAACACCGACATGACGACCTCTCTCACGACGTCCGTACCGGAGCAGCGAGTTCCGGATCCGTCGGCTCCCGACCCCTGGCAGACTCCGCCACCCGTCGTTGAAGGGGCCCAACCGCCTGCGGTAATCGCTTCCTGACGGACCGTCGTGGGGATTTGTCGATACCGTGACCTGCGGTTTCACCATCAACTTCCGCCGGTGATAACGATTTCGAGTCGGAATGGTTATCAGACCGTACGACGGGACACAGGAGGCTTCCCCGTCCCTAGGATTCCCGGGTACTCATGAGGCGCTTGCTTCCAGTGGGTCAGTGAGTCTGCTGGCGGGTGCTCCCCCCACGCGTATCGATCGATGTCGCGGAGCAGCCTGCCCGGAGGGGAAATCCATGTTTTCTGTACGGAGGCGCGGCGCTGCCCGCCTTGCCGCCGCGACCGTGGTCTCCGGCCTCGTCGCGGCGGGCGCGATAGCCGTCGCCGGACCTGCGGCGGCCGACGAGGGCTCCACGAGCGGCGGGGGTGTCTCCGCGACGCTGGGTGATCTCGCCGAGGCCGGCAAGATCGACATCACCGTCAAGAACGGCAAGGGCGAGGAGGAGATCCGTACCTACCGGGGCGGTCTCTTCTCCCTCGCCGTCAACGGCGGCGGTTCGCTCAAGGCCTACTGCATCGACCTGTTCACGCCGACCCAGTCGGGCGTCAAGTACAAGGAGGTCGGCTGGGACGAGTCGACCCTCCACGACAACGCCGACGCCGGCAAGATCCGCTGGATCCTGCAGAACTCCTACCCGCAGGTGGACGACCTGACCGCGCTGGCCGCCAAGGCCGACGTCAAGGGCAGCCTGACCACGGAGGAAGCGGCCACGGCCACGCAGGCGGCGATCTGGCACTTCTCGGACAAGATCAAGGCCACTCCGCAGGACGCCGAGGCCAAGCAGCTCGCCGCGTACCTCGTGGAGAAGGCGCAGAAGGCCGAGGACCTCTCCGAGCCCTCGGCGACGCTCGGTCTCTCCAAGGGTTCCCTGGCGGGCAAGGCCGGCGGCCGCCTCGGCCCGACCAAGGTGAGCACCAACGCCACCGCCACCGTCTCCCTGCCCTCCGACACCCCGGCGGGCGTCAAGGTCGTGGACAAGGACGGCAAGGTCGTCACCTCCGCCAAGGACGGCGACGAGCTCTACATCGACGTGCCGGCCGGCACTCCCGACGGGTCCGCCAAGGTCAGCCTGCAGGCCAACACCAAGGTGAACGTCGGCCGCGCCTTCGCCAGCACCGAGGCCGAGCGCAAGCAGACCCTGATCCTCGCCGGCAGCAGCCAGTCCACGGCCAAGGCCGAGTTCCAGGCCACCTGGGCCAAGCAGGGCCCCGTCCCGGCCGTCGACTTCAAGGAGAACTGCGCCGAGGGCGGCGTGGACATCACGGTCTCCAACAAGGGCGACGAGGACTGGGTCTTCGAGCTCAAGGGCGTGAAGCGGACGATCGCCGCCGGCAAGTCCGAGACGATCACCGTCCCGGTCGCCGAGGACTCGGCGTACAAGTTCACGATCGCCGGCCCGAACGGGTTCGAGAAGGTCATCGAGGGCGTCCTCGACTGCAAGACGGCCACCCCCGGCCCGAAGCCGTCCGAGACCCCGGCTCCGTCCGAGAGCCCGGCCACCGGCGGCAGCACCGGTTCCGCCGGCACCACCGGCTCCACCACCGGTGGCGGCGACCTCGCCGAGACCGGTAGCTCCAACGCCACCCCGATGATCGCCGGCATCGCCGTCGCGCTCGTCGCGATCGGCGGCGGCGCGATGTTCTTCCTCCGCAAGAAGAAGGCGGCCGGCCAGTAAGGCGCCCGCAGCACAAGCAGCACCCGCAGTACCCGGGGCCGCCCTGAGCGGCGGCCCCACCCGACGGCCCCGTCGCGCACCGCGCGCCGGGGCCGTCCCGCTGTCCGCGGCCGGCCTCCCCCAAGGGGATACCGGACACCGCCACCCGCCGGACACCCAGCGTGACCGGAAGGCCACCGCCCCTCCGGCACAAGGCGCAGGTCAGCCGGTCCCGCGGGTACGGGTTTCCGCCGATGGGGCTCGGTCAGGCAAGATGGGGTCTATCTGCCCACTCACTCTTTGCCGGACGGTTTCTCTTGGCTGAGTACATCTACACCATGCGCAAGGCGCGCAAGGCGCACGGCGACAAGGTCATCCTCGATGACGTGACGCTGAGCTTCCTGCCCGGCGCGAAGATCGGTGTGGTCGGTCCGAACGGTGCCGGTAAGTCCACCGTGCTGAAGATCATGGCCGGTCTGGAGCAGCCCTCCAACGGTGACGCGTTCCTCACGCCCGGCTACTCCGTCGGCATCCTCATGCAGGAGCCGAAGCTCGACGAGACCAAGACCGTCCTGGAGAACGTCGAGGACGGCGTCGCCGAGATCAAGGGCAAGCTCGACCGGTTCAACGCCATCGCCGAGGAGATGGCCACGAACTACACGGACGAGCTCATGGCGGAGATGGGCAAGCTCCAGGACGACCTGGACCACGCCAACGCCTGGGACCTCGACGCCCAGCTGGAGCAGGCCATGGACGCGCTGGGCTGCCCGCCCGCCGACTGGCCGGTCACCAACCTCTCCGGTGGTGAGAAGCGCCGCGTGGCCCTGTGCAAGCTGCTGCTCGAGGCCCCCGACCTGCTGCTGCTCGACGAGCCCACCAACCACCTCGACGCCGAGTCGGTGAACTGGCTGGAGCAGCACCTCGCCCAGTACAAGGGCACCGTCGTGGCCATCACCCACGACCGGTACTTCCTCGACAACGTCGCCGAGTGGATCCTCGAGCTCGACCGCGGCCGCGCCCACCCGTACGAGGGCAACTACTCGACCTACCTGCAGAAGAAGGCCGAGCGCCTCAAGGTCGAGGGCAAGAAGGACGAGAAGCGCCAGAAGCGCCTCAAGGAAGAGCTGGAGTG
The DNA here is from genome assembly GCF_040302485.1 of Streptomyces sp. NPDC126499. NCBI lineage: Bacteria > Bacillati > Actinomycetota > Actinomycetes > Kitasatosporales > Streptomycetaceae > Streptomyces > Streptomyces sp. NPDC126499. Next base: position 241,600 of record NZ_JBEOUO010000003.1, on the reverse strand, counting down.
GGTCCGCTCCAACGCCAAGGGCCGCCAGGCCAAGTCCAAGGCCCGCCTCGCCCGCTACGAGGAGATGGCCGCCGAGGCCGAGAAGATGCGGAAGCTGGACTTCGAGGAGATCCAGATCCCGCCGGGCCCGCGCCTGGGCTCGGTCGTCGTCGAGGTCAACAACCTCTCCAAGGCCTTCGGCGACAAGGTCCTCATCGACGACCTGTCCTTCACCCTGCCCCGTAACGGCATCGTCGGCGTGATCGGCCCGAACGGCGCCGGCAAGACCACGCTGTTCAAGATGATCCAGGGCCTGGAGACCCCCGACTCCGGCGACATCCGGGTCGGCGAGACCGTCAAGATCTCGTACGTCGACCAGACCCGCGCCAACATCGACCCGAAGAAGACGCTGTGGGCCGTCGTCTCCGACGAGCTGGACTACATCAACGTCGGCCAGGTCGAGATGCCGTCCCGCGCCTACGTCTCCGCGTTCGGCTTCAAGGGCCCGGACCAGCAGAAGCCGGCCGGCGTGCTCTCCGGCGGTGAGCGCAACCGCCTGAACCTGGCGCTCACCCTCAAGCAGGGCGGCAACCTGCTGCTCCTCGACGAGCCCACCAACGACCTCGACGTCGAGACCCTGTCCTCGCTCGAGAACGCGCTCCTCGACTTCCCCGGCTGCGCCGTGGTCGTCTCCCACGACCGCTGGTTCCTCGACCGGGTCGCCACGCACATCCTGGCGTACGAGGGCGACTCCAAGTGGTTCTGGTTCGAGGGCAACTTCGAGTCGTACGAGAAGAACAAGGTCGAGCGGCTCGGCCCGGACGCCACCCGTCCGCACCGCGCCACCTACAAGAAGCTGACCCGAGGCTGAGGCAGACCGCCGCATGGCACGACACATCTACTCCTGTCCCCTCCGCTGGTCGGACATGGACGCCTTCGGGCACGTCAACAACGTCGTCTTCCTCCGCTATCTGGAGGAGGCGCGGATCGACTTCATGTTCCGGCTCGCGCCGGGGAACGGGAGCCCGTCGTTCTCCGGCGGGTCCGTCGTGGCCCGCCACGAGATCGACTACGTACGGCCGCTGGTCCACCGGCACGAGCCGGTGACCATCGAGTCCTGGGTCACGAAGATCGGCGCGGCGTCGCTGACGATCGCGTACGAGATCAAGGATCCGGACGTGACGTACGTACGGGCGTCGACGGTCGTCGTGCCCTTCGACCTCCAGGAGCAGCGCCCGCGCCGCATCACCGAGGAGGAGCGGGCGTTCCTCCAGGAGTACGTCGACGACGGGATGACGTCCGCGCCATGACCGCCCTCGCGCCGCTGCACTTCGCCGACCCCAGGGAGGCGGCGGGCCTCGCCGCCTTCCTGCGCCGGCTGCTCCACTACGACCGCGCCGCCGCCGTCCGCCTCCAGGCGGGCGAGGGCGGCGCGCTCGCCGTCTTCGGGCGACCTCCGTCGTTCGAGGTGCTGGCGATCCGCGCGGCGCGGCTCGTCGACGCGGTGGAGCTGGACGTGACCGTGTCCGCCGGTGAACTCCTCGAAGGCATCGAGGAGTCGGCGGGCAAGGCGGTCGTCCCCGACAGCGTCACCGGCCCGCCCTGGGCCGGGGTCCTGCCGCCGCGCGGCGGCTGGGAGCCCGTCGCCGGAGTGCCGTCCGCCGCCGAGATGCGGAGCGCGGTCGCCGCGGCGGTGGCCGAGTTCCGGTCCCGCGACGAGGCCCTGCCCGAGCAACGGCGGACCCGGGCCGAACGCGACCGCATCGGCCGCGAGATCTGGTCCCGCACACTGGCCGACACGGGCCTCCCGCTGCGCGCCGTCCACGCGGCCCAGTCCCTCGGCTTCCTCCCGGACCTCCCCGACGAGGACCTGCCGGTGGTGCTGTTCGCCGCCGGCCCCTGGCTGCGGCTGCGCACCCCGTACGGCTCGGTCGCGTTGCGCAGCGCCCCGATGTCGCTGACGGTCAGCCCGCGCACGGCCGGCTGACGGACCTGCCTGCGCCCGGCCCGCGCAGGGAACGGCCCGCGCACGGAACGGCCCGCGCACGGAACGGCCCGCGCACGGAACGGCCCGCGCACGGAACGGCCCGCGCACGGAACGGCCCGCGCACGGAACGGCCCGCTGATGGACCGTCCCGCTACGGACCGGCCCGACGGTGGACCGGACCGGCCGGAGGGCGGCAGGGCTCAAGCGCCTGGACGACCGCCGCCGGTCCACCCCTCTCCCGCGACCACTACGACCGAGACGAGCGCCGACAGCGCGAGCAGGATCGACGGGACGACCGGGGAGCCACGGGACTTGTTGTGCTTCTCCAGGACCGGGTCCATCCGGTGGGCCGGGTCGTAGGCGATGCGGACGGTCTTGCCGGCCTCGCCGATCCGTTCCTCGGCGGTGAACTCCGAGGGGTAGCCGCCGGGGCAGTCGAGCGGATGGTGGTACAGCCACTTGTCGCTCGGCGCGCCCTCGCCGAAGGTCGGATGGTAGGTCGCCCTGGCCTTGCCGGTGATCTCGCAGGTCACGACCTCGGCGCGGACCCGGGAGTCCCGGGCCTCCACCCACACCGCGCCCAGGCCCGCCACCAGCAGCACCACCGCGGCGATGCTGCCGCCCTCCCGGAACAGCGCGTTGTGCGCGAGCAGGGCGACACCGGTCAGGACCAGACCGGCGAGCACCGCGATCAGGGTCGGTACGCGTACGGGGCTGCGCATGCTCCAGCCCGCCCACAGGTGCAGCAGCACACCGGCGCCCGTGGGCACCAGCACCGCGCCGAGACACGCCAGAGCCCTTCTCATGGGCGGTCACCCCCGGATACGAGGACGCGTACGGCTCCGGCGCGGTTTCCCCGCCCGTCCGCAGACCTCGCAGACCTCGCCGGCCTCGGCGGCCCGCCTCAGCGCCCGCCGCCCGCCTCCGAACCCGTACCCGCGCCCGCGTCCGTACCGGCGTCCCCGCCCGCCTCCGCGTCGTCCGGCCACACCCCGATGTGGTCCGGCTCCAGCTCCAGTGCCACCCGGTGCCGCATGCCCAGCGCCTCGGTGTACTCGGCGGGCAACTGCAGCCGTCCCGCCCGGTCGAGCATCGCGTACTCCCGGGCCACCAGCGACTCCTGGCCCTCCGCGTCGATCTCCGTGCGCCGCAGCACCTCGGAGGAGGTGCGGCCGTCGCGTATCGCGACGGTGCGGCGGACCTCGGAGGCGACCGCCTGGTCATGGGTGACGATCACGATCGTCGTGCCCAGCTCCTCGTTGGCGCGGCGGAAGGCCGCGAAGACCTGCTCGCCGGTGGCCGAGTCCAGCTCGCCGGTCGGTTCGTCGGCGAGCAGCACGGACGGGTCGTTGGCGAGGGCGACGGCGATCGCCACCCGCTGTTGCTGGCCGCCGGACATCTGGTGCGGGCGCCGGTCGCGGATCTCGGAGATGCCGAGCATCGCCAGGAGCTCCTCGGCGCGCCTGGCCCTGTTCTTCTTCCCTCCGGCCAACTGCATGGGCAGGGCGACGTTCTGGGCGGCCGTCAGGTAGGGCAGCAGGTTGCGGGCGGTCTGCTGCCAGACGAAGCCGACGACCTCGCGGCGGTAGCGCAGCCGGGCCTTGCCGTCCATGGCGAGCAGGTCGCAGCCGGCGACCTTCGCGGCCCCGGCGGTCGGCACGTCGAGACCGGCCAGGATGTTCATCAGGGTCGACTTGCCGGAGCCGGACGCCCCGACCAGGGCCATCAGCTCGCCCTCCTTCACCAGCAGGTCGAGCCCCTGGAGGGCCTGCACCTCCACCCCGTCCGTGGTGAAGATCCGTACCAGCCGGTCGCAGGCGATCAGCGCGTCATGGCCGTACGAGGGACGGTCACGGCGCGCCGCCGCCCGCCGTTCCAGCTCCTCCAGGCTCGTACCCGCGCCTCCCGCGCCGCCGGAAACCGCCGAGGTCCCCGTGCTCCCCGAGGTCCCCGTGCTCCCGGTGCTCCCCGTGGTCGTCGTCATCGTGCGTCTCCTGCCCTGAGTTCCCTGATCGAGCCCCTACGGGATGCCCACCACGCCTGCACCAGGGCCGCCCCGGCCGCCAGCAGCACCACCGCGGCCGCCGGAAGCCCCAGCGACCAGGCGTCCGCCCGCAGTGCCGCCCCCAGCGCCATCGCCTCGTCCGGCGCCCTGCCCAGCGCGAGCCGCGCCAGGTCGACGCCCGGCGCGAGCAGCAGGATCGTCACCCAGCCGACCAGCGCGCCGCCCGCCGCCGCGAGGAACGCCTGCGGCAGCGCCTCCAGACCGAGCAGCCGCCGCGCCTGCCGGCGGGTCAGGCCCATGGTGCGCAGCCGGGCGAGGAGCGTGGTGCGCTCGGGCGCGGACTGCAGCAGGGAGAGCGTCAGCGCGAGGACGGCGTATCCGGCGCCCGCGCCGAGGGCGGTGAGATAGATCCGTTCGGCGCCGGTCTGCATCGGCGAGTCGACGTAGCCGGCCCGCTGCTCCTCCTTGAGCGCCACCCGCAGGCTCCCGGCCTTCGCGGTGACCGCGGCGCGCAGCGCCGGGCCGTCCAGGCTCCCGGGCGTGCGCTCGCTCACGAGCAGCGCGGTGGGTGCCCGGTTGGTGAGGTCGTCGCCGTTGACGAGGAGGAAGTCCTTGTCGGGAAGGGCCGGGGTGGCGGTCCGTACGGCGACCACCCTCACATGGAACCGGCCGGCGGCCGCCGTGATCTCGATGGGCGCCCGGCCCAGCCGTTCGGCGACCCGCGGCGAGGCGATCACCGGCAGGACCCGGTCGGTGTCGCCGGTGTGGGCGGGCCCGCCGGTGCCGGTGGACCTCAGCAGGGCGGCGGGGAACGGCCCGAAGCCGGTCCGGGCCGCGAGCCGGGCGTACGAGGCGGGCTCGACGCCGATCAGCGGCGCGCCCATGCCGTTGTCGACGGCGCCCTTGTGGTCGGGCAGCTCCAGGCCGTACTCGATCTGCACCGGCGACACCTCGCCGACACCGGGGAAGCGCCGTACCGTCTCGGCGACTCCGGCGGGCAGCGGCGTCATCTCCAGGTTCTGGTTCACCCGGGCGTCCGCGCCGGTCGCGAGGAGCGCCGCCCGGTCGCGGGCCTCGGCGATCCCGGTGAGCACGGAACCGCCGAACGCGGCCGTGGTCAGCGCCACCAGCAGCGCGAGCAGCGGCAGCGCGCCGGTCGACGAGGAGCGTCCGGCGCGGGCGAGCGACAGATGGCCGACCGCGCCGCGCAGCCTGCGGGCCGGCCGGGCGGCCCAGCGCAGCGGCAGCGGATACAGCCGTACGAGCACGAACGCGGCGATCAGGCCGACCAGGACGGGCGCCGCGCTCACCAGGTAGTCGCCGGAGTCGGCGGTGCCGCGGCGACGCAGGGCGGTGACCGCGCCGATGGCGAGGACGAGGAAGGTGAGCTCGGCGACGGTGCGGCGGGTGGAGGGCCGGGCGGTGACCAGGTCCTCGCGCCCGCCGTGCAGCTGGGGGCGGCGGTGCAGGAACACCGCGCGCAGCGGCAGGACCACCGAGGCGAGCAGGGCGACGGCGGCGGCGGCCGCGCAGGCGGGCCAGAGGCGGGCGCCGCCGCCGGTGCCGACGGCCGGCACGGCCAGCAGCAGCCCGAGCACGGCGGCCGGGACGGCGATGGCGGCGGTCTCGCCGAGCAGCCGGCCGCCGATGCCGGTCAGGGAGGCGCCGCGGGAGCGCAGCAGGGCCAGTTCGGCGTGGCGGCGGGCGGTGAACAGGCCGCCGGTCATGGCGATCACCACGGCCGCGACGGCGCCGATGCCGAAGGCGGCGACGGCGACGACCGCGGCGATGGCGTCCCGCATCCCGGCGTAGTCGGCGACGATGTCGTCGAGGCCGGTGGTGAAGCCGCCGTTGTCGCCGAGCACCTTGCGCAGCTTCACCCGGCCGGGGCCGCTGTCCGCCGAGTCGAGGGCGGCGGCGAGGCGGTCGGTGTCCTGGGCGGTGAGGTGGCCGACGGTGGGCGCGAACCGCCAGTACTGCTCGGGCTCCCCGAGGGTGGTGAGCATCCCGGGGGCGCTCTCGGGCGCGACGAGCAGGGACGCCACCCAGTACCACCGGATCTCGTCGGTGCCCTTCGCGGTGAAGAGGGGGGTGTGCAGCAGCGGGTCGACCGCCCAGTAGCCGTTGTCGACCTCACGCGGCTCGACGACGCCGGTGACGGTGATCGGCTTGGGCGTGCCGTCCTTGCCGGGCACGTGGACGACGGAACCGGGCTTCAGCTGGAGCGCCTTGGCGGTCCTCGTCGTGACCGCCGCCTCCATGGCGCCGCCCGCCCCGGCCCGGGGCGCGCGGCCGGCCGTGAGGGTGGAGTGGGCGGCCAGGTCGGACGGCGCGTCGAGGACGAGCTCCGGCGGCAGGCCGTCCGGCCGCGGCAGCCACGGGTCGAGGCCAGGTATCCGCTTCGTCGTGTGCACGCCGTACGCCGAGTGCGCGGGGTCGGTGCGCAGCGGCGGGGGCAGCAGCGGCAGCAGCGCGTCCCGGGTGGTGCGCAGCCTCTCGGGGGTGAGCTGCGCGGCCTGCGCCGCCGGGCTGAGATGGGCCTCGACCCGGGTGGTCAGGGACAGCGCGCCGCGGCGCGGTTCGGCGGAGTCGACGGCGTGCCACAGGCCCTCGGTCTCGTACGCGTCGACGGCCCTCGGCAGCCCCGCCGCGAGGAAGGCCGTCACCAGGACGAGCAGGCCGTAGGCGAGGGCCGTGCCCGGGGCGGTCCGCAGCCGGGTGCGGACCCAGGGGGCCACGGCGCGGGCGGGCTTGCGGGGCATGGCGTTCGCCTTTCCGCGGGCGGGGGTGGACGGCTGCTGCGGTGACGGTTGCTGTGGTGACGGCTGCCGTGGTGACGGTTGCCGCGGTGCGCGGGGGCCCGGCATCAGTGGTCCCCCTGGGTGCGCAGGGTGACGGCCGGGTCGGTGCGGCGCAGCGCGATCGCGGCGACGATCAGCAGCGGCAGGGCGGCGACACCGGCGAGCAGCAGCGCCACGTGGGCGACGGGCAGTTCGACCAGGACGTCGGGCACGGGCCGGCCGGCCTGGGCGGTGAGCACGACGAGCGGGACGACCGCCCGGGTGAGGACGGTGCCGAGCGCGACGCCGACGAGCAGGCCGATGCCGATGAGCAGGCCCTGTTCGGCGGCGATCAGCCGGGCGAGCCGCCGGCGCGGCGCGCCGAGCGCCCGCAGCACCCCGAACTCCGCCGACCGTTCGCGCATCGAACCGGCCGAGCCGACCGCGAAGCCGACCGCCGCGAGCGCGGCCGCCGCCGCGGCGACCGCCATCAGGGCGGAGTGGGGGCCGGCGCCGAGCGGGTCGCCGAGGAGTTCGGCGGCGGCCTCGTCCCGTACCAGGACCAGGGAGGGGTCGGTGTCCGGGCGGGAGCGCAGTGCCGCGGCGACCTCGGCGGCCCGGCCGGGCTCGGTGGCGAGCCACCACTCGGTGGGCGCCAGGGCCGCGCCGGAGGCGGCCAGCGCCCGGTTGGCGGTGAACAGGTCGAAGAGGAGCGCGCCGCCGTCCTCGGGCAGGGTGGCGGGCGCCGAAGCGGAGACGGTCCGGGCGCCGGGCCCGGCGGTCGGCAGCTCCCGTACGACGGCGGTGATCTCCACGTCGAGGGTGACGCCGCCGAGGGCGACGCCGACGGTGTCGCCCTTCTTCGCCTTGGCGGCGCCGACGAACGCCTCGGTCGCGAGTGCCGGGATCCGCTGGGTCGCGGCGGGGCGGGGGGCGGTGAGCGTCAGCCGGTACGCGTCGGTGCCCGGCTCGCCGGAGCCGTCGCGGCGGTGCTCCGTGGAGCCGCCGACGAAGGTGACGGTGAAGGGGGAGCCGGCGGTCGGCGGGCGGCGCACCGGGTCCTGGAGGGTGTCGCCGTTGGCGAGTTCGCCGGTGAAGGCGGTCTGCCACGAGCGCAGGGCGGTGCGGAGATCGACCGGCTGCCCGGGGCCGCCGGCGCCGACGGGGGCGATCCGCTCGACGGTGAGGACGCGCGGTCCGCCGCGGCCCTCCTCGATCCGGCCGCCGATCTCCAGACCGACCAGACCGAAGCCGCCGCCGGGCCGGGTGGCGCCGTCGGACCGGGTGGCGCCGTCGGACCGGGTGACGCCGTCGGACCGGGTGACGCCGTCGAGCCGGGTGACGCCGTCGGACCGGGTGGCGCCATCGGACCGGGTGACGCCGTCAAGCCGGGTGACGCCGACGGGGTCGGGCAGCGCCACCGTGAGCCGGTGAAGTCGCCCGTCGGCGGGCAGGCTGCCGAGCGGGCGGCGGTACGGGGCGCCGAAGGCGTCCTCGAGGAGGGCGGTGACCTGGGTGGCGGGCGTCCCGGGCGGCGCTGTGTCGCGCAGGTCGACGGCGAGGGCGCGGGTCCCGGCCGGCAGCGGGATGCCGGGCCGCGCTCCGGCCTTCGGGGTGACGGAGGCGAGGCGCTCGGCGGGCCTGCCGTCCGCGAGATCGGGGCGGAAGCGCAGGCCCTCGGCGGCGTGCCGGGTGTCCAGGGCGAGGACGGTCGCCTGCCGGCCGGTGACGTCGGTGGTGGTGCGGTGCGCGGGCGCCGCCTGCCGCACCCCGGGCACGGCCGTGAGCTGCTCGGCGAGCTCACCGGAGCCCGAGGCGAGCAGCCGGACGTCCGTACCGGTGCGGAAGTCGGCCTGGTCCCGCTGCGAGCGGTCCCAGGAGTCGCTCTGGCCGATCGCCAGCATGCCCATGGCGACGGCGAGGACGAGCAGCAGCACCGGGCCCGCGCCGCGCAGCGGGCGGCGGCTGAACTGCCAGCCGGCCAGGGCAGCCGACAGTCCCCGGCCGCCGGCCGCGCGCCGCTCGGCCAGCCGGGCCGCGGGCGGCAGCAGACGGAGCGTCAGGACGGTCCCGGCCAGCAGGGCGAGGGCGGGCGCGGCCACCAGGAGCGGGTCGATGCCGAGGTCGCCCGAGCGGTCGCCGGCGAGCGCGCCGCCGCCCTCGCCGGTCTGCCGGTCCAGCTGCCAGTAGGCGACGCCGGCGACGAGGAGCAGGGCGACGTCGGCGCCGGCCCGTACGGGCGCGGGCAGGGCGGCCGCCCGGCCCCGGCGCAGCGCGACGGCGCCGCCGTCCCCGGCGGCGAGCGCGGGGGCGACGACGGCTCCGGCGCAGCACAGGGCGACCGCGGCGGCGACCAGCCAGACGGTGAGCGGGGGAGTGGCGTCGAGCCGGCCGAGCGCGTCGAGGGCCGACCGGTCGGCGAAGAGGCGGGTGAGCGGGCCGGCGAGCAGCGGGGCGGTGACGGCGGCGGGCAGGGCGAGCAGCAGGGCCTCGACGGTGGCGAGTCCGGCGATCCGGCGGCGGGAGGCGCCGCGGGCGCGCAGGAGCGCGGTCTCGCCGGAGCGTTCGGAGCTGAGCAGCCGGGCGACGAGCAGCAGGGCGTAGGCGGCGAGCAGCACCAGCTGCACGGCCACGATGGAGAGGGTGGAGCGGGAGACGAGCAGGGCCCGGTCGGTCTGTTCCAGGACGGTGGGCAGCAGGGTGCGGGCGGTGACGGTGGCGCCGAATCGGGCCGTGTCGGCGGCGATCGCCTTCGGGCCCTCGGTGGCGGCGGTGCGCAGGGCGTCCATCCGGCCGGTGGTGACGCCGGTGTAGTCGGCGGTGGCGAGCCAGGCGGTGTCACCGGTGGTGAGCCGGCCCGAGCCGAGGACGGCGGGGTCGGCGAGCAGCGGGCCGTACGTGGTGAACACGACGGTCTTCACGCCGCGCCCGCCGGCCAGGTCGAGCTGCCAGTAGAGGTCGGCGGTGTCGAGCGGCCGGTAGACGCCGGTGACCTTGGCCTTGACGGTCTTTCCGCCGAGCCGGTCGGTGAGGTCGAGGACGGTGCCGGGCGTGATCCCGAGCCGCTGGGCGGCCTCTTCGGGCAGGGCGGTCTCGACCGGGTCGCGCGGGCCGGTCGCCTTCGGCCAGGAGCCGCCGGCCAGGGTGATCCGCGAGCGGTCGAGCGCGGCGAAGTGGGTGAGGTCCGGCTCGCTCCCGCGGGCGTCGGCGGGCTTGACGGAACGGGGCAGCGCGTACGTGCCCGAGCGCTCCAGCTTCCGCAGGGTGACGGGCAGTCCGTCGAAGGTCTGCCGGGCGCCCTCGCGGACGGCGGTGTCGGCGCTCGCCCGCTTGCCGGCCGGGACCTGGCTGGTGACGACGAGGGCGGCGGCGGGCGCGGAGCGGCCGCGCAGGGTGCCCTGGAGGGCGGCGTCGCCGATGGCGCCGGAGAAGGCGGCGAGGGTGGCGAGGACGGCGGTGGTGAGGAGGACGGAGAGTAGGGCGGCGGACAGCAGGAGCCGGTGCGCCCTGACCCGTAGGAGTACGAAACCCGTCACCCGTTTCCCCCCTGAAAACACCGTGATCGTTCACGATCGAACGTTCAGGGGATGGTTTCAGAGGGCATCGGGTCTGGAAACCGCTTTCGGATCGACCTTGATGGGATCGTGACCGTTAATCGGCGTTCCGTCACCGGAATGTGTTCGTCCGGGAGCGGGCGGTCAGTCCGCGGTGTTGATCATCGAAGCGGCGGCATAGGTCATGTAGCGCCACAGCTGCTGCTCGTGCTCCGGCGCGAGCCCCAGCTCGTCCACCGCGGCCCGCATGTGCCGCAGCCACGCGTCGTGCGCCGCGCGGTCGACCGTGAACGGGGCGTGCCGCATCCGCAGCCGGGGGTGGCCGCGGTGGTCGCTGTAGGTGCGCGGGCCGCCCCAGTACTGCATGAGGAAGAGCACCAGCCGCTCCTCGGCCGGCCCCAGGTCCTCCTCCGGGTACATCGGCCGCAGCAGCGGGTCCTCGGCCACTCCCTGGTAGAAGCGGCGGACCAGACGCCGGAAGGTCTCCTCGCCACCCACCTGCTCGTAGAAGGTCTGCTCCTGAAGCGTGCCGCGCGGAATCTCGTTCACCGTTCCATCGTCTCAGATGCCCCGGCGGAGGACCGGAGGTCTAGGACCCCTGACCGGAAGGCACCGCCGACCGGCCGGGACCACCACCTGGGAGTCCGCGCTGAGCGGCCGGGACCACCACCCGGGCGCCCGCGCCGACCGGACGGGACCATCACCCGGAAGGCACCGCCGACCGGACGGGAGCGGTGGCCGGATCGCGTTGGTCCGCAGCACAGTGGACCCATGGGTGCACCGCACGACCTGTTCGCCGAGGAGGCCGCGCGGGCGCGGCGGGCGCTGGTGCGCCAGATCGAGGCGTACGGCGCCCTCGGCGACCCCGCCTGGAAGGCCGCCTTCACCCACGTCCCGCGCCACCTCTTCGTCCCCTACTACTACGTCGCCGGGCCCGGCGGCTACGAACGCCTCTGGTCCGGCGACCCCGACCCGGCCCGCCGCGCCCGCTGGCTCAGCGGCGCCTACCAGGACACCGCCCTCGCCACCCGGGTCCGGGACGGCGAGCTGATCTCCTCCGCCAGCCAGCCCTCCCTGATGGCGCGGATGCTCCAGGCCCTCGACGTCCGCGACGGCCACGACGTCCTGGAGATCGGCGCGGGCACCGGATACGGCGCCGCCCTGCTCTGCCACCGCCTCGGCGACGACCACGTCACCACCGTCGACCTGGACGAGGAGATCACCGAGTCCGCCCGCGCCCACCTCGCCGCCGCCGGTCACCGGCCCGCCGTGATCACCGGGGACGGCGCCCGCGGCTGCCCCGAGCGCGCCCCGTACGACCGGATCGTCGCGACCTGCGCGGTGGGCTCCGTCCCGTACGGCTGGCTCGCCCGGTGCCGGCCCGGCGCCCGGATCCTCACCCCGCTGTCCACGGGGCTGCTCGTGCTCGACGTCCGCGACCCCGGCCACGCCGAGGGGCGCTTCCTGGCCACCTCCGCCTATTTCGTCGCCCTGCGCGGCGGCAGCGCCCGCCCGGAACCGCCCCGGCGCACGGCCGGGCTGCCGCGGGGGGTGGGGGAGGACGAGCGGTTCGCGTTCCTCACCGGCCTCGCCGGGGAAGCCCTGGACACGCGCGAAGCGCTCGCGCTCTGGCAGCGCGAGGGGCGGCCGGAGCGGGAGCGCTTCGGGGTGACGGTGAGCGGCGGGCGGCAGTGGGCCTGGCTGGACGACCCCGAAGGGCCGTACGCCTGGCCCCTGCCGGGCGGATGACCGCGCGCTTGCGGTACGGGCTCAGCCGCGCCGGACGGTGATCGTCGTCCAGGCGCCGACGTGCACCCGGTCGCCGTCCTGGAGCTGGACCGGCACGTACGGCTGGATCGGATCGGGCGAGCCGTTGATCGTGGTGCCGTTGGTGGAGTTCTGGTCCACCACCGCCCACGAACCGTCCGGCTGCTGCACCAGCACCGCGTGCTGGTGCGAGACGCCCGGGTCCTCCGGCGGCACCGACAGGTCGATGTCGGGCGACTCGCCGGTGGAGTGCCGGCGGCGGCCGATGCTGACCTGGCTGCCCTGGAGCGGCACGTGCTGCTCGGGGGAGTACGCGGGCAGGTTGAGCCCCGACGCCTCCGGGCCGCTGCGCTGCATCATCGCCATGAAGTAGTCACGGTCCGGGCCGATCACCGCGGTCCAGCCCGCCTGCGGGCGCGGCTGCTCCTGGAACTGCTGCGGCGGGCCCTGCGGGGCCTGGCCCTGGGGCGCCGGGCCCTGGCCCGGGCCGTGGCCGTGGCCGGGGCCGTGCGGGCCGCCGGGGTGCCGTCCGCCGGGACCGGGCGCGGGGGCCGGCGGCTGCTGCGGGGTCGACGGCGGCGGCAGCATCCAGTCGTCGTCCGCCCGGGGCTGCGGCGGCGCGGGCTGTGGCGGCGCCTGGTGGAAGCCCTGCGGGGCCTGCGGCGGCTGGTGCGCCTGGGGCGGCTGCGGCGGCTGGTGGGCCGGGGGTGCCTGGTGGGCGGGAGGGGCCTGGTGGCCGGGCGGCGCCTGCGGCGGGGCCATCGGCGGACGCTGCGGCGGCGCCTGGTGGTGGGTCGCGTCGGCGCCCAGCGGCTCGGCCGGGCGGTTCACCTGCGAGGGCCGGGAGCCCTGGTACTCGTACGGGTCGGGGTGCTGCGGCGGCGCGGGGCGCGGCGGCGCGGGGCGCGGCGGCGACTGGAAACCCGGGGGCAGGTGGAGACCGGGCGGCGGTCCCTGCGGCGGGCCCTGCGGCGCGGCGCCCGGACCGGGCTGCCCGTGCGGACCGGGCTGCCCGGGGCCCGGCTGCCCGTGCGGGGGTGCGATCGGCGTGTACGAGGTCGCCGTGTTCGTGAGGAAGTTCCAGCGGCACTCCTCGCAGAACGGCGCCATGTGCTCGCGCGGGGTGCGGCACTGGGGGCACAGCTCGGCCTGGGCGGTCGCGTTCGGGTCGTAACCGCCGGGCGCGGGAGCACCGGGCGGCGGCACCGGGGCGCCGGGCCCGCCGGGACCACCGGGGCCGGGGTAGCCGTACGCGGGCGGCGGCGGGGGAGGCGGCGGCACGGCACCCGTCGGCGCACCCGCCCCGGCCGCCATGCGGTGGCCGCAGACCTCGCACCAGTCGTCGGAGACCGACTGGTGTCCGTTCGGGCAGGTCGGCATGTCGGTGCTTCCCCCTCTCGTCACGTCATCACGCGCTGCTTCGTCACGCCTTACTTCTTCACGCGAACGGTCTTGGTGGAGCGGGTCTCGAGAGTCATCTCGTCCGCTTCGGCGACCTTCGCCTTCAACCGCACAGTACCCGTCGCGGCGTCGACCACGTCCACCACCTTCGAAAGGAGTTTCGCCGTATCGGCGTTGCCGGAGGCCGCGGCCAGCTGCACCGCGCGCCCGAGTTTGGCCGTCGCGCCGTCGAAATCACCCGATTTGCGGGCGTCGAGGCCCTGCTGGATGACATCGGCCAGCTCGGCCTGCCCCGTGTAGTGCGCGACCTGCGGATTGATGGAGGTCGACATCGCCAGGTCGTCGGTCCACACCGCCCGTACCAGCCCCTGCGCCAGGGTCGTCGGCGTACCGCCCGCCGGGTCGGGGACGATCAGCGAGACCCGGGCGGCCAGCATCTCCTGCCCGATCGCGGCCTGCGGGACCCGCACGGACACGTGGTAGTCACGGGACTCGTCGCCCCAGGAACCGGTCGGGTAGTCCCCGGCGCGGGGCCCCGCCTCGGTGCGCCGGCCCGTCAGGTCCTCGACGGTCGGGGCGACCTGCTTCACGAAGCCGATCTCCACGCCGACCGGGGTCCACAGGCGCAGCGCGACGTCCGCGACCTCCTTGCCCATGGCCTTCTCCATCATCGTGGTGAAGTCCTCGGCGAGACCGGCCGGGTCGGCGACGATGTCGGCCGTGCCGAGCAGCGCCGAGGCGATGCCCCGCACCTCGTCGACCTCCCAGTCGGTGCCCACCCCGCGCGCGTCGCAGGTGAACCGGCCGGAACAGTGGTCCAGGGCGGCCCGCAGCGCCTCGGGCGTCTCGTGCTCGTTGCGGCCGTCGGTGAGCAGGATGCCGTGCCGGATGGCGGCGTCGGCGGAGGACAGCAGCCGGTCGGCCAGGCGCAGCCAGGTCCCGATGGCGGTGCCGCCCCCCGCGCTCAGGCGGCGCAGCGCGGTCTTCGCCTCGGCGCGGGTGCGCGCGTCGGCGACGGCGAGACGGCCGTCACCGGGGTAGACCTCCTTCGCCACGTGGGTGCCGGCCACGACCGCGAAGGAGGTGCCGTCGCGCAGCACGTCGATGGCGGCGGCCGTCGCGTCGCGCGCGCCGCGCATCTTGGACGAGGGGTAGTCCATCGACCCGGAGCAGTCGAGCATCAGGACCACCGCGGCGGAGCCGGCGGCGGCCGGCAGGGCCGTACCGGCGGTGCCGCCGCCGGTGGAGGTCACGGTGACGATCGCGCTGACGTCCCGACCGCCCTCCGGCAGGTACTCGTTCTGGTACACGTCCACCGAGAACTGCGGCCCGGTCGGCTTGGAGAAGTTGGCCATGGGTGATTCGGCTCCTCGGCTCACGAGGGAAGGGAAGATCGGGGGCGGGGCGTCCGTCCGTGGGCGGCGACAGCGACGGTGACAGCGACGGCGACGGACGGACGGCGGGGCGCGGGCTAGGCGGATCCTGCCCCGGGGGACGGGACGGCGAACGGCAGCAGCGCGACCGTGATGTTGTCGTGGCCTCCGCCGTCGAGGGCGTGGCCCACCAGGACCTGGGCGCCGTGCAGCGGACGGGCGGACGCGTCCGGCGGCACGACCCGGGCCATGTCCTCCGCGCCCTCCGCGTAGTTCCACAGACCGTCGGTGCAGACCACGACCACGCCCGCCCGGTCCGGCTTGAACGCGGCGGTGTGCGGCTCCAGTTCGTACGAGTCGGCGCCCAGCCAGCCGGTGATGGCGTGGGCGCGCTCGTCCGCGTACGCCTGTGCCTCGTTCATCAGGCCCGCGGCGACCATCTGCGCGGCCCACGAGTCGTCCTCGGTGAGCCGGGCGGGCGGCGAGGTGCGGTCGTCCGGCACCCAGTAGGCCCGGCTGTCGCCGACCCAGCCGACGACGAGCAGCCCGCCGGCCACGATCGAGCCGACGATGGTGCAGGCCGGGGCGTTCTGGTGCTCACGGTCGGCGGTGGTCGGCTCCGCGAGGGCGTTGACCGCCTCGGCGGCGGCGACGATCGCCTCGTGCATGGCCTGCTGCGGGTGGGTCCCGCGGGGCAGCGCCGCCACCAGCGCGGCGCTCGCGGCGGAGGCGGCGGCGCTGGACGCCTCGTCGGGACGGGTCGCCGAGGAGACGCCGTCACAGACGACGGCGAGCGCGGCGGGGGAGCCGTCGGGCAGCGACGCCGACGCCACGGCGAACGAGTCCTCGTTACGGTGGTGGCGCAGCCCGCGGTCGCTCACGGCGGCCACGGAGGACAGCTCCTCCTCCATGTGGTCACGCTCGCGCGGCTGCGCGTGCCCGCAGTGCTCGCAGTACCCGTCCCGGTCCACCCGCCCGGCCCGGCACGCCACGCACACCTTCCGCGCGTCCCCGGGCGCGGCGGCGGGGCCGGCCGCCGGGGCCTGGCCCCCGGCCCGGAGCGCGGCGCGCGGATCGGGCGCCGGCAGGGTGAAGTCCCCGTCCCCTTCCTCGGCGGAGACACCCGCCTCCGCCGAGGGGCCGGGCCCGGTCGGGACACCCGCCTCCGCCGCGGCGTCCGTCCCCGCCGAGGCACCGGGCCCCTCCGCAGCACCCGCCTCGGCCGACGCACCCGGCCCCGCCGGGACCTCGTCCGTGCGGACCGGGATCGTCGGGAGGTCGCGGCCGCCCGAGTCGGTGCCGGGGAGTTCGCCGGGGTGCTGGGTGGCGGTCGTGAGGGAGGCCGGGTCGCGGGGCGGGGGTTCCGGCCAGTCGACGGGGAGGGGGATCGGGACCGTCGGGCGGTCCGGGACCGGCGACGCGGCCGACAGGTCGTATCCGCACGCCCCGCAGAAGCGGTCGCCGGACTCCAGCGGCTCCGCGCATTCGGGGCAGGTCCCGAGGGGATGCGGGGCCTTGGGCTTCAGGGACATACTCACACCCACGTCCTGGGGCGGAAGCGGTTGGCCCGCTCCACCAGTTCGATCCTCTCCTCGCCGCGCTGGGCGAGCCGGGCGAGCACCCGGTACGAGCGCTCCAGGCCGAAGCGCAGTCCGCGCTCGTCCAGCGCGCTGCCCAGCAGCACCGTGCCGGCCGGGTCACCGCCGGGGCTTCCGGACAGCACCCAGTCGAGCGCCGTGCCGAGCACCTCCGTGGACAACTGCTCACGGCGCACCGCGTCCAGGCCGAAGCCCTGCAGCGCGGAGACCTGCGCCGCGGCGGCGGTCAGGTCGTCGCCCAGCGGCTCGTTCGCGGGCCGGCGGCGCAGCCGGGCCCGTACGGCGGCGACCCGGGCCGCCGTGTAGTGGATGGACGACTCCGGCACGGACTCCAGCGTGCGCACCGCGCCCGCCCGGTCGCCCGCCGCCAGCTGCACCCGCGCGAGACCGAAGGCCGCGCTGACGTAGCTCGGGTCGGTCGCCCACACCAGGCGGTAGTACTCCGCCGCGTTGTCCAGCTGCCCGAGCACCTCGGCGCACACGCCGAGCGCCAGCTTGGGCGCCGGCTCGCCGGGAAAGGCGTCGTAGATCGCGTCGAAGGAGAGCGCCGCGCTCTCCCGGTCGCCACCGATCAGGGAGGTGACGCCCCGGTACCAGACCACCCGCCAGTCGTCGCCGTACCCCTGCTCCAGGGTGGCGAGCGCCTGCCCGGCGGCGCCCAGATCGCCCATCTCCAGGCGGGCCCGCAGCTCGCGCAGCCGCAGTTCGAGCGAGGCGACCGGCGCCGCGTGCAGGGCGGTGATCAGCTCGGCCGGAGCCGCCGCCAGCAGACCGGCGAGGAAACCGGCGTTGGGGTCGCCCGGGTCGACCCTCGGCACCGGCAGCGCGAGCGCGGTGGCGGGCACGTCGAGCATCCGCAGGAAGCTGCCGGCCCGCCCGCTCACCGACGCGGGCAGCGCCGTGCGCCGCCCGCGGCGGACCTCGCGCGCCCCCAGGACCGACACGTCGTCGCTGAGCTCCGCGAACAGCTCCGTGTCCGTGACCCGCACCTCGGCGCCGAAGAGCGTCGACAGGGCGGGGCGCGGGCGGCCCGACTGGAGCGCCACGACCTCCCGCAGCACACCCGTCAGCTGCTCGGCCATCTCCTGCGCGGAGGCGAACCGGCGCGCCGGGTCCGGGTCGGTGGCCCGCACCAGGAAGCGGTAGAACGACTCGTACGTACGGAAGACCTCGATGCCGTCCGGCGCCGGCAGCGAGTCCACGAACACGTTCGTGTAGCCCTGGAAGTCGAAGGTCAGCACGGCCAGGGTGCGCGCCACCGTGTACAGGTCGCTCGCCACCGAGGGACCGACCTCGGCCACCTCCGGCGCCTGGTAGCCGACCGTGCCGTAGATCGCCGACTCGTCGTCGTCCATGCGCCGGACCGCGCCCATGTCGATCAGCTTCAGCTGGTCCTCGGTCTGGATGGCGTTGTCGACCTTGAAGTCGCAGTACAGCAGGTTGCGGCTGTGCAGATGGGCCAGCGCCTCCAGGGCCTCGATGCCGTACGCGCAGGCCTGCTCGACCGGCAGCGGATCGCGCCGGCCGTCCGGGGTGCGGCGCTCGTTGGCGATCTCCTTGAGGGACTTGCCGCCCACGTACTCCATGACGATGTAGCCGTCCAGGGAGCCGGTGCGCTGGTCCAGGTGCTCGACGAAGTTGTAGATGCGGACGATGTTGGCGTGCTCGATCTCCGCGAGGAAGCGGCGCTCGGAGATCGCCGCGGCCATGGCGTCCTGGTCACCGGTGTCGAGCAGGCCCTTGAGGACCACCCAGCGGTCCGAGACCGCCTTGTCGACGGCGAGGTAGATCCAGCCGAGACCGCCGTGGGCGAGACAGCCCACCACCTCGTACTGGCCGTGCACCACGTCCCCGCCGCGCAGCTTGGGCACGAACGAGTACGGGTGGCCGCACTTGGTGCAGAAGCCCTCCGTGCGGCCCGGCCGGTCGTCGCGCGAACGGCCCACCGGGGCGCCGCAGTCGGAACGCGAGCAGAATCGCTTCCTCTCGGGCACCTCCGGGTTCGCCATCACCGCCGCCCGCGGGTCCGGCCGCGGTACCTCCGGCACCGTCACCAGACCCGCGCCGAGCCGGCCCCGCCCCGACTGGCCACTGCTCGAACCCGAGCTGCGCACCG
The DNA here is from genome assembly GCF_040302485.1 of Streptomyces sp. NPDC126499. Taxonomy (NCBI): domain Bacteria; kingdom Bacillati; phylum Actinomycetota; class Actinomycetes; order Kitasatosporales; family Streptomycetaceae; genus Streptomyces; species Streptomyces sp. NPDC126499. The sequence goes on along the minus strand of NZ_JBEOUO010000003.1, from coordinate 223,040 downwards.
ACACCGAACGGGCCGTGCTCTGCCCCGACAGCGCGCGCGAGAGCCGCCCCGAGACGGAACGCCGGGACGCCGAGGACCGCGCCGAGCGCGAGGACGTACGCGACGAGGCGGCCGAGCCGGCCGAGACGGAACGGGCCGACTCCGACCCGCCCCCGGCCGCGCCGGTGCCGGGCACCGCCACCCCCGTACGCGTCGACCGCAGCATGCCGCCGGGCGCCACCACCGGGGCGAGCCCGCAGGTGTCGCAGTACAGCTCGCCGCCTCCCATGTCCTCGTACGAGCCCTCGCACGACGGACGCTGACAGCTGCCCACTCGGGACTCCCCGCTCACCACTGACTCCCCCTGCCGTCCCTCGGCCCGGACAGCGTCTCCGCCGCCGCCTGCTGGTAGCGCAGCACCGCCTGCTCGGCGGCCCGCAGATCGCACGGGGCGCTCCACAGCATCCGGCGGGCCGTGTCGTACCGCTCGATCAGCAGCGGGTCCTCCGCCGCGCCGAGCCGGGCCACCTTCGCCTTGTACGCGTCGAGCCGGCCGCGCAGCTCGGCGCGGACCGCCAGCGGCGCGGTCACCGCCGTCAACGACTCGCGGGCCCGCAGCAGTTCGTCCTCCGCCTCCCGCTCCAGGGCGTCCAGGAGCGGCGAGAGCCGGTGCCACTGGGCGTGCCTGCGGTACTCCGCGGCCGTCGCGAGCCGTTCATGGAGCGCCGTCGGCGGTCCGCTGACGGCCGGCACCTCGGAGGCGGCGATCTTCGCGAGGACCTCGCCCCGGGCCGCCCGCGCCTCGGCGAGCGTGCGGTCCGCCCGCGACAGCACGTCCCGCAGCCGCAGCAGCCGGTCCTCCGCGTCCTGCCGGACCTGGAGCACCGCCTCGATCTCCCGCCGGACGTCCTCCAGGGCGCGGGCCGCCGTGTCGTAGCGCGTGGTGTCCGGGCGGCCGCCACCGGGGGCCGAACTGCCCTCGGCGGGCCGCCAGAAGGCCAGCGGATCGGACACGACCTGGGCGCGCAGCGCGGCCAGCTCGGCCGTGATGGCCTCCAGCTCGTCCCCGGCCGGATGCTCCCCGGGCCGCACGCCGACCGAGTGCGCGAGCGACCGCGTCCGGCCCAGCTCGGCGGCGAGCAGGTCTATCCGCGCGGGCAGCGCCGACCACACGGCGTCGGCGGTGACGACCACGTCGAGCGAGGCCGCGTACAGCTCGTTCATCCGCCGCACGAGCCCGTCCAGGGTGAACCGCTCGGCGAGCCGGGCCTGCTCGCTCGCCCCGCCCGACACGTGCACGCTCTCGCCGCGCAGCCGGTCGGTCAGCTCCGCCAGCTCCTCGCGGCCCGGCCAGCGCCGCCGGGACCGCACCTCACGGGCGTCGTGCAGCGCGGCCGTGTAGGCGTCGAAGTACGTCCACAGCAGGGTGATCGTCCGCTCGGTGGCCTGCCAGCGGTCCCGGGTCGTGCCGGTCAGCTCGGCGCCTTCGAGCAGCCTTCGGCCCGCGTGGTCCTGGAGCGCGAGGAGCGAGTCCTCGACCGCCTTGTGCTCCGCGCCGAGCCGCGCCAGCGCACGGTCCACCTCGTCCCGGTCCATCACCGGCCCGGGGGGTCCCGCGACGCCCATCGATCACCTCTTTCGTCACTGCTTGTACTTGGGGGCGGGCGGCCCGGCGATGCCGGGCAGGTCCGCCTTCAGCCACTTCGCGTACGCCGCCTGCCAGGGGCCCTGCCGGTACTGCACGAGGACCTGGTTGACCCGGCGCACCAGGTCCTCGTTGCCGAGCTTCACCGCCACGCCGTAGTACTCGGTGGTGAACCGGCTGCCCTTGAGCTCGACGGCCGGGTCCTGGGCGGCCTGCCCGGCGGCCAGCGCGTTGTCGGTGACGACCGCGTCGACCTCGCCCATCTGGAGCCGGGCCAGACAGTCCAGCTGGTTGGGCACGGTCAGCAGGTCCGGGTCGTCCTTGGTGCCGTCGCCCGCCTCCTTGAAGACGGCGCCGAAGGACTTCTCCTCCAGGGCCTCGTACGCCGTCGAGCCCTCGGCCGTGCACACCCGCTTGCCGCTCAGCGAGGCGTCGTAGCCGGTGACGGGCGAGGACTTGGGGGCGAGGACCTGCTGCCCGACCTCGAAGTAGGCGGTGGAGAAGGCGACCTGCTGGATGCGCTTGCAGTTGATCGTCATCGTCCGCACGACGAGGTCGACCTTGCCGCTCTCCAGCGCGGCGATGCGCTGGTTGGTCGGGATCGTGCGGAAGATGACGGCGTCCTCCGAGCCCAGGATCGCCTTGGCGATGGCCTTCGCCAGGTCGATGTCGAAGCCCTCCAGACGTCCCGGCTCCTCCTTCACCGTGCCGTCGGGCAGCCGGGTGACGGTGGGCGGGGTGCGAAAGCCCCACTTGTAGCTGGACTGGTCCACGCCCACCACGAGCTTGCCGCGGTTCTTGATCCGGGTCACCGCGGGGCCGTCGGCGCTCGACGGGCGCAGCGAGGCCTCGGGGTCGCGGCAGGTCTCGGCGCTGTCCGCGCTGATCTGCACGCCCCGGCCCACACCGGGGCCCGAGCCGCCGCTCCCGCCCTCGTCGGCGGCGGTGCGCGGCAGCGCGACCAGGGCGAGCGAGGCCGTCAGGGCGCAGGCCACGGCCATGGCGCCCACACCGCCCCAGCCCCGCAGCCGTCCGGCGAGCCGCCGGGTGCGGGGCCCGCCGGGCGTCACAGGGTCTGGCACCGGGCCCGGCATCCGGCCCGTACCGTTCGTCCGCTCGACGCCGTCCGGCATCCCGCCCCCTCTCACCGGTACTCCGACAGTCTGCGGTTGATGCCCGTCACGGCGCCCGCCGCGGCGAGCACGCCCAGCGCGGCCGCTCCGAGCGGCAGGCCGGACAGCGCGTCCCGGCCCTTCTCGGCGGCGCGGGTGAACTCGTCCTGCTCGTGGTCCAGGGCCCGGCCGAGGGCCGCGTCGACCTGGTCGAAGGACTGGCCGGTCGACTGCGAGCTGCCGATGATCCGGTTCATGGCGCCGGTGAAGTCGCCCGCGTCGTCCAGCTCCCGGGCCTGCCGGTGGCGCTGGCGCCATTCGCCGGTGCGGGCCGCGGCCTCGGTGAGCGGGGCGCGCCCCGCCTCGTCGTCGGCGAGCCGCCGTGCCTTGTCGAGGGCGGCGGTCAGGGCGGCCGCGCTGCTCGCGTAGTCGGCCTCGTACTTGTCCTGCTTGCCGTCCTCGGTGAGGACGGCGCCACGCGCGACCACGGTCAAGTTCTCGTTGGCGCGGGCCTTCAGGGAGCTGATCCGGGCCTCGTTGAGCACCTGGAGGGACTCCTGGCCGTGCGCCCTGGCGTCGTTCAGACCGGCCCTGGCCAGGCCGTGTCCGGCGAGCAGCCACAGCAGGGCGGTCGCACAGGCCGCGGTCGCGGCGAGCAGTCCGCGGTTGAACACCCGGTTGGTCATCGCGTAGTTGCGGCGCTGGGCCCACACCAGGACGGCCAGGGCCAGCACTCCGAGGGCGAGCGACAGGAACGGCCAGGCGCGGGCCTCGTCCTCGTCCTGGCGCAGCCGCTCGGTCTCCGCCGCGTACAGCCGCTCGGCGGCCGGCAGCAGCGCCTGCGTCATCGTCTGGTTCGCGTAGCGCAGGTAGGCGCCACCGAGCGGCAGGCCCTGCCGGTTGGCGGCGCGGGCCCGCTCGATCAGGCCCGTGTAGCGCGGCAGGTGCTCGCTCAGCGTGGCGATCTCGCGGGCCGACTCGCCGTCGGCGTCCGTGCTGGCGGCGGCCCTGACGAGCAGTCGGGAGGCGGTGGTGATGTCGTCCGTGTACCGCTTGCGGATCTGAGCGGACTCCTGCGGCCCGGCGAGGAAGCCGCTCGCGGCGGTGGCGTCCGCGTCGGCGAGGGAGCGGTAGATGTCGGCGGCGTCGGCGCTCAGCGGCTGGCTGCGGCCCACCACGTCGTCCGCGAACGCGGCACGGTCGGCGACCTCGAAGGCCGTGACGGCCCCGAAGGCGACCACGAGGAGGGCCAGGACGGCCCCCAGGATCCGCAGCCGGCCGGGCTCGGTCGTGGCGGCGCGGCGCAGGATCTCCCGGCCCTCCGCCCAGGCGCCGGGCGCCGCGGGCGGTGGAACGGCCCCGGGCGCCGACGGCTGCGCGGGCACGCCGGAAACCGGCCGCGCGGGCGCGCCGGTGGTGCCCTGCGCCGCCGAGGCGGCGGGCGCGTTCGGCGGGTATGTCACGTGACCTCCCCCTCGGTCTGAGACGTCGACCCGTCCTCGCGGTGGGACGGCGGACGACTACCCGGCCAGCAGTATGGCCGCAGTGCCCGTCCCGTACACCGGAAATGACGCGATCTTGTTCCTATCGTGCCCCATGCCTCCGTCGCTTCCGCAGGCGAACCCCCCATCAACCCCTTCACTCTGAATACGTCGCGCGGCCGAAATCGGTTCCACCTTCGAACCTCCTCGATCGGGTGAACATGCGTGCGGGGCGCCCCGTGAGGGACGCCCCGCACCCAGCCCGTCCGACGACTCAGGCCGCCTCGTAGTGCTCCCGCAGCCGGGCCGCCGCCTCCGGGCCGGGCTCGCCCCACGCGTCGAGCGCGAGCAGCCCGGCGCCCAGCACCGGCGGCGCGGTCACCACCCGGACCTGCGCCTTCGGCGCCTTCACGGCGAGCAGTTCGGCGATCTTGCCGTCGAGAAGCGGGTGCCGCGCGGCCAGCACGCTGCCGCCGAGGACCACCGGCGCCGCCTCGTCGAGCAGCCCGAGCCGCCCGAGGGCGACCGAGGCCATCGCCACGACCTCCTCGGCCTGCCGGTCGACCAGCGCCCGGGCCACCGGGTCACCCTCCGCGGCCGTACGGAACAGCACCGGCGCCAGTTCGTGCCTGCGCACCGCCGGGATCCGCCCCAGGTGCAGCGCCTCGATCAGCGCGTACATGGTGGGAAGGCCGAAGTGTCCGGGCAGGGTGCGGGCGAGCGCGGTCGGCTCGCCCCGGCCGTCCTCGGCGCGCGCGGCCCACCACAGCGCCTCCTCGGCCAGGCCCCCGCCGCCGCCCCAGTCGCCGGAGATCTTCCCGATCGCCGGGAAACGCGCGGTCCGCCCGTCCGGCGTCATGCCGACGCAGTTGATCCCGGCCCCGCACACCACGGCCACACCCCGCGGCTCGTCGATCCCGGCCCGCAGGAGGGCGAAGGTGTCGTTGCGGACCTGCACCGAACGGCTCCAGGCGCGCGCCTCCAGGGCGGCCTTCAACCTCTCCTCCTCCACGGCCAGATCGGCGTTGGCGAGACAGGCCACGACATAGGCGAACCGGGGCGGCAGCCCGCCGCCGCCGGCCGCCTCCCACGCCCGGCCGACGATCTCCGCGAGCCGGTCGACCGCCGTCTCCACCCCCACCACCGGCGGCTGGAACCCGCCGCCGCGCGCCTCGCCCAGGACACGGCCGTCCCGGGCGAGGACCGCGACGTCGGTCTTGCTGTTCCCCGCGTCGACCGCCAGCAGCGCTCCGTTCACGCCCACGCCAGGTGCTCCCGGTTGTGCGCGATCAGCCGGTCGGTGAGCCCGTCCGCGTACCCGTACTGCCCCACCAGCGGGTGCGCGAGCAGCGCCTTGAACACCCGGTCGCGCCCGCCGCGCAGCGCCGCCTCCAGGGCCAGGTCCTCGTACGCGGTGACATTGGCGATCAGCCCGGCGTACAGCGGGTCGAGCGGCGCGACCGGCAGTGGCGAGGCACCGCCGCGGCCGACCGCCGCCTGCACCTCGATCACGGCGTCGTCGGGGAGGAACGGCAGCGTGCCGTTGTTGTACGTGTTCACCACCTGGTACGGCGAGCCGCCCCCGCCGAGCAGCGAGGCCGCCAGGTCCACGGCCGCCTCCGAGTAGAAGGCGCCGCCGCGCTTCGCGAGCAGCGCCGGCTTCTCGTCGAGCGCCGGATCCCCGTACATCTCCAGGAGCTCCTTCTCCATCGCGGCGACCTCGGCCGCCCGCGACGGCTTGGTGCGCAGCTCGTCCACGACGGCGTCGTGGACGTAGAAGTAGCGCAGGTAGTACGAGGGGACGACACCGAGCCGGTCCACCAGGGAGCGCGGCAGGCGCAGGTCGTCGGCGAGGGCGTCGCCGTGCTCGGCGAGCAGCCGCGGCAGCACGTTCTCGCCCTCCGGGCCGCCGAGCCGTACGCCCGTCTCCCACGTCAGGTGGTTGAGCCCGACGTGGTCGAGGTGGACGTCGGCCGGGGCCACGCCGAGCAGGGCGGCGAACTTCCGCTGGAAGCCGATGGCCACGTTGCACAGGCCGACGGCCTTGTGGCCGGCCTGGAGCAGCGCCCGGGTGACGATGCCGACGGGGTTGGTGAAGTCGATGATCCAGGCGTCCGGGTTGGCGCGGCGGACCCGCTCGGCGATGTCGAGGACCACCGGGACCGTGCGCAGCGCCTTGGCGAGGCCGCCCGCGCCGGTGGTCTCCTGGCCGACGCAGCCGCACTCCAGCGGCCAGGTCTCGTCCCGCTCGCGGGCGGCCTGACCGCCGACGCGCAGCTGGAGCAGGACGGCGTCGGCGCCGTCGACGGCCGCGTCGAGGTCGGAGGTGGTGACGATCCTTCCGTCGTGGCCCTGCTTGGCGAAGATCCGCCGGGCGAGGCCGCCGACCAGGTCGAGCCGTTCGGCGGCCGGGTCGACGAGGACGAGTTCGGTGAGGGGCAGGGTCGCGCGCAGCCGCGCGAATCCGTCGATCAGTTCGGGGGTGTAGGTGGAGCCGCCCCCCACGACAGCGAGCTTCATACGATCAGTCAGCCCTTCACTCCGGTCAGTGTGACGCCCTCGACGAATGCCTTCTGGGCGAAGAAGAAGACGAGGATCACGGGGGCCATGACCAGGACGGTCGCGGCCATGGTCAGATTCCAGTCGGTGTGGTGCGCGCCCTTGAAGGACTCCAGGCCGTAGCTCAGGGTCCAGGCGGCCGGGTTCTCGGAGGCGTAGATCTGCGGCCCGAAGTAGTCGTTCCACGCGGCGAAGAACTGGAAGAGCGCGACGGCCGCGATGCCCGGCTTCGCCATCGGCAGGACGACCCTGACGAGGGTGCGCAGTTCGCCGCAGCCGTCGACGCGGGCCGCGTCGAGGTACTCGTTCGGGATGGTCAGCAGGAACTGGCGCAGCAGGAAGATGGAGAACGCGTCGCCGAAGGCCATCGGGACGATCAGCGGCCACAGCGTGCCGGACAGGTCCAGCTGCTTGGCCCAGAACAGGTACATCGGGATGATCACGACCTGCGGCGGCAGCATCATCATGGAGACGACCAGCATCAGCGCGAGCCGGCTGCCGCGGAAGCGGAACCTGGCCAGCGCGTACGCCACCGGTATCGAGGACAGCACGGTCAGGACCGTGCCGAGCCCCGCGTACAGCAGGGTGTTGCGCCACCAGGTGAGGAAGCCCGGCGTCTCGAAGACGCGGACGTAGTTGCCCCACTCCCAGGTGTCCGGGGTGAGGTCGCGGGTGAGGGCCTGCTGGTCGCTCATCAGCGAGGTGAGCAGCACGAAGACGAACGGCAGCACGAAGAACAGCGCGGCGGCGACGCCGAGCGAGTGCACCGCGATCCAGTGCAGGACCGCCTTGCGGCGGGCGGTCCGGGCGGCCGGCGTACCCCCGGGGGCGGGGGCGGCGGCCGGGACCTTCGGGGTGTCGAGGAGCTGGCTCAAGGTCGGTCACCCGCCTGGACGAGACCGCCGCGGCGGCGCATGAGCAGCCCGGTGAAGAGCATGGCCAGGGCGAAGAGGACGAGGGCGGTGGCGCAGGCCGCGCCGTAGTCGAAGCGCTGGAAGCCGAGGTTGTAGACGAGCTGCGGCAGGGTCAGCGTGGACTTGTCCGGGTATCCGGGCTCGAACTGCTGCCCCGAGCCGCCGATCACACCGGAGGCGACCTTTCCGGCCACCAGCGGCTGCGTGTAGTACTGCATGGCCTGGATGACGCCGGTGACCACGGCGAACAGCACGATCGGCGAGATGTTCGGCAGGGTCACGTAGCGAAAGCGCTGGAGTGCCGAGGCCCCGTCCAGCTCGGCGGCCTCGTACTGCTCCTTCGGCACGTCGAGCAGCGCGGCCATGAAGATGACCATGAGGTCGCCGACGCCCCACACCGCGAGCATGGTGAGCGCGGGCTTGGACCAGGCGGCGTCGGTGAACCAGGCGGGGGCGGGGACGCCGAGCCCTTCGAGGACCGAGTTGACCGGGCCGGTGCCGGGGTTGAGCAGGAAGACGAAGGCGAGGGTCGCCGCCACCGGCGGCGCCAGGTAGGGCAGGTAGAACAGCGTGCGGAAGATTCCCGCGCCCGTCTTGATCTTCGTGATGAGCAGGCCGACGCCGAGTCCGAAGACGACCCGGCAGGTCACCATCACGACCACCAGCCACAGGGTGTTGCGCAGCGCGGGCCAGAACATGGGGTAGTCGGAGAAGACGTACGTCCAGTTGTCCAGGCCGTTGAAGGAGGGGGCGCCGAAGCCGTCGTAGTGCGTGAAGGAGAAGTAGACGGTCGAGGCCATCGGGTAGGCGAAGAAGACGCCGAAGCCGATCAGCCACGGCGACAGGAAGGCCGCCGTCCGCAGCGCCGCGCGGCGGCGCTTCGACCGGAGGGTGATCGCGCCCATGCCGTCACTTCGCCTTGGCGATGTCGGTGTCGATCTGCCGAGCGGTCTTCTCCAGACCGGCCTTGAGGTCGGTGACCGCGCCCTTCTCGTACTGGAGGGCGAAGTCCTGGATCGTGTTGAGGTAGGCCGCGCCGTTGACCGCGCCGGCCGGGGTGTTGGACTTCGGGTGCTGGGCGATGTCGAGGAAGGTCTTGAAGCGGGGGTCGACCTTCAGGTCCGGCGACTTCAGCGCCTCGAAGGTGGAGGGCACGTTGCGGATGCCGTTGGCGAAGGCGACGACGGCCTCGGTGTCCGTGGTCATGAACTTGACCAGTTCCCAGGCGGCGTTCTGCTTCCGGCTCTGCGGGGCGATGCCCATGATCGTGCCGGACAGGAAGCCCTTGCCGTACTCGGCGGCCCGGCCGTCCGGTACGGGCATCGGGGCGACGCCGATCTCGAAGGGCACCTTGGCGTCGGTGGCCATGCCGAGCCGCCACTCGCCGTCCAGCTGCATGGCGACCTGGCCGGTGTGGAAGGGATGCTTGGCGCCCCACTCGTCGCCGAAGGTGGTGCGGTACTTCTCCAGCTTCGCGTAGCCGCCGAGCTCGTCGACCATCTTCTTCTGGACGGTCATCATCTCGGCGAACGCCGGGTCGGAGGCGACGGCGGACTTCCCGTTCGCGTCGAAGTACGTGGGGCCCCAACTGCCCAGGTAGTGCTCGGTGGTGGTCTCGTAGCCGTGGTAGTTCGGCATGAAACCGAGCTGCTCGTAGCCGTCGCCCTTGGCCCGGGTGAGCTTCTTGGCGGTGGCGAGGAGCTCGGAGTAGGTCCTCGGGGGCTTCTCGGGGTCGAGTCCGGCCTTCTTGAAGGCGTCCTTGTTGTAGTAGAGGCCGTAGGCGTCGGTGAGCAGCGGCATCGCGCACCGCTTGCCCTCGAACTGGGTGTAGTCGAGCAGGGTCTTCGGGATGATCTTTCCGAGGTCCAGCTTCGACTTCTCGATGAACGGGCCGAGGTCGGCGAAGGCGCCCGAGGAGCAGAACTTGCCGACGTTGGACGTGGTGAAGGACGACACCACGTCGGGGCCCTTGGAACCGCCGGTGCGCAGCGCCTGGTTGAGTTTGTCGTCGTTGATGTTGCCGACGACGTCGACCTTGATGTTGGGGTGCGCCTTCTCGAAGCGTTTGACGCTGTCGTTGATGGCCTTCACCTCGGAGGGGGCGGACCAGCCGTGCCAGAAGGTGATCCGGGTGTCGGCCTTGGGGTCGTCGGTCGCGCCGTTGTTGGCGGAGCCGGTACAGGCGGAGGTGAACAGGGCGAGGGAGGCGGTCGCGGCGACGGCGGCGGCGAGCCTGCGGTGGCGTGCGGACATGACGGGTTCTCCCTGGGACGGGTGGGGTGGGGGAGGAAGACGGGGTGGGGGAGGAAGACGGGGCGGGGCGGGGCGGGTGGGTTCCGGCTTATCGGGAGGTGTCGAAGACCTCGTCGCGGGTGGCGGCGAGGGCGGATTCGAGCGCGCCGCGCAGCACGGGGTGCCGGTCGACGGCGGCGAGCACGAGCCGGGGCCGGGAGGCGGCGAGATCGGCGAGCTGGGCCTGGACGCGGGCGCGCAGCGGCTCCCCGCCGGAGGTGATCGCGGAGCCGGACAGCACGATCAGTTCCGGATCGAGTACGGCGACGAGGGCCGCGAGCCCGGTGGCGAGCCGTTCCGCGTAGACGTCGAGGAGGCGGGCGTGGCGCTCGTCCTCGGCGTGGCGTTCGGCGGCCTCGGTGAGCAGCCGGGCCGCGACCTCCACGTACGGCTGCTCGGCCGTGCGGATCCCGACGGCCTTGGCGATCCGGGGGACGGACTGCACCCCGGCGAGCTCCTGGAAGCCGCCGGAGTTGGCCTTGGCGACCTGCCGGACGAGCGGGGTGCCGGGCACGGGCAGGAAGCCGACCTCGCCGGCGCCGCCGGTGAAACCGCGGTGCAGCCGGCCGCCGAGGACGAGGGCGGCGCCGAGGCCGGACTCGTTCCACAGCAGGACGAAGTCCTCGTGGCCGCTCGCGGCGCCGAGGCGCTGTTCGGCGAGGGCGACGAGGTTGACGTCGTTCTCGTACTCGAACGGCATGGGCAGGGCGAAGGCCAGCTCCTCCAGGAGGGTGGGGGAGTGCCAGCCGGGCAGGTGGGAGGCGTAGCGCAGCCGCCCGGTCGCCGGGTCGAAGGCGCCGGGGGTGCCGATGACGAGGCGGTGTACGTCTCCGAGGGCGAGCCCGGCGTCCTTGACGGCCCCGTCGAGGGCGTCGACCACCTGCCGCACCACGTCGTCGGCGCCCCGCCCGGGCGTCGGCAGCCGGAACTCGCCGACCACCTCGCCGGTGATGTCGGCGACGGCCGCGTGGATCCGCTCGGGGCTGACGTCGAGCCCGGCGGCGTGGGCGGCCCGGGGATTCACCCCGTACAACTGCGCGTTGGGCCCCGGCCGCCCCTCGGTGGTGCCGGTGGCGACGACGAGCCCGGCCGCCTCCAACCGGGCGAGCAGCTGCGAGGCGGTCGGCTTGGAGAGCCCGGTGAGCTTCCCGATCCGGGTCCGCGACAGCGGCCCGTGCGCCAGCAGCAGATCGAGCGCGGCCCGGTCGTTCATGGCCCGCAGCACGCGGGGGGTACCGGGGGTCGCCGGAGTTCCAGGGGTCCCGGGGGTTCCCGGGGTCGTACCGGCCATGGACGCGCCACCTGCCTCGCTGCCGAGCTGCACTGTTAGGAAAGTTTCCTATTGGGCTGGGAGGAAGGTAAGACGGAGGTCAGCGGGCCGTCAATACCCAGGAGGGCGGCGGCTACGCGGCTCACGTCCCCGCGCGGCGCCCGGGTCCCGGACTCGCGGGGCCGTCGCGCGTGACGAGCAGGTCCGCCGGGCCCGTGCCCGTGCCCGCGCAGCGGTCAGGCGTGCCGGGCCACCTTCGCCGCCGAGGCCAGGAGAATCAGGGCCAGGGCCGGGACCAGCACCGCGTCCGGGACGGCGCCGACGAGGAGGCCGCCCAGCAGCGCGCCGGTGATCGAGCCGGCCGTCAGCACGGCGGCGAAGCGGCGGTGGGCGGACAGGACCGCGAAGCTGCCGTCGCGGCTGTAGCGGGCGAAGGCCACCAGCATGGTCGGCAGGGAGACCAGCAGGGAGAGGCTGCCCGCCGTCTTCACGTCGACCGCGAACAGCAGCACGATCGTGGGGATCAGCAGTTCGCCCCCGGCCACGCCCATGATCGCCGCGACCACCCCGATGCCGAAGCCGGCCGTGACCCCGCACGTCACCTGCGCCCACGCGGGCAGCGCGAGCGCCGCCACCGTCGTGCTGTGCGTGAAGACCAGGGCGCCCGCCATCAGCACCATCAGCGCGGCCAGCACCTTGTACAGGGTCGCGCCCCGCATCCGTACCGCCCAGGAGGCCCCCGCCCAGGCGCCCGCCAGGCTGCCCGCGAGCAGGTTGACCGCGACGGGCCAGTGCGCGGCGAGCTCGGAGGCGGGCACCGCCGCCATGCGGGCGGGCAGCGCGACCAGGACCACGACCAGGCTCATCGCCTTGTTGAGGATCACGGCGGACAGGGCGGCGAAGCCGAAGACGCCGATCAGCAGCGGGAGGCGGAACTCCGCCCCGCCGAGGCCGATCATCCCGCCGAGCACGCCGACGGCCGCCCCCGCGCAGAAGGCCCGCGGGCCCGCCTGCGCGGCACGTGCGGGAAGAAGGTCCTTGTCGACGGCCATGACCGGCATCCTCCCGGCCGGGCACCCCCGGCCGCCACGATCCCGGCCCCTCTTCGGCCGAAGACACCGGGACGCCGCCCCCGATTCGGCGGCCCGTACGACGAAGGGACGGCGGCCGTACGACGAAGGGCGCCCCGCCGCTCACCGGCGGGGCGCCCCTCACACGTAACGGGAGGACCTACTTGTTCAGGTCCGGCTTCGGCAGCGGCGTGGCCGCCGCCGACTGCGGGGAGGCCGGAGAGGCGAAGGCCGACGGTGCGGCCATGCCGGCCGTCGGGTCGGCGGACGAGGCGTCCTCCGTCTGCGGCGGGACGCCGCCGACGATACGGATGCCCGCCGCGTCCAGGGCGCGCTTGATCCGCCAGCGCAGCTCGCGCTCCACACCCAGCTTCTTGCCCGGCATCGTCTTCGCCGAGACCCGGACCGTCATCGAGTCGAGCAGCACCTCGGTCAGGCCCAGGACCTCCACCGGGCCCCACAACCGCTCGTTCCACGGCTCTTCCTTGGACATCGCCTCGGCCGCCTCGAGGATGACCTCGCGCACCCGGTCCAGGTCCTCCGTCGGGCGGACCGTCACGTCCACCGCAGCCGTCGCCCAGCCCTGGCTGAGGTTGCCGATCCGCTTGATCTCGCCGTTGCGGACGTACCAGATCTCGCCGTCGACCCCGCGCAGCTTCGTCACCCGCAGACCGACCTCGATCACCTCGCCGGACGCCACGCCCGCGTCGACCGAGTCACCCACGCCGTACTGGTCCTCAAGGATCATGAAGACGCCCGAGAGGAAGTCCGTGACGAGGTTGCGCGCGCCGAAACCGATCGCCACGCCCGCCACACCGGCGGAGGCGAGCAGCGGCGCCAGGTCGATCTTGAAGGCGCCCAGGATCATCAGCCCGGCCGTGCCCAGGATCAGGAACGAGGCCACCGAGCGCAGCACCGAGCCGATCGCCTCCGAGCGCTGCCGGCGCCGCTCGGCGTTGACCAGCAGACCGCCCAGGGCGGTGCCCTCCACCGCCTGCGCCGACCGGTTCATCCGGTCGATCAGCTTGGTCAGCGCCTTCCTGACCAGCATCCGCAGGGTGAAGGCCACGACCAGGATGAGCAGGATCTTCAGACCGGTGTTCAGCCAGGTGGACCAGTTCTGTTCCACCCAGCCGGCCGCGTTCGTGGCCTTCTCGGCCGCCTCGTCGAGCGTCACCGGTACTTGCGTCGGGTCGTCGGCTGCGCGCGGGGCGGCGGACCAGGACACGGGGAGCACGGGGGACCTCCAGGAAGGCGTTCGCAATTCATCCACACTAACGGGGGACGGGCGGTCCCCCGGACGACGTGTGCAGAGGGGAAGACGGAGCGCGGCCGGGGAAGACTCCCGGTTGCGTGCCGATGTGGTCGAGAACACCCCGGGGCCATGACCCTCACGTGGTGGCGCAGCGGCCAGGCATGAGGAGAGACTGAGAGCAGTTTCGTCCCGGCGCGAGCCACGCGCCGCCGGCGTCATAGGAGGCATCCGTGCCGCACGTCCTGGTCCTCAACGCGTCGTACGAGCCGCTCGGCGTCGTACCGCTCCGCCGCGCGCTCGTCCTCGTCCTGGAGAACAAGGCCCTGTGCCTCGAGGAGTCCGGCGCCTTCCTGCACAGCGAGAGCCGTGTCATCGCCGCGCCCAGTGTGGTGCGGCTCAAACGGTTCGTGCGGGTCCCCTACCGGGGGCCCGTTCCTCTGACCCGCAGAGCCCTGTTCGCCCGTGACGGCGGACGCTGCGTGTACTGCGGTGGCGTCGCAACCAGCGTCGACCACGTCATTCCGCGCAGCCGCGGGGGGACGCACGCCTGGGAGAACGTGGTGGCGGCCTGCCGCCGCTGCAACCACGTCAAGGCCGACCGGCACCTGCGCGAGCTGGGCTGGCGGCTGCGGCACCAACCCGCCCCGCCGACCGGTCTGGCCTGGCGGATCATCGGAACCGGCCACCGCGACCCGCGGTGGCTGCCCTACCTCCAGCCGTACGGCGCGGACGACGTCCTGGCCCGGATCGACTCGGTCGCCACCGCCCCCCACCCGCAGGGGGCCGTGACGACGGGGTGAGCCGGGCCTTTCGCGTTGGGGCCTTCGCCGTTCCCGGACGCGCTACGGGGAGTCGGGCGCCGTCCCGCCCGGCTCCCCCTCGGGCGCGGCGCCGTGCGCGTCCCGGGGCTCGTCCCCGGGGTCGTCCTGCGACCGCTCCCGGGGTGACTCCGGCGGCGGCTCCGCCACCGCGTACGTCTCCACCGACCACAGCGAGTAGCCGTACTCCGTCGCCCGCTCCTCGCCCTGCACCCGCAGGAAGCGGGTGTCCGGCGCGTCCATGCGGACCGTCTCGCGCCCGCCCCGGCCGTCCCGGACCGTGGCGGCCGTGCGCCAGACGCGGCCGTCGGCGGAGACCTGGACGCGGTAGCGGGAGGCGTAGGCGTCCTGCCAGTGCAGGACCACGCGCCCTATCCGGGCCGGCTCGGCCAGCTCCATCTGCCACCAGGCGCCGTCCTCCAGCGGCGAGGACCAGCGGGTCTCCGGGTCGCCGTCGAGGGCGTGGGCGGCCGGGAAGTCGGGCGTCTCGTCGCCGGAGGACGAGGCCGTGGCCGTACGGGCCAGGTCGGGGCCCGCGGTGCGCGGGAAGGCCCGCACCGTCAGGACCCGCTCCTCGCCCGCGAACGACACCGGGACCGCGTACGAGCCGGCCGGCGCGTCCGCCGCCACCGACACCTCCATCGGCACCGTCGTGCGGGCGCCGCGCGGCACCACGGCCTCCTTCGGCAGCCGCACCGTGATCCCCTTCGGCGGCCGGGCGGCGAGCGGCCCGCGCACCTCGGTGGCGCGCCGGCCCTCCAGGGTGACGTCGACCCGCTGGGCCGCGCCGCCGATCTCGGCGTCCGTCTCCGAGCGGGCGAGCTCCAGGCCCGCGCGCGGCTCGTCGGCGAACCACGGCACGAGGGACCGCACGCGCTGCGGGGTGCCGCCGCTCCACACGATCCGCAGCGCGTCCGCCCGCAGCCCCTTCAGGTCGGTCTGCGTCCAGCCGGAGGCGGCGAGCGGGCCGAGCCGCCGCCAGCCCTCGCCCGGCACGTACGCCTCCAGGACGCCCTCGGAGCCCGGCTCGGTCATCACCGTCACGGTCTCCACCGGGCGCGGGCGTTCCAGACGGACGGTGTACGCGTCCTCCGCCACGTCCGCCCGCTCGCCGGGGGGCCGGCCGCGGTCGGCGCCCGTCCAGGCGGCCGCCTCGGCGGCCGCCCGCGCGAGGAAGCCGTCGAGGACGTCCTTGCCGACCGTCACGTCCTTCGGCCGCAGCTCCGCGCGCCGCCGCTCCAGGTCGAGCTGGGCCCGCCAGGCGGCGGCGCCGTCCCCGCGCGCCTGGGCGAGCAGCATGTCGACGGCCGTCTCGCCGGCCGCGCCGTACCGGGAGAGCCGGTCGAGCCACGGCCCGGCCTCCTCGCCGAGCGCGCCGCCCGCCGTGCCCTTCAGGCGGTCGGGCGCCTGGCGCATCACGGTGAACGCGGCCCGCAGCTCGCGCGCCGCCTTCTCCCGTACGGCCGGGTCGGCGCCGGTGCGGCTCGCCCAGAAGGCGGCCGCGAGCGGCTTCAGATAGGCCGACTCGGCCTTCGGGTCGAGGATCGAGGAGGCGTCGTTCCCGGCGAGCGCCCGCAGCGCCTCGCGGGCCTTCGGGTCCGGTCCGGCCAGCTCGTCGACGGCGGCACGCCAGGACTCCGCGGGCCGGTAGCCCTTCGGGTTCCAGGCGAAGTCGGCGGCGGTGAACAGCGGGATGCGGGAGGCCGCGGCCTGCTCCATGCCGTTGGCGAGGAACGCGGCCGAACCGGCGGCCACGGCCGGTTCGCGGCCGGTCGCGGGCCCGAGGAAGAGCCTGTCCTGGGCGTAGTCGTTGACCGGGTAGTTGTCCATGGTGACCAGCGGGTGGCGCAGCGCCTCGCGCGCCCCGGCCAGTTCGCGTCCGGTGATGGTGCGCGGCACCACGCCGACGCCCGTCCAGGCGACCTCCACGCGCGCGTCGAGCGCGCCGGCGAGCGCCGTGCGGTAGTCGGTGGCGCCCTCCTGGTAGTACTCCGTCGGCATCAGCGACAGCGGCGCCGCACCCGGGTGGCGCCGGGCGAGGTGGTCGGCGACGGCGTTCGCCACGCGCGCGTGGGCGCGGGCGGCGGCCTCGGGGCCGCGCCCGAAGGCGTCGGCGTCGGCGGAGCCGTCGCAGCCCCACTCGCTGTAGCTGACGTCCTGGAACTGGAGCTGGAAGGCGCGCACGCCGAGCTCCCACATGGCGTCGATCTTCGCCTGGAGCGCCTTCACGTCGGCGTCCGAGGACAGGCACATGGCCTGGGCGGGGGCCACGGCCCAGGCGAGCGTCACGTGGTTGGCGGCGGCCCGTGCGGCGAGCTCCCTGAACGCGGCCCGCTCGGCCGCCGGGTAGGGCTCGCGCCACAGGGCCTGCCGGTAGGGGTCGTCACCGGGCGCGTAGAGGTAGCGGTTCTGCTTGGTGCGGCCGAGGAAGTCGATCTGGGCGAGCCGGTCGGCGGGCGACCAGGGACGCCCGTAGAAGCCCTCGGTCACTCCGCGTACGGCGGTGGACGGCCAGTCGCGCACCACCACGCCCGGCAGGGTCCCGTGCGTGCCCGCGAGTTGACGGAGTGTCTGGACGGCGTGGAAGAGGCCGTCGGTACCGGCGCCGTCGAGGACGACGGTGTCCCGGCCGTGGAGCCGGCCGGTGGCGAGCCGGTAGCCGCCGTCCGGCAGATCACCGCGTTCGGCCGCCCCGAGGGCGCGCAGCGCCGCTTCCGTTTCGACGGTGTCGCCCAGGCGGATCAGCGGGCCGCGGCCGGGCAGCGCCGTGTGCACCGTCCGCACCCCGGCCGTCTCCAGGACCTGGCGGAGGGCGGTCAGCGCGTACGGATCGGCGTCGGGGGCGGCCCGCAGGGTCACCTCGGAGCCGAGCGGCACTGCCTGGCCCGTGCGGGTCAGGGACTGCGGACGGGGCCACACGGAGGGGTCGGCGGCGCCCTGCCGGTCGGGCGAGGAGGCGGGGGCGACCGGCGTGCCGGGTGCCGCGTGCGCGACGCCGGGTACGGCGCCGCCGAGGAGTCCGCCGATGACCGCCGCGGCGACGGCCGTCGCGGTCCGCTTTCTGCGCGCGAGGTGCCCGAGAGGCAACGCGGAACTCCTCTCCCCTGGGGTCACGTGGGTCACGACTGGGTTACGAGCCCACCACCCGGGCCGACGGAGTGTCAATGCGGCTGGTCGAAGTGTCTGGTTTGCCCGGTGGCCTTTCGGCGAGGTGGCACCGTTTCACCAAAATCCACCGGTAAAACGGGGACCGATGGGTAGGGCTCCCCCGACTGTTCCGCTGTCTTACCTGTCGAGACGAACCGGGAGATCCCGTGACCGCCACCGACCACGCCTGCAAACGGGCAGGCCATCCGCTACGGAATCCGATACGGGTTCCGGCGCAGGGGACGCCGCTCACCAGCGAGCCGCCCCTCGCCCATGCCGCGCCCCTCACCAGCGAGCCGCCCCTCACGGAGGCGGCGCCCTTGACCAGCGAACCCACCGCCCGCGCCACCGCGGGCGGTTCGGAGTCCCCAGGAGTGTGACGTGACCCTGGCCCGTCTCGCCGCCCTGCACGGCGTCGCCACCGAGTACGCCCCCTCCGAGGGCGTCACGGTCAGCGTGCCCGACGCCACCGTCGTGGCGGTCCTGCGCGCCCTGGACGTGGACGCGTCCACGCCGGAAGCGCTCGCCGCGGCGCTCGACGCCGCCGAACGGGCCGCCGCGGAGCGCCTGCTGCCGCCCACGGTCGTCCACTGGCGCGACGAGGGTCAGGACGGGACGAAGGACCGGACCCGGGACCGCAGCCGGGACCGGGCGCGCGGCCAGGCGGCGTCGCCGGCGTCCCAGACCGCCCAGGCCGCGTCTCCGGCGGCCGCGGCGGCGTCCCCCGCGTCCCCGGTGGCCCCGGCGGCGGCGTCCCTCGCGGCCCAGGCGACGTCCTCCGCGTCCCCGGAGGCCCAGGAGGCGCACAGCGGGCCCCCGGGGCTCCCGCGCGGTCTGCCGCCCGGCACCCGGCTCACGGTCACCACCGAGGACGGGCGGACCGTCACGGGCCCCGACTGGAGCGCCCTCCCGCTCGGCGTGCACCGGCTCGCCGCCCACGCCCCCGACGGGCGCGGCGGCACCAGCACCCTGATCGTGGCCCCCGCGCGCGTGCCGGGCCTCGCCGGCCGGGCGTACGGACTGCTCGTCCAGCTCTACTCGCTGCTGTCCGCCCGCTCCTGGGGCATGGGCGACCTCGGTGACCTGCGCGAGCTCGCCGACTGGGCGGGCCGCACGCACGGCGCCGGATTCGTGCAGGTCAACCCGCTGCACGCGGCCGTGCCCGGGGCGCCCACCGACCCCTCCCCGTACCGCCCCTCCTCGCGCCGCTTCTCCGACCCCGTCCATCTGCGGGTCGAGGACGTCCCCGAGTACCCGTACGTCGACCCGGCCCGCCGCGAGGAGCTCGACCGGATCCTCGCGGACGCGACCGAGCTGCGCGAACGGGTCCTCCGCAAGGGCGCGCTGATCGACCGGGACGCGGTGTGGGACGCCAAGCGGCGCGCCCTGGAGCTGGTCCACGCGGTCGAGCTCGGCCCCGGCCGCCGGGCCGCCTACCGGGACTTCCTGGCCGAGCGCGGCCGGGCGCTCGAGGACCACGCCACCTACCAGGCCCTCGCCGAGCGGTACGGCCACCGCTGGCGGGAGTGGCCGGAGCGGCTGCGCCACCCGCGTACCGCCGAGGCGGTGGTCCGGGCCGACGCGGAACTGGCCGCCCGGGTCGACTTCCACTGCCGGCTCGCCTGGCTGACGGACCGGCAGCTGGCCGAGGCGGCCGACACCGCCCGGCAGGCCGGGATGACGATCGGCCTCGTGCACGACCTCGCCGTGGGCGTCCACCCGGACGGCTCCGACGCGTGGGCGCAGCAGCACGTCTTCGCGGCCGGCATGTCGGTGGGCGCCCCGCCCGACGCCTTCAACTCCCGTGGCCAGGACTGGGGCCTGCCGCCCTGGCGCCCCGACGTCCTGGCCGCCGAGGGCTACGCCCCGTACCGCGGTCTGCTGCGCGAGCTGCTGCGGCACGCGGGCGCGCTGCGGATCGACCACGTCATGGGCCTGTTCCGGCTCTGGTGGGTGCCCGAGGGCGGGGAGCCGACCGCGGGCACGTACGTCCGTTACGACTCCGAGGCGATGCTCGCGGTGCTCGTCCTGGAGGCGCACCGGGCCGGGGCCGCGGTCGTCGGCGAGGACCTGGGGACCGTCGAGCCGGGGGTGCGGGAGGCGCTGGCGCGGCGCGGGGTGCTGGGCACGTCCGTGCTGTGGTTCGAGCGCGACTGGACCGGTACGGGCCGCCCGCTGCCGCCGGAGGAGTGGCGGGCCGACTGCGTGGCCACCGCCACCACCCACGACCTGCCGTCCACCGCGGCCCGGCTCTCCGGCGACCACGTGACGCTGCGCCACCGGCTCGGCCTGCTCTCGGGCGACCTGGAGCGGGAGCGGAGCCGGGACACGGCCGAGACCGCCGAGTGGCTGGGCCTGCTCCAGCGGCTCGGCTACCTGCCGGAGGGGCCGGGCGACGAGGCGACCGAGATCCGGGCCTTCCACCGCTTCCTGGCCGCGACGCCGGCCCGGATGGTGGGGGTGTGGCTGCCGGACGCCGTCGGGGACCGCCGGCCGCAGAACCTGCCGGGGACCTGGGACCAGTACCCGAACTGGCGGCTGCCGGTCGCGGGCCCGGACGGTCAGCCGCTCGCCCTGGAGGCACTGGCCGCCTCGCCCCGCGCGCACGACCTGCTGCGGCTGCTCGCGGAGCGGGTCGGGGCCCGTACGGCACCCCCGGGCGCGCGGGCGGTTTAGGTGTTCGCTACTTTTGCACCGTGGACAAGAAGAACGCCCTGCGCGCCGGCGCCGTCGCGGCCGGTACGACGCTGATGATGCTGCTCATGTCGTCCCCCGCGCTCGCGCTCACCCGCGACGACGGTGACGACCCGGCCCCGAAGCTGGAGGTCGTCGAGACCCTCGGCCTGTTCGTGGCCGCTCCGCTGGTGCTGTTCCTGGTGATCACCGGCCTGGTGATGGTGCTCGACAAGTCCAAGAAGAAGGCGTAAGCCCGCTCGTACCCGACGAGGGCGCCGCACGGTACGTCGTCATGACGTGCCGTGCGGCGCCCTCGTGCGTCTTCAGGCGGTGGTGGCCAGCAGCTTCCGCAGCAGGCCGGCCAGCTGCTCCGCCTCCTCCGGGCTGAGCGCCGCCTCCAGGGCCGCGCGCTGCTGGGCGAGCCCGGCGCCGACGGCCTGGTCCACGAGGACGCGGCCCTCCTCGGTGAGGGTGACCCGCAGGCCGCGCCGGTCGTTCGGGTCGGGGCTGCGGGTGAGCAGACCGGCGCGCTCCAGCTTGTCGAGCCGTCCCGTCATCCCGCCGGTCGTGATCATCAGCGTGGCGGTCAGCTCGCGCGGCGAGAGGGTGTAGGGCTCGCCGGAGCGGCGCAGGGTCGCCAGCACGTCGAACTCGCCCAGCGACATCCCGCCGTAGGGGGCGTAGGCCTTGTCGACCTTGGCGCGCATGGCGTTCGCCAGGCGGTAGATCCGGCCGAAGACGGCCATCGGCAGCGTGTCCAGGTCCGGGCGGACGACGGCCCACTGGTCGGTGATGGCATCGACGGCGTCGTGGTTCTCCATGCCCGCAGTCTCTCTCCTCACTGACTCGGTGGCAAGAAAGCCACTTACAAGAAAGCCACTTGCAAGCAAGTAGCTTAGCGCTAAGTTAATTACCGCCAAGTCAACCGGCCCGGCCCGTCACCGCCGGTCCGGCCCGTCACCGCAGGGGGGAACCGTCATGTCCCGCAAGGCCGCCACCATCGCCCTGACCGCGCTCGCCCCGATCTCCTGGGGCTCCACCTACTTCGTCACCACGGAGTTCCTGCCCCCCGACCGGCCGCTGTTCACCGGTCTGATGCGGGCCCTGCCCGCCGGGCTGCTGCTGCTCGCGCTCACCCGCAAGCTGCCACAAGGGGCCTGGTGGTGGAAGTCGACCGTCCTGGGAGCCCTCAACATCGGCGCGTTCTTCCCGCTGCTCTTCCTCGCCGCCTATCGCCTGCCCGGCGGTGTCGCCGCCGTCGTGGCCTCCGTCGGACCGCTCTTCGTCGTCGGCCTCGCGGCCCTCCTCCTCGGCGACAAGCCGACCGTGAAGGCGCTGCTCACCGCCATCGCCGCCGCCTTCGGCGTCAGTCTCGTGGTGCTCAAGGCGGGTGCCGCGCTCGACGCGGTCGGCGTGACCGCCGGACTGCTCTCCGCCCTGTCGATGTCCGCGGGCACCGTCTTCACCAAGCGCTGGGGGCGCCCCGAGGGCGTCGGCGCCCTCGCCCTCACCGGCTGGCAGCTCACCGCGGGCGGCCTGATCATCCTGCCGATCGCCTTCCTGCTCGAAGGCGCCCCGCCGGCCCTCACCGGCGACAACCTGGCCGGCTACGCCTACCTCGCCTTCGGCAACACCGCCGTCTCCTACTTCCTCTGGTTCCGCGGCATCGAGCGCCTCAGCGCCTCCTCCGTCACCCTCCTCGGCCCGCTCTCGCCGATCACCGCCGCCGTCATCGGGTGGGCCGCGCTCGGCCAGGCGCTCGGCCCGGTGCAGCTGCTCGGCATGGTGATCGCCTTCGGCGCCACCCTGGCGGGCCAGCTGAACCCGCCCGCCAAGAAGCAAACGTTCAGCGGAACTGAAAAGAACGGTCAGGAAGTTTCGATGGACCTGGAGAGTCCGGCGGTGCGACGGTAGGCGGCATGACCCTCACCACCGCCCGTCACCCCACCGCCGCGGAGACCACCTCCGGCGAAGTCACCCCCGCCGAGGTCGCCCCCGCCGAAACCGAATCCACCGTCACCACCGCCACCGAGAGGCCGGCGCCCGCGAGGAAGCTCGCGCGGGGCGCCGGCCTCGGCGTGCTGCTCGCCCTGCTCGCGACCGTCGTCTGGTCCGGCAGCTTCGTCGCCACCCGCGACATGGCCGACACCGTTCCGCCCGTCCAGGCCGTCTTCTGGCGCTGGATCATCGCGCTCCTCGCCGTCGCCCCCTTCGCCGCCCGCCCGTTCTGGCGGCAGCGCGCGCTGATCCGCCGTCACCTCGGCTTCGTCGCCCTCGCCTCGCTGTTCGGCGTCGCGCTCTACAACACCCTGGTCCACCAGGCCGGACTGACCACCTCCGCCTCCAACATGGGCATGATCATGGCCGCCTCCCCGGTGCTCATGACCCTCTACGCCCGCCTCGGCGGCGAACGGCTCGGCGCCCGCCGCCTCCTCGGCCTCCTCGTCGCCGTCCTCGGGGTGCTGCTCCTCGTCGGCAAGGGCTCCCTCGCCGTCGACCTCGCCGCGGGCGACCTGTGGATGTTCGCCGCGGCCCTGTCCTTCGCCTCGTACAGCGCCCTCCTCAAGCGCAAGCCCGCCGGGATCGACGGCCTCGCCTTCCTCTTCACCACCTTCGTCCTCGGCGCCCTGATGCTCGCCCCGGCGTACGCCGTCTCCCTCACCGTCCAGGGCGGCTTCCCGGTCACCGCCGGGACCGCAGGCCCGCTCCTCTACGTCGGCGTCTTCTCCTCCGCCGTCGCCTTCTTCGCCTGGAACAGGGCCATCGCCCTGATCGGCGCCGCCCGCGCCGGGGTCGTCTACTACCTCCAGCCGGTGTGCGTGGCGCTGCTCTCGTACGTCCTGCTCGGCGAGGAACTGGGGGTGCTGGGCGTGGCCTGCATGGCGCTCATCCTCGGCGGGGTGGCACTCGCCTCGGCGACGGGCCGGCGCGACTAGGAGGTGTCTCGACGCCAGGGCCCATTCCCGACAATGGCCCGTTCGGGGGGAGGTGCGGACCCGTGCCTCTCGCTAGCCTGGCGCCAGGTCCCCAAGGGAGGGAGAGCAACCATGCACGCAGCAGGGGGGCACCAAGGCGCCGGGGCGGTGCGGCGCCTCTTCTCGGCGCTGAGGCGGCCCGCCGCCAAGGGGGCGGCCACCGTCGTCTCCCTCGCCCTCGCGTCGATCCCGCTCGCCGGCTTCGGGTCACCCGCCTACGCGGCGAGTTCCTGCGGCGGTCAGGTCGCCAAGCGGACGACGGCCTCCATGGAGGGCGGCCCCACGTTCGCCGTCACCCATGTCCAGTACTGCCCGATCTGGAAGTCGAACACGCCGGTCTACAACCGCCCCTTCGACTCCAGGCAGACGGTCGGGCACCTGGTGAACGCCGGCAGCGGCAACTGGTTCGTCTGCCGGAGCAACTCGCTCAAGGACACGTACTCGGCGTACGGATACAGCTCGAACGACTGGGCGATCACGATGGCCGACAACGGCAAGTGGGGATGGGTCCCGGCCGTCTACTTCGCCGGCTCGGAGAACTACTGGGCCGGATTGCGCCAGTGCACGATCTACGAGGACCCGTGATCCGAGCGGAGGAACGGCGCCCGTACGGGGGCGGGCCCGGGGCCGCCCGGTAGGTTGCGCCCCATGACCGAGTGGGACATCAAGAAGCTCCAGATCCTGCGCACCCTGCGCGACCGCGGCACCGTCACCGCGACCGCCGAGGCGCTGCTCATGACCCCCTCGGCCGTCTCGCAGCAGCTCACCAACCTCTCCCGGCAGCTCGGCGTGCCGGTCCTGGAAGCACACGGGCGGCGGGTGCGGCTCACCGACGCCGCCCACCTGGTGCTGCGGCACGCCGAGGCCGTCTTCGCCCAGCTGGAGCGGGCCGAGGCCGAACTCGACGGCTATCTGCGGGGCGAGGCGGGCCGGGTGCGGGTCGCCGCCTTCTCCACCGCCGTGCCCGCGCTCGTCGTCCCCGCCGTCCAGGCGCTGCGCTCCGCCCACCCCGGCCTCGACCTCCGGGTCCGCGAGGCCGAGGCGGCGGAGGCGTACGAACTGCTCACCGCCGGAGACGTCGACCTGGCGCTCTCGCTCGCCGCCCACGCGCCCACCGCCCGCGACCCCAAGTTCAGCCGGGTGCCGCTGCTCGCCGACCCCCTCGACGTCGCCCTGCCCGCCGGGCACCCGCTCGCCGACGCCCCCGGGCTCCGGCTCGCCGACCTGTCCGCCGAGCCCTGGATCTTCGGCGGCTCCGGGCCCTGGTCCGAGATCACCACCGCCGCCTGCGAGGCCGCCGGGTTCGTGCCCGAGCAGGCGCACAGCGCGGCCGGCTGGACCGCGATCCTCGCCATGGTCGAGGCCGGGATGGGCGTCGCCCTGGTGCCCCGGATGGCCGCGGCCGAGCGCCGCGCCGGAGTCGTCATGCGGGTCCTGTCCGCCGACCAGCCGCGCCGCCATGTCGTCGCGGCGGTACGGCGCGGGGCGGAGGAGGCCCCGGCCGTGGCCCGCGTTCTCGCGGCGCTGCGCCAGGTCGCCGTCCAGCGCCACACCGCCCAGCGCGAATCCGCGCACCGCGAAACCGTTCAGCGCAGCTGAAAAGCACCCTCGAAAACATTCGATGGACCTGTGCCGGGGCGTGCGGGCACAGTCGAGGACATGAGCCTCGACACCTCCGCAGCAGACCCGCACGCCGCCGCCGCCCACGCCGACGACCCGCACGCCAACGACGCCGCCCCCTACGCCGGAGGCGACCCGTACGCCGACTACCGCGCCGGGGACTTCCCCTTCACCGAGCTGGTCGACCTGGCCGACCGCCGCCTCGGTGCCGGAGTCGTCGCCGCCAACGACGAGTTCTTCGCCGAGCGCGAGAACCTCCTCGTCCGCGAGCGCGCCGTCTTCGACCCCGAGCACTTCGGGCACAAGGGCAAGATCATGGACGGCTGGGAGACCCGCCGCCGGCGCGGCGCCGACGCCGGCCACCCCTTCCCGGCGCCCGGGGACCACGACTGGGCGATCGTCCGCCTCGGCGCCCCCGGCGTCATCCGCGGCATCGTCGTCGACACCGCCCACTTCCGCGGCAACTACCCGCAGCGGGTGAGCGTCCAGGCCGCCGCCGTCGACGGCACGCCGAGCCCCGAGGAACTCCTCGACGCGAAGTGGGAGGAGCTCCTCCCGCCCACCCCCGTGCGCGGCCACGCCGCCAACGGCTTCGAGATCACCGCCGAGCGCCGCTACACCCACGTACGGCTCTGCCAGCACCCCGACGGCGGCATCGCCCGCCTCCGCGTGCACGGCGAGGTCGTCCCCGACCCCGAGTGGCTGGAGGTCCTCGGCACCCTCGACCTGATCGCCGTCGTCAACGGCGGCGTATACGAGGACGCCTCGGACCGCTTCTACTCCTCACCCACGCAGATCATCCTGCCCGGCACCTCCCGCAAGATGGACGACGGCTGGGAGAACCGCCGCCGCCGGGTCCGCGGCACCAACGACTGGGTCCGCTTCCGGCTCGCCGCCCAGGGCGCGGTCCGCGCGGTCGAGATCGACACCGCCTACCTCAAGGGCAACTCGGCCGGCTGGATCGCCCTCCAGGGCTGCAACGGCGACCCCGCGGCAGGCGCCGAGTGGTTCGAGATCATCCCGCGCACCCGCCTCCAGCCCGACACCCTCCACCGCTTCACCCTCCCCGCGCAGGCCGTCGTCACCCACGTCCGCCTCGACGCCTTCCCCGACGGCGGCATCGCCCGCATGCGCCTGCACGGCAGCCTCACCGACGAGGGCGCGGCCGACCTGCGGGCGCGGTACGCCCGCCTGACGGGTTGACGGGTTGACGGGTTGACGGGTTGACGGGCTGACGGGGACGCGCACGCGGCGGCTAGGGTGCCGGTGATCATCAACGGGGGGACCACCGACACCCTGGGGGGCGTACATGAGAACCATCCGAAGAACCCTGCGGAAGGCGGCGGCCCGCGCCGCCGCCGCCCTCGCCACCACCCTCGCCGTGCTCTGCGCGAGCGCGGCCCCGGCCGCCGCCGACACCGTCGACCCGGCCACCGCGCCGCCGGTGCGCACCCTCACGTACAACGTCTGCGGCGCGTACACCTGCCAGAGCGCCCTGGACCTTCCCACATGGACCGGGAAGATCAAGGACCAGGTGCTCACCTGGGACACCGACGCCCTCATGCTCCAAGAGCTCTGCTTCGGACAGTGGGCCGCGCTCCGGGACGCGCTGCCCGGCTACACCGGGGTGTGGACCTCGACCACGACCGCCTCCGGCTGCGCCAAGTGGTCCGGCGACACCCGATTCGGCCTGGGCGTCTTCGTCAAGGCCCCGGCCGTCGACCGGTACGCGGCGGCTCTGACCGTCCCGGCCGGCGAGGAGCCGCGCGCCGTGCTCTGCGCCCGCGGCCCGGTCGACGGACGCACCACCCTCGCCTGCACCACTCACCTCGCCCAGTACATCCTCCCGGACAACGGCTCCGCCCAGGTCCTCGCCCGGATCGACACCTGGGCGGCCGGCCTGCCCGTCGTCCTCGGCGGAGACTTCAACGCCGGCGCCGACTACCGCGCGCTCGACCCGATCCGCGCCGGACTGCCCGGCACCGGGCCGTTCGCCGAGGCCGACGAGAACGACCGCGACTGGTTCACCGACGCCTGCCTCGCCTCCGGCGCCGGCGAATGCCGCAGCGGCGAGCCCACCATCGCCTCCGGCAAGAAGTTCGACCACGTCTTCCTCACCGCCCGCGACTTCCACACCGTTCGGGCCGACGCCCTCGAACCCGAACCGGCCGGCACCGCGCCCCTCTCCGACCACGCGCTGCTGCGCGCCGCCGCCCACCCCGAGCCCCGGCCGGGCTCCGGCACCGGCGGCGACCTGACCGGAGACGGCCGACCCGACTTCGTCGCGGTGCGCGACGACGGAGCGCTCCGCCTCTACTCCGGCACCGGCTCCGGCACCCTCGGCTCCCCGCGCCAGATCGGTCACGGCGGCTGGAGCGGCGCGACGGTCAGCCACCGCGGCGACTGGACCGGCGACGGCCGCGAGGACCTCGTCGCCCGCATCGGCGACACCCTCTGGGTCTACCCGAACAAGGGCAGTGGCGAGCTCGGCGCCCGGACCGCCATGGGCGGCCGGCCCACCGGCTGGACCGACGCCACCCCGCTTGCCGCGGGCGACGTCGACGGAGACGGCCTGCCGGACGTGCTCGCCCGCAGCGCCACCGGACTGTGGCTGCACCGCGGCGGCACGCCCACCGGCGGACAGCCCACCTTCGCCGCCAAGGCCGCCGTGCGCGTCGGCGGCCCGGAGTGGGCCGGCTACGACGTGATCCTGCCCGGCGACACCGACGGGGACGGCCGGGCGGACGTATGGGGCCGGGACCGTGCCACCGGCGCGCTGCGCCAGTACGCGAGCCAGGGCGCCCAGCCGCTCGGCGCCCCCCGCGCCCTCGACGGCGGCCCGTGGACCGTCACCGAGCGGCGGCTCGCCGTCTCGGCCGGGGACGTGACCGGCGACGGGCGCCCCGACCTGTGGACCACCCGGGCCGCCGGAACCGCCGACGACCTGGACTTCCAGTCCGGTACGCCGACCGGTCTCGGCGCGCCGACGGCCGTCGGCACCGGCGGCTGGCAGTGGACCGAGTCCCTGGGCTGAGCCCCGGCGTGCCGAGGGGCCCCGGGCGCGCGCCGCGCCCGGGGCCCCTCCGCCCGGACGACCGTCAGGCCGCCGCCGCGTCCGCCGCCTGCGCCCTCAGGGCGCGCTCGACGCCCGCGCGGCACTCCGTCACCATGCGCCGCAGCGCCGGCGCCGGGTCGTGCTCGGCGATCCAGGCGTCCGTCGCGTCCAGCGTCTCCTGCGACACCTGGAGCGTCGGGTAGAGGCCCACCACGATCTGCTGCACGATCTCGTGGCTGCGGGTCTCCGCGATGCCCTTGATCGAGGCGAAGTACTTCTCCGTGTACGGGGCGAGCAGCTCACGCTGGTCGGTCTGCACGAAGCCGCCGATCACCGCCTCCTGCACCGCGTTCGCCAGCTTGTCGTCCTCGACGACCGACGCCCACGCCTGGGCCTTGGCCGCCTCGGTCGGACGGGCCGCGCGGGCGGTGGCCGCGTGGCGCTCGCCGGCCGCCGTGCGGTCGCGCTCCAGCTCGGCCGCGATCTCCGGCTCGTCGTACACGCCGGTCGCCGCGAGCCGCTGGACGAAGGCCCAGCGCAGCTCGGTGTCGACGGCCAGGCCCTCGATGCTCTCCCGGCCCTCCAGGAGCGCCGCCAGCAGGTCGAGCTGCTGCGGGGTGCGGGCGGTCGCCGCGAAGGCCCGTGCCCAGGCCAGCTGGTGGTCGCTGCCCGGCTCGGCGGCCTGGAGGTGCGCCAGGGTCGCCTCGGTCCAGCGGGTCAGCCCCGCCTCCCGCCACTCCGGCGCCGCGTACAGGTCGAGGGCCGCCTTCACCTGGCCCTGGAGCGACTGCACCATGCCGATGTCGGTCTCCTTGGAGATGCCCGAGAGCACCAGGTCCAGGTAGTCGCGGGTGGCCAGCTCGCCGTCCCGGGTCATGTCCCAGGCCGAGGCCCAGCACAGCGCCCGCGGCAGCGACTCGGTGAAGTCGCCCAGGTGGGCGGTGACGTTCTTCAGGGACACCTCGTCGAGGCGGACCTTCGCGTACGACAGGTCGTCGTCGTTGAGCAGCACGACCGCCGGACGGGCCCGGCCGGCCAGCTGCGGGACGGCGGTCCGCTCGGCCGCGTCGACGTCCAGCTCCACGCGCTCGGTGCGGACCAGCTTGCCGGCCGCGTCCAGGTCGTAGAAGCCGATCGCGATCCGGTGCGGGCGCAGCACGGCCTCGCCCTTGGCGCCGGCGGGCAGCGCCGGGGCCTCCTGGCGGACGGCGAAGGAGGTGATGGCGCCGTTCTCGTCGGTCTCGATCTCGGGCCGCAGGATGTTGATGCCCGCGGTCTCCAGCCACGCCTTGGACCAGGACTTCAGGTCGCGCCCGGAGGTCTCCTCCAGGGCGCCGAGCAGGTCGGTGAGGCGGGTGTTGCCGAACGCGTGACGCTTGAAGTACGCCTGCACGCCCGTGAAGAACTCGTCCTGGCCGACGTACGCCACCAGCTGCTTGAGGACGGAGGCGCCCTTGGCGTAGGTGATGCCGTCGAAGTTGACGAGCACGTCCTCCAGGTCGTTGATGTCCGCCATGATCGGGTGCGTCGACGGCAGCTGGTCCTGGCGGTAGGCCCAGGTCTTCTCCGCGTTGGCGAAGGTGGTCCAGGCGTTCGGCCAGCGGGTGCCCTCGACGGAGGCCTGGCAGGCGACCGAGGTGTAGGTGGCGAACGACTCGTTCAGCCACAGGTCGTTCCACCACTCCATGGTGACGAGGTCGCCGAACCACATATGGGCGAGCTCGTGCAGGATGGTCTCGGCCCGGCGCTCGTACGCCGCGTCCGTCACCTTCGACCGGAAGACGTACTGGTCGCGGATGGTGACCGCGCCCGCGTTCTCCATCGCGCCCGCGTTGAACTCCGGCACGAAGAGCTGGTCGTACTTGGCGAACGGGTAGTCGTACGCGAACTTCTCCTGGAACCAGCCGAAGCCCTGGCGCGTGACGTCGAAGATGTGGTCCGCGTCGAGGTACTCGGCCAGCGACGGGCGGCAGTAGATGCCGAGCGGCACGACCTGGCCGCCGGGGCCCTCGTACGTCGAGTGCACCGAGTGGTAGGGGCCGACGATCAGCGCGGTGATGTACGTCGAGATCCGCGGGGTCGGCTCGAACACCCAGACGTCGTCCTTGGGCTCGGGCGTCGGGGAGTTGGAGACGACCGACCAGCCGCTCGGCGCCTTCACGGTGAACTGGAAGGTGGCCTTCAGGTCGGGCTGCTCGAAGGAGGCGAAGACGCGGCGGGCGTCCGGCACCTCGAACTGCGTGTACAGATAGGCCTGTCCGTCGACCGGGTCGACGAAGCGGTGCAGGCCCTCACCGGTGTTGGTGTACGCGCAGTCCGCGACGACCTTCAGCTCGTTGCGGCCCTCCTTGAGGTGCGGCAGCTTGATCCGGGAGTCCCGGAAGACGGCGGCGACGTCGAGGGAGTGCCCGTTGAGCACCACCTCGTGCACGGCGGGGGCGACGAGATCGATGAAGGTCGTGGCCCCGGCCTCGGCGGAATCGAAGTGGACGGTGGTGACGGACCGGTAGGTGCCGCCCTCCTGCGCACCCGAGAGGTCGAGGTCGACCTCGTACGCGTCCACGGACAGCAGCTTCGCCCGCTGCTGCGCCTCTTCACGGGTCAGGTTCGTGCCAGGCACCCGGTCAACTCCTCGGTTTCGTGACGTTTGGCCCATCCTTCCACGGGGCGTGTCGGCAGCGCACGGTTCATTTCCCAGGGCGAACAGGGGAAAGGGCGGCCACCCCACGGGTGACCGCCCTCACCGGGACCGTACGGACCTCAGCCCTTGAGCTCCGCGGCGACGAGCTCCGCGATCTGCACGGCGTTGAGCGCCGCGCCCTTGCGCAGGTTGTCGTTGGAGAGGAACAGCGCGAGGCCGTGCTCGACGGTCTCGTCGACGCGGATGCGGCCCACGTAGGAGGCGTCCTTGCCGGCGGCCTGGAGCGGGGTGGGGATCTCGGAGAGCTCGACGCCCTCGGCGTCCTTCAGCAGCTCGTAGGCGCGCTCGACGCTGATCGGACGCTCGAAGCGGGCGTTGACCTGGAGGGAGTGGCCGGAGAAGACCGGGACGCGCACACAGGTGCCGGAGACCTTCAGCTCCGGGATCTCCAGGATCTTGCGGGACTCGTTGCGGAGCTTCTGCTCCTCGTCGGTCTCGAAGGAGCCGTCGTCGACGATCGAGCCGGCCAGCGGCAGCACGTTGAAGGCGATCGGACGCTTGTAGACGCCGGGCTCGGGGAAGTCGACGGCCTCGCCGTCGTACGCCAGCTGGTCGGCCTGCTCGGCGACCGCGCACGCCTGCGTGCGCAGCTCGGCGACACCGGCCAGGCCGGAGCCGGACACGGCCTGGTAGGTGGTGGCCACGAACGCGGTCAGTCCGGCCTCCTGGTGGAGCGGCTTGAGGACCGGCATGGCGGCCATCGTGGTGCAGTTCGGGTTGGCGATGATGCCCTTGGGGCGGTCCTTGATCGCGTGCGGGTTCACCTCGGACACCACCAGCGGCACCTCGGGGTCGCGGCGCCAGGCGGAGGAGTTGTCGATCACGACGGCGCCCTGCGAGGCGACCTTCTCGGCGAGGGCCTTGGAGGTGGTGCCGCCGGCCGAGAAGAGGACGATGTCCAGGCCGGTGTAGTCGGCGGTGGAGGCGTCCTCGACGGTGACGCCGTCGAGCACGGTGCCCGCGGACCGGGCGGACGCGAAGAGCCGCAGCTCGTCCACCGGGAAGTTCCGCTCGGCCAGAATCTTGCGCATGACTGTGCCGACCTGACCGGTCGCTCCGACGATTCCGACCTTCACGGGGATCCTCCGAAAGTGTGTGCAGGGTGGTGCCGCATCCATGATGCGTGTGGCCCGGGGCGCCTTGTCCAATCGATTGTCCGAGGGGCGGGACGGCGCCGGGAGACGCTAAGACGCCAAAGGGGCGGGCACCGGTTTCGGCGCCCGCCCCCGTGGTGTCCCAAGCCGGGATGTGATCCGTGTTACGGCGTGACCTTCTCGATCACGACGCTGCCGGCGCCCGCGGCGGTGCCGCGCGCGTTCAGCAGCCGGACCTCGCCGAAGAACTGCCGGCCCTCGGGGGCGGCACCGGCGACCAGGACCTGGGCGGCGACCTTGGCGGACGCGCCGTTGGCCAGCGGGTAGGTCTTGGTGTCGTCGACCTGGACGCTGCCGAGCGCGGCGGAGTAGTACACGTCCCGGTAGTCGAAGGTCGTGCCCTCGGCCGCCTGGACGGAGTAGCCGTCGATCTCGATGGTGTACGTGCCCGGCGCCGGCTTGACCAGCGTGACGGACTCCTCCGAGTCGCCGTCCGCGGACGAGCCCACGACCTTGCCGTTCAGCTTGACCGAGAGGTCGAGGTCGGCGGCCTTGTCGGAGGTGTTGCCGATCGCCACGTCGAGCCGCTCCACACCCTCACCGATGGTGACGGTCTTGGTCTGCTTCTCGTGGTGCCGGATCGTCGGGGTCTCGACCTTGGCCGAGCCCAGCGAGCCGCCCTTCAGCTTGCCGTCGAGGGCGGCGAACTCGTTGGTGACGGTCCACTCGACGGCGGCCGGGGTGCCGACCTTGGCCTCGGCGACCGCCTGGACCGCCGGGTCGAAGGAGGCGCCGAGCACCGACACGTCCAGCTTGTACGGGTTGTCCAGGTTCGGCGAGGTGCGCCGCGCCTCGACCTCGATCTCCCAGACGCCCGGGGTCGGGTTGGCGTACGAGCGCAGGTCCGGACGGCAGGTGTTCGCCGGGTTGTAGTGCGGGTAGCACACGTTGGACGCGGTCGACTCGATGGCCACGCCGTACGGGTGGATCGCGATGAACCGGGTCTGGCTCTTCTCCTTCAGGCCGCCGATGGCGACCTCGAGGGACTTGGCGCCCTTGGGCACGGTCACGAAGTACGACTTGTGGCTGTTGCGCTGGACCGTACCGGTGGCGGAGAAGCCGTAGCCGGGGGCGACCAGGTTGCTCGCGACGACCGAGGTGGCGAGGATCTGCTTGTCGACGCCCTCGGTGCGCTCGTCGTCGGCCTCCAGGATCACGCTGTGCACGCCGGCGGTCTTCGCCTGGGCCTGCAGCCTGACGGTGACCGGCTTGTTCAGCGGCAGGTCGATCTCGTCGTCGCCGAGGATCCTGAAGGTGCCGTCGTTGTACTTCAGCTCCAGCTCGTGCTCGATCGCCCGGGCCGGGCCGCTCGTGCGCGTGATGGTGACGTCGTAGACCTTCTTCTGGCCGACCTTGAGGCCGCCCTCACGGTCGTAGACACCGGTGCCGGTGTGCGGGGCCGGGAAGATCGCGGTGTCGACCGGGGCCTCGACCTTGTAGTCGTGCGCGGTGGCGCCGTCCTTGATCGACTCCCAGGCCTCCTCGATGTCGATGAGACCCGAGCCCTGCTCGTGCGCGGCGACACCCGGGATCCGCTTCGCGGTCGAGGTGAGCGCGGTGCGCAGGGTGAGCGGGGAGAGCTCGATGCCCTTCTGCTTCGCGGCCGACAGCAGCAGCGCGCTGGCGCCCGCGACCTGCGGGGAGGACATCGAGGTGCCGTTGAGCATGCCGTAACCGGCGGGCAGCGTGTAGCCGGCCTCGGGCACGCCGGAGCCGGCCTGCCAGGTCGGGATGGTGTTCACGGCCGAGCCCGGACCGGTGATGGTCGGGGTGAAGCCGCCGTCCTCACGCGGGCCGCGGGAGGAGAAGGGGAACATGGCGTACGACTTCTCGACGGCCGAGCCGTAGTTGGCGGCCCAGGTCGACTTGGAGATCGCCGCGCCGACCGAGACGACCTTGTCGGCCAGGCCGGGGTCGCCGATCGTGTTGATGCCGGGGCCCGAGTTGCCGGCCGAGATGACCAGCTGGACGCCGTACTCGTCGATCAGACGGGTGTAGAGGCGGGCGCGGACGTTGTCGCCGTCGTTCTGCGCGGGCAGGCCGCCGATCGACATGTTGACGATGTCGACGCCGCGGTTGACGACGAGGTCGACCATGCCCTCGGTGAGGGCGGTGTTGGTGCAGCCGCCGGTCCAGGTGCACGCGCGCGAGGAGACGATCTTCGCGCCGGGGGCGGCGCCGTTCATCTTCCCGCCGAAGAGGCCGTGCGCGGCGGTGATGCCGGCGACGTGGGTGCCGTGCGAGGACTCGACGAGACCGACGTTGACGAAGTCGCGCTTCTGGCCGACCCAGCTGCCGCCCAGCGGGTCCATCGGGACGTCCTTGCGGATCTCCACGACGAACGGGGTGCGCTCGACGACCTCGGTGGCCGGGTTGTCGGTACCGAAGTAGCCGATCTGGTACCCGTCCTTGTACGGCTTCATCGGCTCGTTGTCCGTGAAGTCGTTGTCCTGGTCGGAGTCGACGCGGACGGTGCCGGCGGCCGGGTCGTAGAGGAGGCCGAAGACGTCGGTGGTGTCGCCGTCGCGGTTGATGTCACCGGCCGGGTCGCCGCCCGCGGTGATCGACTCGCTGAAGCGGCTCCACTGGTAGGAGCCCTCCGGGGCCTTCCAGCTCTGGGTGGCCGCGGTGAAGACGGGGCCGGTGACCGGGGTGATCTGGGCGCGCCAGGTGGCGTCGCCCTCGGTCAGCGGGTCGGTGGCGGTGACCCAGTCGACGATCTTGCGCTCGCCGGTGGTGGTCTTCTGCAGGGCCGGGTGGCCGAGGTCCACACCGGAGTCCAGGACGCCGATGGTCACGCCGCGGCCGTCGGCCTTGCGGTGGTCCTCGACGAAGTCGACGGCGCCCGTCTCGTGGGACGGGTTGTACGGGTTCTTCGCCGGGGTGCCGCTGCCCGGGGCCGGGTAGGTCCGCGTGACGGTGGTGCCCTCGACGGCGCCGGCGGTGCCCGCGTCCGGGGTCGGGTCGTCGAGCGGGATCTCGGCCTGGAGGTCGATCGACTGGACCGAGGAGAGCTTGGTGGCGGCCTTGATGGCGGCCTCGGCCTTGCCGGTCGGCAGGGTGGCGCGGACGTAGCCGAGCTTGTCGTCCCGCTTGCCGACGGAGGCGCCGGGGACGGCGTCGAGCTGGCCCGCGACCTGCTCGGTGGCGCCGGGGGCGGTGGCGACGAGGACGGTGACGTTCTTCTCGCCGGCCGCCTCGGCCTCGTTGAGGCGCTGGGCGTCGGTGGCGCCGAGCTTGTCGGCGGTGTCCGCGGTCTTCACCGGGGAGGCGGCCGCCGGGTCCTCGGCGGCCAGAACCGGGGCGGCACCGGTCGCGACCAGCGCGGTCACGAGTCCGGCGGCGGCGGCGATGCGGGCCGCGCGTCTGGTCCCGGGGGTCGAGCGCCCGGGTATGGAGCTCTGGGTTTCGGGGGTGGTCATTTACATCCCTGTTTGTGAAAGAGAGGGTCCGGATTTCGGTACCGGATGACCGCTCAGCCTTTCGCAAGAGACAGGGGTTTGGGGAGAGTTACCGGGCGGCGGAATGTGTCCATGGCACACATCCGCCACCGTGGGACATGCGCCACGGGGGACGAAACGCCCTCAAGGGGGACGATGTGACGAGGTGTTCGGGCGGCGGCTGTCGGGACTAGTTGTCCTTTGTACGGGCATAGTGGCGCGAGGCCTTGGCCCGGTTGCCGCAGGCCGCCATCGAGCACCAGCGGCGGGTGCCGTTCCGCGAGGTGTCGAAGAAGTGGAGGATGCACGCCTCGTGGGCGCAGGCGCGGATCCGGTCGGGGTGGGTGCGCAGCAGATCGAGGTAGTCGCGCGCCGCGGTCCAGCCCGGGCCCCAGGCCGGATCGGCGAACTCCGGCTCCTCGCCGGGGCCCTCGGGGGTGAGGGTGGCCCGGATGCGGCCGTGGTCGAGCACCGCGTCGACCCGGGCGGTGGCCTCGGGGTCGCCGGGCCGGTCGACGAGGGCGGCGAGGGCGTCCCGGGCGGTGAGGGTGTGGCGCAGGGTGGTGGCGTCGGCGGTGAAGCGGTCGTCGAGCCCGTTGGCGGCCAGCCAGACGGCGAGCCCCTCGGTGCCGTCGAGCAGGTCCTGCCGGACGCCGTCCTGGTTCCAGCGGGTGTTGAGCAGGTCCAGGGAGACGGGTTCGCCGGTGAGCGGCCGCGGGTCGGTGACGGTCATGGCGGGCGCGCCTCCTCGATGACGTGAACCCTGACTAACCCCTCAAGGGTACGTGACCGGTTGCGTGCGCTCGCCTCTAACCCTTAAAGTCCAATTGAACGGTTAGCCCCGGCTGTGGGGCGACCGCCACGAGAGGGGAACCGCCATGCCGTCCGTCGGAACGCTCACCACCGGCCACATCGGCCTCAACGTCACCGACCTGGAGCGCTCGCTCGGCTTCTACGCCGACGTCCTCGGCTTCCAGGTGCTGCGCGAGGGCAAGGAGGAGGGCCGCCGCTACGCCTTCCTCGGCCAGGAGGGCCGGCTCGTGCTCACGCTCTGGCAGCAGGCCGAGGGCGCGTACGACTCCGGCCGCGCGGGTCTGCACCACCTCGCCTTCCAGGCCGAGTCCATCGACCACGTGCGCGCCGCCGAGGCCGCACTGAAGGCCCGCGGCACCGACTTCGCGTACGAGGGCGTCGTCGCCCACGCGGAGGGCGCGGCCTCGGGCGGCATCTTCTTCCACGACCCGGACGGCACCCGCCTGGAGATCTCGGTCCCCAGCGGCGCGGAGGGTGCCGAGGCCCCCACGGAGGCTGCGCCGACCTGCGGCTTCTTCTAGAACCAGCCCCTCGCTCCCACCCGCCCGCACCCCCGGAGGCCCCGTGTCCGTGACCGCCTACCACCCCGGCTCCCTCGCCGTGCAGGACCGCGTCGGCGTCCGGCGGCTCGCCGAGCACGTGGGCCGCTCCATCGGCCCCGGCATCCGCCCGATCGCCGCCGCCTTCCTGGAGGCGCAGCCCATGCTGGTGCTCGGCGCCGCCGACGCCGGCGGGCGGATGGGAGCGCACCTGCTCACCGGCCGCCCGGGCTTCGTCCGCGCGACCGGCCCCCACACCGTCTCCGTGGCGGCCGCCCTCCCCGAGGGCACGCCCGACGGCGCCCCCGTCGGCACGATCGCCCTCGACCCGCGCACCCGCCGCCGCATGCGGCTCAACGGCACCGCCCGCCGCAGCGCCCGCGGCTTCACCGTCGAGGCCGAGCAGGTCTTCTCCAACTGCCCCAAGTACCTCCAGAAGCGGGAGCTGTACGGCTTCGCCGACGCCCCCGGCCCCGAGGACGGTGCCGTGCGGCACGGCACGGCGCTCACCCCCGGCCAGCAGCGCCTGATCCGTGCCGCCGACACCTTCTTCGTGGCGACCGGCGCGCCCGACGGCGTCGACGCGAGCCACCGCGGCGGCAACCCCGGCTTCGTCGCCCTCGCCTCGCCCACCGAGCTGAGCTGGCCCGACTATCCGGGCAACGCCATGTTCCTCACCCTCGGCAACCTGGAGGCGGACGGCCGCGCCGGACTGCTCTTCCTGGACTGGGAAACCGGCACCACCCTGCGGCTCTCGGGCCGCGCCCGCACCGAGTACGGCACCGACGGCTCCCGGGTCGTCCGCTTCCGCCTCGACCACGTGACCGAGACCCCGGGGGCGAGCCCGCTGCGCTGGTCGGCGCCCGACTACTCCCCGGCGAACCCGCCGCTCTTCTGAGCCGGTTGCCCATCGCCGTACCCGACGCCCGTTCCCGGGCCTCGTCCCAGGCCGGTCCCCGAGGCCCGCTCCCAGGCCCCGCCCGACGCCCGTTCCCGGGACCTTCCCTGCCGACCGGCGCCCTTTCCCGACGCCTCTCCCGAGCACCGGCCCCGTACCGGAACCGCCCCCGCCGACGCCTTCCCCCCGCCGCCCCGTCTCCCCGACGCCAAGGACCGCCCATGACCACGGCCCCGCCGGCCACCACACCCTCGAAGGCGCCCGCACCCGCGAAGGCCCCCGCGCGCCCCGTCCGCCCCGCCCCGCGCGTTCTGCTCGCCTCCACCGCCGTCAGCGTCACCGCCCTGCTCCTGCTGGTCGCCGTCGGCACCCTCCTCCACGAGCCGCTGCTCATCCCGCCGCTCGCCGCCAGCATGGCCCTCGTCGCGGGCGCGCCCGACCTGCCGCTCGCCCAGCCCCGCTCGGTTGTCGGCGGCCAGCTCCTGTCCGCCCTCACCGGCTTCGGCGTCCTCGCGGTCACCGGCCCCGGCCCCTGGGGCGCCGCCCTGGCCGGCGGCCTCGCCCTCGGCGTGATGGCCGCCGCCCGCACCCCGCACTCCCCGGCCGCGGCGACCGCCGTGATCGTCACCCTCCAGAACCCGCCGTTCTGGTCCTTCCTCGCCCTGCTCGCCCTCGCCGCCCTCCTCCTCGTCGCCACGGGCCTGGCCGGCGCCCGCGCGACGGGCCGCCGCTACCCCGCGTACTGGCTCTAATCTCCCCTCTATGCAGACCGAGTTGAGGGTGGCGGCCTACGCCGTGTGCGTGCGGGACGGCGAGATACTCCTCGCCCGCTGGGTGACGCGCGACGGGCGCAAGCTCTGGACGCTGCCCGGCGGCGGGATGGACCACGGGGAGCTGCCGGTCGAGGCCGTCGTACGGGAGGTCGAGGAGGAGACGGGGTACGTCGCCGAGCCGCTCGCGCTGCTCGGCATCGACTCCATCCGGCGGCCCGACCGGACGACCCGGCTCGGCCGGCCGCTCGACTGGCAGGGCCTGCGGATCCTCTACGAGGCACGGGTCACCGGCGGCGAACTCCGCCCCGAGCAGGGCGGATCCACCGACCTCGCCGCCTGGCACCCCCTGGACTTGGTGCCCTCCCTCGCCCGGGTCGAGCTCGTCGACGTCGGCCTCCAGCTCTGGCGCGACCGGCCGCCCCTGGGCCACTCTCCTCTCTCCGATCCGACGAACGGCTGAAAACGGCTCAACCGTTCGAAGTGTCCTCAACCCGCCGCTCGCCTCCCGTGGTCCTCTCCTGCGACCGCAGCAAACGATCAGGGGAGCCCGTATGTCAGCCGTACGCACCACCCGCACCGTCCTCGCCGCCGCGCTCGTGGCCGGTCTCGCCGCCACCGCGCTCGCCGCCCCCGCCGTCGCCGCCGCCCCGCCGAAGACGGGCCACGCCGCCACCCAGCAGGCCCTGGAGGCGGCCGTGGCGGCGGGCGTGCCCGGCGCGGTCGCGAAGGCCCGCGACGGCAAGGACCGCTGGACCGGCACCGCGGGCGAGCGCAAGGGGAACGACCGCTACCGGGTCGGCTCCATCACCAAGACCTTCGTCGCCACCGTGCTGCTCCAGCTCCAGGCCGAGGGGCGGCTCGACCTCGACGACCCGGTCGAGAAGTGGCTGCCCGGCGTGGTCAGCGGCCACGGCCACGACGGCCGGAAGATCACCGTGCGCCAGCTGCTCAACCACACCAGCGGCATCTACAGCTACACCGAGGACCCCGCCTTCCAGCAGAAGACCTTCGGCCCCGGCTTCCTCCAGCACCGCTACGACACCTGGTCGCCGCAGCGGCTCGTCGAGGTCGCCATGGCCCACGAACCGGACTTCGCGCCCGGGACCTCCTGGAACTACTCCAACACCAACTTCGTCCTGGCCGGCATGGTGATCGAGAAGGTGACCGGCCGCCCCTACGGCAAGGCGGTGGAGAACCGGATCGTCAAGCCGCTCAAGCTCCGCGCCACCAGTGTCCCCGGCACCGACGCCTCGATGCCGAAGCCGCACTCCCGCGCGTACTCGAAGCTCTCCGAGGACCCGGGCGCCACGACCGTCCACGACGTCACCGAGCTCAACCCCTCCCTCGCCCACGCGGCGGGCGAGATGATCTCGGACGGAAACGATCTCCAGACCTTCTACCGCGCCCTGCTGAAGGGCCGGCTGCTTCCGAAGGCCGAGATGCGCGAGCTGACGACCACGCTGCCGGTCTCCGCACAGCACCCGCAGTTCCGCTACGGGCTCGGGATCGCGTGGCAGAAGCTCAGCTGCGGCAAGGAGGTCTGGGGGCACGGCGGCGGCATCCACGGCTCCCTCTCGGAGGCGTACGCCACTCGTGACGGCGAGCACTCCCTCGCCGCGAACATCAACGCCGACTGGACCGGCGACACGCAGAGCGTGATCGAGGCCGAGTTCTGCGGAACGGCCCCGAAGAAGTAGGGGCGTTCGGGGGCGGGGGATTCAGCGGGGCAGGACGACGACGTAGGCGGCCGGCTGCCGGTCGGACGCGGCCATCAGGGCCGTACGGACCACGGTCGCCTGCTGGTCCATCGCCTCGCGCAGCTTGCGCGGGGTGAGGTGGACGACGGTGATGCCGAGCCGCTCCAGGTGCTCGCGCTTGCGCGTGTACTCCGACCACAGCGCGTCGTCGTCCTGCCGCGGCGCCCGGGTGTCCAGCTCCACGGCGACCGCCTGATCCGGCCAGTAGGCGTCCAGGCCGCCCAGGTGCGGGCCGCCCGGCAGCCGCAGGTCCACGTTCCACAGCGGGTCCGGCAGCCCGAACTCGCGCACCATCCGGTAGAGCCGCTCCTCGGCGATCGCCCGCCCCTCGGCGAGCAGCGAGTCCACCGCGTCCACCACGTGCGGGCGGGTGAGCAGCCGGGCGCGGCTCAACTCCCGTACCACCGCGCCGGGTTCGCAGTGGCCGCCGCTGACCGCCTCGGTCAGCAGCCGGCGTACCACGCCCGCG
Organism: Streptomyces sp. NPDC126499; assembly: GCF_040302485.1. Classification (NCBI taxonomy): domain Bacteria; kingdom Bacillati; phylum Actinomycetota; class Actinomycetes; order Kitasatosporales; family Streptomycetaceae; genus Streptomyces; species Streptomyces sp. NPDC126499. The sequence continues at coordinate 182,628 of NZ_JBEOUO010000003.1, read as the reverse complement.
TCGGACAGGGCCGAGACGGCGTCGGCGAGGGCGCGGGGCACCGGGGCCACCGGCAGCGCGTCGATCTCGGTCGGCTGCGGGAGCTCGGCGGTGCGCAGCACCCGGACGCGGCCGGTGGAGCGCAGCCGCCGGGTGCGGGCCACGAGGACGTCGACCCGGTCGATCAGGCCGGGCGGGGGAGCGGAGGCGAAGCGGTGCAGGGAGAGCGCCGCGAGGCCGGTGATCATCGCCTCGCCGCGGACGTGGCGCAGGGCCTCCCGGAACCGGTCGGTGCCGGCGTGGGGGAGGGGGGAGACGGGGGCGGCGTCGGGGGTGTTGTGGTTCATGCCGACGGTCTTCCGTCGTCCGCATCGCGATTAACCGCTGTTACACGCCCGTCGACAATCCGGGACAAGCCCGCACTAAAGTACGCGCGTTCGAGTGCCGATGAACAGCGGTTTCGCCTCCGACGGCCCCGGCCGGGACCACCCTCGCCGACGGCCCCGGTCGGGACTCTCGCCGGGTTCACCGGCCCGGACCTCGGCCAGGGCCTCCCCGCCGGCGCGTACGACGGCCCCCGGCGGAGACGTCCGCCGGGGGCCGTCGTCGTACCGTCAGGTCAGGCCGCGCGCCCGTCGCACTCCTGCGCCCGCAGCGCCCGCGCCAGGTCGTCGCGCGCCTCCAGGACGAGACGGCGCAGCGCCGGGGCGGCCGAGGGGTGGCCGGCCAGCCAGGCGTCGGTCGCCTCCAGCGTCTCGGGACGGTCCTGGAGCCCCGGGAACAGGCCCCGCACCACGTCCATGCCGATCTGGATGGACCGGTCCGCCCAGATCCGCTCGATCACCGCGAAGTACTTCTCCGCGTACGGCGCGATCAGCTCGCGCTGCGAGGGCTGCACGAAGCCCGCGATCGTCGCCTCCACCAGGGCGTTGGACAGCGCGTCCGACTCCACCACCTGCGCCCAGGCCTGCGCCTTGACCGCGGCCGAGGGCCGCGCGGCCAGGCAGCGCACCTGGTGGCGCTTGCCGGTCGCCGTGTCGTCCCGGGCCAGCTCCTCGCCGATCCGCGCCTCGTCGGCGCGGCCGTGCGTGGCCAGCGGCCCCAGGAACGCCCAGCGCAGCTCCTGGTCGACCTCCAGGCCGTCGATCGCGGCCGAGCCGTCGAGCAGGTGCTCCAGGAGCTGGAGGTCGGCCTCCGAGGAGGCGACGGCGGCGAAGAAACGCGCCCAGGTCAGCTGGTGCTCGCTGCCCGGCTCGGCGAGCCGCAGCTCGCGCAGACCGCCCTCGGCGAGCAGCCGCCCGCCTTCGGCCCGCCAGTCCGGCGCCGCGTAGTGGGTGACGGCCGACTGCGCCCAGGCGTGCACCATCTGGAGCACGCCGATGTCGGTCTCGTTCCCCGCGAAGTCGAGGACGACCTTCACGAAGTCGCGGGCCGGCATGAGGCCGTCGCGGGTCAGGTTCCACAGCGCAGACCAGCACAGGGCGCGCGCCAGCGGGTCGGTGATGTCGCCGAGGTGCGCCCGCAGGGTGGCGAGCGAGGTCTCGTCGAAACGGATCTTGCAGTAGGTGAGGTCGTCGTCGTTGACCAGGACCAGGTCCGGCCGCTCGGCGCCGGCCAGTTCGGCGACCACCGTACGGACGCCGGTGATGTCCGCCTCGGCGCGCGCGTAACGGGTCAGCGTGCCGTCCGGGCCCGTCCGGTAGAGGCCGACGGCGGCGCGGTGCGGACGCAGCTCGTCGCCCTCCTGGAGCACGGCGAGCTCGGTGATCCGGCCCTCGGCGTCGTAGGTGACGACCGGGGTGAGGGTGTTGACGCCGGAGGTCTGCAGCCAGGACTTCGCCCAGACCTTCATGTCCCGGCCGGAGGTCTCCTCCAGGACGGCCAGCAGGTCCGCGAGGCGCGTGTTGCCGTACGCGTGGCGCTTGAAGTACCGCCGCGCGCCCTCCAGGAACGCGTCCCGGCCCGCGTACGCCACCAGCTGCTTCAGCACCGAGGCGCCCTTGGCGTAGGTGATGCCGTCGAAGTTGAGCTTGGCGTCCTCCAGGTCACGGATGTCGGCCGTGATCGGGTGGGTGGACGGCAGCTGGTCGGCGCGGTACGCCCAGGCCTTGCGGTTGTTGGCGAAGGTCACCCAGCTGTTGGTGAAGCGGGTCGCCTCGGCCAGCGAGAAGGAGCCCATGAAGTCGGCGAAGGACTCCTTCAGCCACAGGTCGTCCCACCACACCATGGTGACCAGGTCGCCGAACCACATGTGGGCCATCTCGTGCAGGATCACGTTGGCCCGGCGCTCGTACGCCGCCTGCGTCACCTTGCCGCGGTAGATGTACTCCTCGCGGAAGGTGACCATCCCCGGGTTCTCCATGGCGCCGAGGTTGTACTCGGGCACGAACGCCTGGTCGTACTTCCCGAAGGGGTACGGGTAGTCGAAGTTGTCGTGGAAGAAGTCCAGGCCCTGCTTGGTGATCAGGAAGACGTCGTCCGCGTCGAAGTGCTTCGCGAGCCCCTTGCGGCACATCGCGCCGAGCGGGATCTCGATGTCACCGCGCTTGTACGTGTCCGTCACGTAGTGGTACGGCCCCGCCACGACACAGGTGATGTACGTGGAGATCGGCGCCGTCTCGGCGAACCGCCACACCCCGTCGGCGCCCTGCTCGCCCACGCCGTTCGACCAGACCGTCCAGCCCTCGGGCGCGGTCACCTCGAAGCGGTACGGGGCCTTCAGGTCGGGCTGCTCGAAGTTGGCGTAGACCCGGCGGGCGTCGGCCGGCTCGTACTGCGTGTAGAGGTAGACCTCGCCGTCCTCCGGGTCGACGAAGCGGTGCATGCCCTCGCCGGTGCGGCTGTAGGCGCACTGGGCGTCCACGACCAGCACGTTCTCGTCCGCGAGGCCGTCGAGCGCGATCCGCGAGCCGTCGAAGACGGTCGCCGGGTCGAGCGCGCGGCCGTTGAGGGTGACCGCGTTCACCGAGGGGGCGATCAGGTCAGCGAAGGTGCTGTCGCCCTCGCCGGTGCGGCGGAAGCGGATCGTGGTCACCGAGCGGAAGGTGCGCACGTCCTCGGTGGACTCGCCGACCGCCGAACGCAGGTCGAGCGCGACCTCGTACCCGTCGACGGACAGCAGCGCGGCCCGCTCGTGGGCCTCGTCGCGGGACAGATTCTCACCGGGCACGGTCACTCCTTCGTGGCACGTTCGAAACAGCACCGATCCTCCCATGTGGCACTGTCACCCGGAACACGGGAATGCGGTCAGGTGGCCGGGGCGTTGCCCTGCGAGGTGTCCCGATCCACCTTCCGAGGAGTGACATGTCCGAGAGCAGGACCACCGCCGAGTTCTTCTTCGACCCGCTGTGCCCGTGGGCCTGGATGACCTCCCGCTGGATGCTGGAGGTGGAGAAGCTCCGCCCGGTCGACGTGCGGTGGAAGGTGATGAGCCTCGCGGTCCTGAACGAGCACCGGCTCGACGAGGTGTCGCCGGAGTACCGGGAGATGATGGAGACCCAGGCCTGGGGCCCGGTCCGCGTGGTGACCGCCGCCCAGCAGCTGCACGGCGACGAGGTCGTCGGCAAGCTCTACACCGCGCTCGGCACCCGCTTCCACAACAACGGCGAGGGCCCCACCCGCGAGGCCATCGCCGGTGCGCTCGCCGACGTCGGCCTGCCGGCCGAGCTCGTGGAGTACGCGGACAAGGACACCTACGACGCCGAGCTGCGCGCCTCCCACAAGGAGGGCATCGACAAGGTCGGACAGGACGTCGGCACGCCGGTGATCTCCGTCCCCGGCCCGGACGGCGCCGAGATCGCCTTCTTCGGTCCGGTCGTCACCCCGACCCCGCGCGGCGAGGCGGCGGCGCGGCTGTGGGACGGCACGCTGCTCGTGGCGTCGACGCCGGGCTTCTACGAGATCAAGCGCACCCGTACGGCGGCGCCCAGCTTCGAGTAGCCGGCGTCCCGGACCACGTACGGAAGAACCCCCGCGATTCACGTCATCGCGGGGGTTCTTCTTTCATCCGCCTGCCCGGTGAAGGTGGAGAAGACGATCACGAGCAGGAGTCCGACCGGACCCGGGGTGACCGGATCCCGGTGATCAGATGCCGATGAGCGGGGTGCGCCCCTTCGCGTCGGCGTAGCGCTTGCTCACGTCCTGCCAGTTGACGACCTGCCACATGGCGTCGATGAAGTCGACCTTCTGGTTCTTGTACTGGAGGTAGAAGGCGTGCTCCCAGGCGTCGAACACCAGGATCGGGACCGAGCCCTGGCCCACGTTGCCCTGGTGGTCGTAGACCTGCTCGACGATCAGCCGGCCGCTGATCGGCTCGTAGGCGAGGACGCCCCAGCCGGAGCCCTGGGTGGTCGCGGCGGCCTTGGTGAGCTGGGCCTTGAACTTGGCGAAGGAGCCGAAGGACTCGGTGATCGCGTCGGCGAGCTCGCCGACCCCGTCGGCGGCCAGCGGCTCGCCGCCGCCACCGTCCTTCGGGCTGTTCATGTTGTTCCAGTAGATGGAGTGCAGGATGTGGCCCGACAGGTGGAAGGCCAGGTTCTTCTCCAGGCCGTTGATCGCGCCCCACTGCTCCTTGTCGCGGGCCTCCTCCAGCTGCTCCAGCGTGTCGTTCGCGCCCTTGACGTACGCGGCGTGGTGCTTGTCGTGGTGCAGCTCGATGATCTGCGGATTGATCACCGGCTCCAGGGCCGCGTAGTCGTACGGCAGCTCCGGAAGTGTGTAGATCGCCATGTGCCGAGCCCTTCGACGGTGCTTATTGCAAGCTATATGCAAGTGCAGGCTAGCAGCAGGTGCGGGCGATGTTGATCAGTCGGCGGGTCGGTCGATGGTCCTAGGTCGCCGCCCGCCGGGCCGCCCGCCGCCTGTTGCGCCGCCGTGCCGCGCCGACCGCCGCGCCGTCGTGCCGCGTCGCCGGCCGTGTCGGCGCCCGCACCCGTACCGCCGGAAAATCGGCGAGGAATCGTTTTTCTCGGGTCAACCGCACGCCATTCCTTCGCTTTTTCGAGGGGTGCGCGGATAAAACGTGCGAATACTTTTCAGGGGTCGGCCTCCCGCGTCGAGTATGGGGGAGTCCTGTCGCCGCTCCGGAAGGTGTACCGGTTTTGTCTCACTCATTGGCGGGTGTGGAACTCCCGCCCCTCTATTGTCCGCTGGAATCGGCCGTCCACCCGCGGGTGCGGGAAGTGGAGGAACGCGCGGTCGCCTGGATCGGCGAGAGCGGCATGTGTGCCGACGCGGAGGAGCGGGCGTGGGTGGTGGCCACGCACAGCACCGACTTCTTCGGCCGTTTCGCCCCGGTGGCCGACGACGACCGGCTCCTGGCGACCTCGCTGTGGGTCTACTGGGGCTTCGCCTTCGACGACGCCCGCTGCGACAACGGGCCGCTCAGCACCCGCCCCGCCCAGTTCAACGCCCTCGCCGGGGCGGTGCAGCGCGCCGCCGAGGCGCCCACCGCCGTCGACGGCGGCGAGCGGTACATCCCCGCGCTGCAGGACATCATCGGCCGCTTCCGCTCCTTCGGGACCGCCCCTCAGGTACGCCGCTTCCTCGCGGCTCAGCGGGCCTGGCTGTCGGGTGTCGCCTGGCAGATCGGCAACCAGGCGGCGGGCCGGATGCCGGACCTGGACGAGTACCTCGCCATGCGGCTGCTGTCCAGCGGTGGCGAGCCGACCTTCGCCTTGCTGGAGCTGGCGACCGGGGCGGAGGTGCCCGACGCCGAGCTGAACCGGCCCGCGGTGCGCGCGCTGACGGAGATGGCGATCCTGGTCGCGGCCCTGGACAACGATCGCCACTCCCTGCGCAAGGAGCTCTCGCGCGGGCACGCCGACCAGAACGTCTACAGCGTCCTGACCCACCACCGGGACCTGTCCCTGGCCGACGCCGTGGTGGAGGCCGCCCGCATCCGGGACCGGGTGCTGACGCGGTTCCTCACGCTCCTCGACCGGGTCCGCCCGAGCGCCGGCGCGGAGCTCGCCCGCTATCTGGGGGGTCTGTGCCACGGCGTGCGGGGCAACGCCGAGTGGGGGCTGCGGGTGCCGCGGTACCTGAGCCTCGGCCGGGTGCCCGACGCGATGGACGAGGAGCCGCTCGAGTGGGCCGCCGAGCCGGCCGACCGCTCCACGGCGCCGCTGCCCGGCGCTCCCACGGTGGCCTGGTGGTGGGACGAGGATCTCGCCTGAGTGCCCGACTCCCGTCGTACAAAAGAAAGAAATGGGTGGGGGCCGGACGGAAAAAGGGATACGCATATTGATGTTCCAAGTGCGCCGTCCCCCGCCTCCTTCGAGCGAATCGCCCCTCATTTCATCCGGTGGCGGCCGAATCGACGGCTAAGCTCGCCGGTGTTCCCCATTCCGCTCTTTCCAGGAGGAATTTCCATGTCCGTTATTCGTCGTGCGGCTGTCGTCTCCGTGCTGGCGGCCGCACTGGTCACCGGCGCCGCGGGCACGCAGGCTCTCGCCGCCTCCGCGCCGGCCTCGATGGGTGACTTCGACGGCCCGGGCCGGGGCCACGACCGTCCCGTCATGTTCGGGCCGTTCGAGATCCCCAAGAACGGCAACTTCGGCCTGCACTGGGGAGTCTCCAACCGGAGCGGTGGCTTCGGCTTCTGAGGCGGCGGGGCCGCGAGCCGCGCCGAGACGCTGAACGGGCCACCGCCTCGCCGGTGGCCCGTTCAGCGTTTCAGCGTCTCGGTGCCTTGGTGTCTCGGTGTCTCGGCGTCTCAGCGTTTCAGCGTTTCAGCGTGGCGGCGCTGGCGACCAGGACGCCGATGACGCACAGCAGGATCAGCACGGCGTCGCGTACGAAGATCCCGGTGACGCCCTCGTGCGTGGCCGCCTCGGTGGCCGCCTGCACCGCGTACGTCATCGGCATGACCCGGGCCAGGCCGTCGAGCGCGTCGTGCATCTCGGCCCTCGGCACGAACAGCCCGCACACCAGGAACTGCGGCAGCACCCCGGCGGGCAGGAACTGCACGGCCTGGAACTCGTTGCGCGCGAAGGCGCTGACCAGCAGGCCGAGCGCGAGCCCGAGCAGCGCCCCCAGCATGGCGATGACCATGAGGAGATACGCCGGGCCCTTGATGTCGAGGCCGAGCGGGCCGATCGCGAGCAGGGTGGACAGCACGGCCTGGAGCATCGCGAGGAACGCGAAGGCCAGGCTGTAGCCGAAGACGATGTCGAGCCGCTGGACCGGCAGGGTGAGTAGGCGCTCGGCCGTGCCCGAGGTGCGCTCCCGCAGCGTCGAGACCGACGCCACCAGGTACATCACGATGACCGGGAAGATCCCGAAGACCTGCGGGCCCACCCGTTCGAAGCTCTCCTCCGCGTCGCGGAACATGAGCTTCAGCAGGACCATCAGCATGCACGGGATGAGGAGCATCAGGGCGGCGCTGCCCCGGTCCCGGGAGATCTGGAGCAGCACGCGCTGGGCCGTGGCCGCGGTGATGCCGGGGGAGAAGGGAAGGGATCGGCCCCGGAACTGGGGGATCGGCTGATGCGGTGTCACCGTCGACCTTCGGAGGCGAAGAACGGGCCGTCGTGCTGCGGCACGACGTCGCTCATCAGCGGTTGGGGGATGGACTGGGGTGCCGGCCGGGGACGGGCCTCGGCCTGGGCGGCGGTCGCGACCAGGTGCATGAAGGCGGCCTCCACGCTCGCGCGGCCCGTGTGCCGGAGCAGGTCCTCCCGCGTGGCCGCGGCCAGCAGACGCCCGTTGCGCATCAGCAGCAGCCGGTCGCAGCGGTCGGCCTCGTCCATGACGTGACTGGACACGAGCAGGGTCGTCCCGTCCTCGGCGAGCCGGGCGAAGACCTCCCACAGTTCGTGGCGCACCAGCGGGTCGAGCCCCACGGTCGGCTCGTCCATCACGAGCAGGTCCGGCGTGCCCAGCAGGGCGACGGCGAGCGAGACCCGCGAGTACTGGCCGCCGGAGAGCTGGGAGACCAGCTTGTCGGCGTACTCGGCGAGCGCCACCTCCTTGACGACCCGGACCACGGCGTTCTCCCGCCGCCAGCCCCGCATGCCGAGCGCGGCGGCGAAGTACCGGAGGTTCTCCAGGACGGTCAGGTCGGAGTAGACCGAGGGGGCCTGGGTGACGTAGCCGACCCGGCAGGCGAGCGCGGGGGACCCGGCGGGGGAGCCGAGGACCTGCACATGCCCGGCCGACAGCTGCTGGATCCCGACCAGTGAGCGCAGCAGCGTCGTCTTGCCGCAGCCGCTCGGGCCGAGGAGTCCGACGATCGAGCCCTGTGGCACGGAGAAGCTGACGTCCTGCAACAGGACCTGCTTGCCCCGCGTGACGTGCAGGCCGTACACGCTGACAGCCGGAGGGCAGCCGGACACTCCCCGCCCTTTCCTGAATGACGTCGGATCTGGTTCCAGGTCGATTCGGTCGCACCGCTCACGCCCCGGACAGGAGAGTCGGGTGGCACGGCGTCTGCATGGCAACGCCGTGGGCCTGCTGTTGGTTACGCACCCATGGGCCGGTCGGGGACGCTGACTCGGCCGGCCGGGGACGCCGCCGCCGTCGGTCAGTGGTCCCGGCCGGTGAGCAGCAGCGCGAGTTCGTGCAGCTGCCGGTACGCCTCGGCGCTCGGTTCGGCCCGCGCGAGGGCCCGCATGGCCGCCGTCGTCTGCCGCCTGACCTCCTGTTCGGTCCGCTCGCGCCCGCCGGCCCGCTCCACCAGTTCCACCGCCCGGCCGACCTGCGCCTCGGAGAGCGGGCCGGGCTGTTCGAGCAGACCGGCCAGCCGCCGGCCCGCCTCGCCCGGGTCGGCCAGGGCGGCGACCACGGGCAGCGACTTCTTGCGGGCCGCGATGTCGGCGCCGACCGGTTTCCCGCTGCGGTCGGACACGCCCCAGATCCCGAGCAGGTCGTCCACGCACTGGAAGGCCACGCCCAGGCAGCGCCCGAAGTCCCGCAGGCCGTCCACCCGCCGTTCCGGCGCGCCGGAGAGGATGCCGCCGAGCGCGCAGGCGGTGGCCATCAGGGCGCCGGTCTTGCCGGCCGCCATCGCGAGGTACTGGTCGACCTCCACCCGGCGGCGGTCCTCGAAGGCCACGTCCTGGCTCTGGCCCACCATGAGTTCGGCCAGCATCGACAGCATCTCCCGGACGGCGAGGTTCCCGGCCGGGGCGGGGAGCCGGCCGAGGGTGCGCAGGGCGCAGACCAGCAGCGCGTCCCCGGTGAGCACGGCCGCGGGCGTGCCGAACACCGTCCAGGCCGCGGGCCGGTGGCGGCGCAGCCGGTCGCCGTCGATGACGTCGTCGTGCAGCAGCGAGAAGTCGTGGACGAGTTCCACCGCGACCGCGCCGGGCACGGCGTCCTCGGCCGTACCGCCGACGGCCCGCGCCGACAGCAGGACGAGGGCGGGTCTGACGGCCTTGCCGCCGCCGGCCGGACCCGCTGGGACGGGCGTGCCGTCCGCCTCCGTCCAGCCGCGGTGGTAGCCGAGGACCCGCGCCTCGGGCGGCGGTACTTTGCTCAGTTCATCACGCAAAGCCGGAGTCACCAGATCGCGAGCCCAGGTGAGGAGGGGGCGCGCCGCGGCCGACGCGCTCCGGTGGTGCGTCACGGTGGTGTTCATGCGCGACTCCGCATCGGTGCGACGGGGGAAACATGCGTCATGGATCCACCTAATCGAGTCGGCGCCCGCCATGTCGCCTTCACAGCTGCGAAACCGGAAAGATCACCTCAGTAGGGGACCGAGGGTGATCTGCGGATTGTCCACTGGCCCTACCAGCGCGCGCCCCGGCGCACTCGGCGCACGCCGGGCAGGCGCCGGGCAGACGTCCGTCAGGCGCCGGGACGCGAGTCGACGGCCGGATGGGTGGCCGGCCAGGAGCCCTTGGACCGGCTCGTACGCGAGGGACGCCAGGGAAACGAGGTACGCGAGGTCCGCGAGGGACGCCAGGGAAGCGAGGTCCGCGAGGGACTCGAGGGACGCGAGGTCCGTAAGTACGCGAGGAACCCCCCGGACCGGCCCGGTCCGGGGGGTTCCTCGTGGTCGGTCCGGCGGAGGGCTCAGACCTCCTCGGCGACCTCCTCGGCCGTCTTCTCGCGCTTCTTCTGCAGCGCGAAGCCGATCACCGCGAGCAGCAGCGTCAGACCGCCCGTGTAGTAGAGCTGGACCCGGGTGCCCTCCTCACGGGCCATCAGGAAGAAGATGCCCGCCATTCCGGCCAGCGCCACCCAGGTGAGCACCGGGAAGCCCCACATCCTCACGACCAGCTTCTCGGGCGCCTCGCGCTCGGTGCGCCGGCGCAGCACCAGCTGCGAGACCGCGATGAAGATCCAGACGACCAGGATGATCGCGCCGATCGTGTTGAGCAGCCAGATGAAGGCCTTGTCCGGGGACCAGTAGCTGAGCAGCACGCAGCCGAAGCCGAAGACCGAGGACACGAGCACGGCCGGCCGCGGCACGCCGCCGAAGGTGCGGCCGAGCGCCTTCGGGCCCTGGTCGCGGGCCACCAGCGAGCAGGCCATGCGGGAGGCGCCGTAGATGTTGGCGTTCATCGCCGACAGCAGCGCGACCAGGACGACCACGTTCATGATCTGGCCGGCGGCCGGGATGCCCAGGTGATCGAGCGTGGCGACGTACGGGCCCTTGTCGACGACCGCCTTGTCGCCCCACGGGACCAGGGTGACGATGACCGCCATGGAGCCGATGTAGAAGAGCGCGATGCGCCACATCGCCGTACGGACCGCCTTGGCCACGCCCTGCACCGGGTGCTCCGACTCGGCCGCGGCGATCGTGACGGTCTCCAGACCGCCGTACGCGAAGACGGAGGCGAGCAGACCGACGATCAGACCCTCGGAGCCGTTCGGGAAGAACCCGCCCTCGCCCGTCAGGTTCGCCGTGCCCGGGGCGTCGCTGCCCGGCAGGACACCGGCGATGGCGAGGACGCCGACGCCGAGGAAGAGCACGATGGCGCCGACCTTGAGGGCGGCGAACCAGAACTCGAACTCGCCGAAGTTCTTCACCGCCGCCAGGTTCGTCCCGCAGAACACCAGCATGAAGAGGGCCACCCAGGCCCACTCCGGGGTGCCCGGGAACCAGCCCGTCATGATCTTGGCCGCGCCGATGCCCTCCAGGCCGACGGCCACGCACAGCAGGAACCAGAAGGCCCACCCCGCCGTGAAGCCGGCCCACGGGCCGAGCGCCCGCTCGGCGTGGACGGAGAAGGAGCCCGAGGCCGGGTTGGCCGCCGACATCTCGCCCAGCATCCGCATCACCAGCATGACGAGCACACCGGAGATCGCGTACGCGAGGACGATCGACGGGCCTGCCGCGGCGATGCCGGCGCCGGAGCCGACGAAGAGCCCGGCACCGATGACACCGCCGAGGGCGATCATCGACAGATGGCGCTGCTTGAGGCCGTGGGCCAGGCCGCCGACAGGAGCGGCGGCCGCGCCGTCCTTGCGGTCGGCCGGCGCGGGCGCGGTGGTCCGAGACATGGGCGAGCCCTGTTCGCTAGCGGAGACGGGGAGGGTGGCCCACAGTCTGGGGGGCCGTACCGCTCACGGGGAACGGATGTCCGCTATACGGGCACGACCTTCACACAAAGTGAAGATTCCGTAGCGCTTTGTCGGAAAGCCCGCCGGCTCAGCCATCGCCGCCCCGGCTCAGCCATCGCCGCCCCGGCTCGGCCCGCGCCGCCCCGACTCGGCCCGCGCCGCCCCGGCCCCTATGGTCGGCGCGGGCGCCGCGCCACCCGCCGCTCACCCCGCTCAGCCCGCTGGGGCGCCGCGCCGGTCCCGTGCCCACGCCACCGCGAGCACCGCCGCCGTCGCCGCGCCCGACCACAGCACCTGGGGCCGCGCCCCGTCGTCGAGCAGCATCAGCACCAGCACCGCCGCCATCGCGGCCAGCGCCGTCCAGGTCAGCCACGGGAAACCCCACATCCGCAGGGACAGGGTCTCCGGTGCCTCGCGTTCGATCCGGCGCCGCAGCCGCAGCTGCGAGACCGCGATCAGCGCCCACACGAACAGCAGTACCGCGCCGACCGCGTTGAGCATGTAGAGGAAGACCGAATCCGGCCACTTCAGATTGAGCAGGACGGAGACGAAGCCGAACACCACCGAGGCGAGCACCGCCCGGCGCGGCACCCCGCCGGCCGAGACCCTCAGCAGCCCCTTCGGCGCCTCGCCGCGCTCGGCCAGCGAGAACACCATCCGCGAGGAGCCGTACAGATTCGCGTTCAGCGCCGATAGCAGCGCCACGAACACCACCACGTTCATGATCTGCCCGGCCGCCGGTACGCCGATCGCGTCGAGCACCGCCACGTACGGCGACTCGCCCGGCCGCATCGCGGTCCACGGCAGCAGAGTCACGATCACCAGCATCGAACCCACGTAGAAGAAGAGGATCCGCCACACCGCGCTGCGCACCGCCCGCGCCACGTTGCGCGCCGGATCGGCCGACTCGGCCGCCGCGATCGTCACGACCTCCAGGCCGCCGAAGGCGAAGACGACGGCGAGGACCCCGGAGACCACGCCCTCCCAGCCGTGCGGCAGGAAACCGCCCTGCCCGGTCAGGTTGGCCAGGCCCACCGGATCCGTGTCCGGGAGCCATCCCGCGATCGCGAGTGCCCCGAGGACCAGGAACAGCACGATCGCGCCGACCTTGAGCGCGGCGAACCAGAACTCGAACTCGCCGAAGTTCTTCACCGCCGCCAGATTGGCGGCCGTGAACACCAGCATGAACACCAGCACCCAGCCCCACTGCGGGACCCCCGGCACCCAGCCGTGCGCGATCCGCGCCGCGCCCGCCGCCTCCACGGCGAGCACCACCACGAGCAGGAACCAGTACAGCCAGCCCACCGAGAAACCGGCCCACCGGCCCAGCGCCCGTTCCGCGTGCACCGAGAACGCGCCGGAGGCCGGCATCGCCGCCGACATCTCGCCCAGCATCCGCATGACCAGCATCGCCAGCGCGCCCGCGATCAGGTACGAGACGACGATCCCGGGACCGGCGACCGCGATGCCCGCGCCCGAGCCGACGAAGAGGCCCGCGCCGATCACCCCGCCGAGCCCGAGCATCGTCAGGTGACGCTGTTTCAGCCCGTGCGAGAGCGGCTCGGGTTCGGGGGCGAGGGAGTCGGGCATGGAGGAATCGCTCTCGGACGGTTTATGGAGACCCCACAGTCTCTCCAGGGAGGGGCCCGTGGCGCAAAAAGGACCTCCGTGCGGGAGTTCCCAGTGACAAGTGTCACGCTGCGCGGAGCGGCGGACGTGGGCTTTGTTTGATCTCCACGAAGGGCTCACCCCGGGCTTTGTGGGCGGCTGACCGTGATCGGGTGCTCACCCCTGGCATACGGTCGAGCCTGACCGTCCCGTCCCTGTCCCCGTCACCCCTACGGAGTACCGATGAGCACCGCCGCCGCCCCCGTCTCCTCCTTCCGGTCCGGGACGGTTCTCGCCGACCTGATCCCGGCCGGCCGCGTCCGCGACATCGCGCTGGTCGCCGGCGGCGCCGCGCTGACCGGCCTGGCCGCCCAGCTCTCCGTCCTGGTCCCGGGCTCCCCGGTGCCCGTCTCCGGCCAGACCTTCGCCGCGCTCCTCGTCGGCACCGCCCTCGGCGCCCGCCGCGGCTTCCTCGCGCTCGGCCTGTACGCCGTGGCCGGCATGGCCGGCGTGCCGTGGTTCGCGCAGGCCACCTCCGGCTGGTCCATGCCGTCCTTCGGCTACATCCTCGGCATGCTGCTCGCCGCGACCGTCGTGGGCGCCCTCGCCCGTCGCGGCGCCGACCGCTCGGTGCTCCGGATGGCCGGCACCATGGCGCTCGGCTCGGCCGTCATCTACGCGGTCGGCGTCCCCTACCTGGCCCTGGCCACCGGCATGACCCTCGGCCAGGCCGTCGCGGCGGGCCTCACCCCGTTCCTGATCGGCGACGCCCTCAAGGCGGCCCTCGCCATGGGCGCGGTGCCGGCCGCCTGGAAGCTCGTCGGCCGCAAGGGCTGAGCCGGCCGCCCAGCCGAGCCGACCGCCCCAGCCGAGCGGCTGCCCGCTCCGAGCCGGCCGTTCGCGTGGGCTGCCCGCGCCGAGCCGGTCGTCCGCGCCGAGCCGGCCGTCCGCGCCGAGCCGGCCGCAAGGGCCGAGCCTCCTGGCGCCCCGGCCTCCTGCCGCCCTGCCGCCCTCACCGCTTCCCGAACCCCCCGAAGAGGTTCGCCGGGTCGAGTTCCCCCTTGACCGCGGCGAGCCTCTTCGCCGTATCGGCGTCGTACAGACCTTCCGTCCGCCCGCGGTCGCCGAAGACGAAGCCGGCCGCCCGGCCGAGGGTCTGCGGGGCCAGTCCCTCCGTCACGCGCGCGTGCAGCTCCCGGGCAGGCGCCACGCCCTCCTCGTCCAGCGGGTAGAGCGCGCGGACCAGCCAGCCCGCCGCGCGGTACGCGGCCGGGTGCGGCACCGGCGCGTCGGCGGCGAGGGCCCCGCCCAGGTGGTTGAGCTGCACCACCGCCATCCGCCCGGCACCCGGCCCGGTCAGCCGCAGCACCCGGGCGAGCGCGTCCTCGTCGAGGTCGCCGAGGAGGATCCCGTCGCCCCAGTAGGCGTGCGGGAAGTCCGGGTCGGCGTGGATGGTGTGGCTCTCGGCGTACGGCAGCTCCCGCAGCGAGTCGCCGAGCGCGGGCCCGATCGCCCGCAGCGGCGCCACCAGACGCTCGCCCTCGGCCGCCTCGCCGGTGAACGCCACCCGCACCGACAGCACATGGCGGCCGCGCAGGTGCGGCGGCAGCGCGGGCACGTCCGGGTACACGAGGGCGGCGAGCGAGGAGGTCAGCGTCGTCGGCAGCTCCCGCGCCCAGGCCGCGTAGCCGCGCAGCACCTCGGCCGGGTCGGTCACGGCGCCGTCGAAGGAGACCGAGCCGCCGTAGAGCCGGGCCAGGGGCACCAGGCCGATCTCCACGGAGGTGACGACGCCCAGGCCGTGACCGCCGCCGAGGACCGCGCCGAACAGCTCGTCGCCCCGCGCGAGGCGGCGCAGGCGGCCGTCCGCCGTCACCAGGTCGAGCGCGTGGACGTGGCCGGCGGCCCACCCGTACGTACGGCCGAGGATGCCCAGGCCGCCGCCGAGGAGGTAGCCGACCACGCCCACGCCCGGCGAGGAGCCGTTCAGCGGGGCGAGGCCGTGCGGCGCGGCGGCCTCGATCACCTGGCCCCAGCGGGCCCCGGCGCCCACCCGCGCGGTGCGGGCCACCGGGTCGACGACGACCTCGTCCATCCGCCGGGTGTCGATCAGCAGCCCGCCCTCGACGGGACCGCCGCGCCCGTGCCCGGTGGACTGCACGGCGACCGCGAGACCGTGCTCGGCGGCGTGGCGCACGACGGCGGCGACCCCCTCGGGCCCGGTGGGCCGTACGACCCGGTCGGGCCGCACGGCGAAGGCGGTCTGGAACCCGGTGATCCGCTCGGCCGTGAACTGCTCGTCGGTGGTCCGCTCGTCGGTGGTCCGCGCTTCGGTGGTCCGCGCTTCGCTGGTCTGCGCTTCGGACATGGAAAGGCTCTCCGTTCCCGAGGTGGTCGGTGTGCGGAGAGCCTTTCGCGGATACCTGACAGGTGCCGTCAGGTATGGCGCCGGACCGGGATTCCCGTGTCGCGGATCAGACGCGCTCTGTCTCCGGGCGCTTCCGGATGCGGTCCTTGACGAGCCCGATCGCGAGGACGAGCGCGGCCACGAGCAGCGAGAGCACGACCTGCTCGCGGTTGCTGCCGCCGGCGTAGACCATGTAGCCGAGGACGAAGACGATCATGGCGGCGGTGGCCCAGGTCAGGTACGGGAAGAGCCACATCCGCACGACCAGCTTCTCCGGCTCCTCGCGCTGGATGATCCCGCGCATCCGCAGCTGGGTCAGGCAGATGACCAGCCAGACGAAGAGGGCGACGGCACCGGAGGAGTTCAGCAGGAAGGCGAAGACGTCGTCCGGCCGCCAGTAGTTGAAGAAGACCGCCACGAAGCCGAAGACCACCGAGGCGAGGATCGCCGTCACGGGCACGCCGCGCGGGTTGGTGCGGGCGAAGGACTTCGGCGCGTCGCCGCGCTGGCCGAGCGAGAAGGCCATGCGGGAGGCCGTGTAGAGGCCGGAGTTCAGGCAGGACAGCACCGCGGTCAGGACGATCACGTTCATGATCTGGCCGGCGGCCGGGATGCCGATGGAGTCGAGGGCGGCGACGTACGAGCCCTTCTCGGTGATCGACTTGTCGTTCCACGGCAGCAGGGTGAGCACGACGAAGATCGAGCCCAGGTAGAAGACGCCGATCCGCCAGATCACGCTGTTGGTCGCCTTGGTCACGGCCCGCTGCGGGTCCTCCGACTCACCGGCCGCGAGGGTGACGATCTCGCTGCCCATGAAGGAGAAGACGACCATCAGCACACCGGTGAGGATCGCGCCCGCGCCCATCGGGAAGAAGCCCCCGGTGTCGGTGAGGTGGGCGAAGCCCGCGCCCGGGTTGTCCGAGCCCGGCAGCACGCCGAAGACGGCGAGCAGGCCGATGGCGACGAAGGCGGCGATGGCGACCACCTTGATGCCGGCGAACCAGAACTCGAACTCGCCGTACGAGGCCACCGAGCCGAGGTTGGTCGCGGTGAGGACCACCATCACGATGAGCGCCCAGGCCCACTGCGGGACGGCCGGCACCCAGCTCTCCAGGATCACCGCGCCGGCGGTCGCCTCGACCGCGAGCACGACCACCCAGAAGAACCAGTACAGCCAGCCGATGGTGAAACCGGCCCAGCGGCCGAGCGCCTGGTCGGCGTAGGCGGAGAAGGAGCCGGAGGACGGGCGGGCGGCGGCCATCTCGCCGAGCATCCGCATCACGAAGACGACCATGGCGCCCACGAGCGCGTACGACAGGAGGATGGCGGGGCCGGCCGCGGCGATGCCGGAGCCGGAGCCGACGAAGAGGCCGGCGCCGATGACGCCGCCGATGGCGATCATCGACAGGTGGCGGTTCTTGAGGCCGGCCTTCAGGCCGTCGGAGCCGTGGGCGCCGGGGGAGTGCGGGGCGTGACCGGGGTCTCCGGTGCTCCTGCCTTCCTTCGCCAGGGTCGGCTGCGTGTTCATGAACGCTTCCTTCGGTATGTGGGGCTGCTCGGGTCGCGAGCCGGAGACATGTAACCCGGAGACCGATGAGTACGGAAGAGCTGATTCCGGATCGTGATTCAGGACATATCCGTGAGATATGGTCCGGACCAAAGGGACGGAAGTCCCGGACGAAGGTCCCGACCCCGCTGACCGTTACCCCGCCCCGGCCGTGCCACACTCGGAGCATGCGCGTCTACCTCGGCTCCGACCATGCCGGCTACGAACTCAAGAACCACCTCGTCGAATGGCTGAAGGCCCACGGCCACGAGCCCGTCGACTGCGGACCCCACATCTACGACGCCCAGGACGACTACCCGCCGTTCTGCCTGCGCGCCGCCGAGAAGACGGCCGCGGACCCGGACAGCCTCGGCATCGTGATCGGCGGCTCCGGCAACGGCGAGCAGATCGCCGCCAACAAGGTCAAGGGCGTCCGTGCCGCCCTCGCCTGGAGCGAGCAGACCGCCGCCCTCGGCCGCGAGCACAACAACGCCAACGTGATCTCCATCGGCGGCCGCATGCACTCCCAGGAAGAGGCGACCAAGTTCGTCGAGATCTTCCTGTCCACCCCGTACTCGGGCGACGAGCGCCACACCCGCCGCATCGACATGCTGAGCGCGTACGAGACCACCGGCGAGCTCCCGCCGATCCCGGCGCACCACCCGCAGAACGAGGCCTGATCACCGGCCATGCCTGAGGGGCACACCATCCACCGGCTGGCCGCCGACTACCGGGAACGGTTCGGCGGCCGGCCGGTGCGCGTCTCCAGCCCGCAGGGCAAGTTCTCCGACTCCGCCGCCCTGCTCGACGGGGCCGTCCTCACCCGCACCGAGGCCCACGGCAAACACCTCTTCCTGGGCTTCCCCGGCGAGGAGTGGATCCACATCCACCTCGGCCTCTTCGGCAAGGTCGGCTTCGGCGACGCGCCCGCCCCGCCGCCCACCGACACGGTCCGGCTGCGGCTCGCCAACCCCGACGCGTACGTCGACCTGCGCGGACCCACCGCCTGCGCGCTCGTCACCGACGCCGAGAAGCGCGCGATACACGACCGGCTCGGCCCCGACCCGCTCCGCGACGGCGACGGCCCCGACAAGGCGTGGCGGCGGATCTCCCGGTCCCGCACCACCATCGCCGCCCTCCTCATGGACCAGAAGGTCATCGCGGGCGTCGGCAACGTCTACCGCGCCGAGGTCCTCTTCCGGCACGGCATCGACCCGTACCGCGCGGGCAAGGACCTGACCGAGCGGGAATGGCACGCCATCTGGGACGACCTCGTGACGCTGATGCGCGAGGGCGTGCGCCTGAACCGCATCGACACCGTCCGCCCCGAACACACCCCCGAGGCGATGGGCCGCCCGCCGCGCGTCGACGACCACGGCGGCGAGGTCTACGTCTACCGCCGGGCCCACCTGCCCTGCCACATCTGTGGCGGCGAGATCCGCACCGCCGACCTCGCCGCCCGCAACCTCTTCTGGTGCCCGACCTGCCAGAACGCCTAGCGGGTCCCGTCGGAGTGCCCGGCAGGCCCTGTCGAAGTCCTGGCAGGCCCCGCCGAGATCCCCGGCGGGCCCTGCCGGCACGCCCAGCGGGTCCCTCCTAGAACCCGTGCGGCAGCCACGGGGCGACCGGCGAGCCGAACGCGACGGACGCCTCCACCAGCGCCCCCTCGCGCAGCTCCCGCACCCGCCCCGCCGCCGCCAGCGACAGAAGCGACACCCCGCCCAGATACGCCGAGCCCAACTCCCTTACGGACAGGGCAAGATCGGCGGCATCCTCGGTGCGGACGCAGACCCCGCCCTTCGCGTCACCGGTCAGCCGCCAACGCCCCTCGTTCCACGGGCAGAACGCGTCCTCGACCTCGAACACCACGTCCACCGGCGCCTGGTACGTCCGCGCCGCGAGCGCCTCGCCCACGTCCACGAGCCGGACGAACAGCCCCTCCCGCAGCGTCGGCTCACAGCGCCGGACGTCCGACACCAGGTGCTGCCAGCCGTCGTCCACCGGGCGGCTGTGGAACTCCACCCGCGAGGTCAGGTCCACCGAGCACAGGAACCGCCACAGCGCCGCCTCCGCCACCGGGTCGAGCCCCGCCAGCTGGTGCGCGACGACGGACCCCTCCGGCCCCGCCCAGGACCACTTCGGCCGGATCGCGTACTGCGCGTACCCCACGACCCCGCCGTCCCGCTCCGCGAGCACGAACCGCCGCGGCCCCGCGCCCTCCCGCTGGTCCGGCGGATCGATCAGCGCCAGCCGCTCCCAGCCCGGCCGCCTCTCCAGCATCCCCGGCCGGCCGGGCACCAGACGCGCGTACACCGCCTCGACCGCCGCCAGCGCCTCCGCCGGCGTCACCACCCGCAGCGCCACCTCGTCCGTGCCCTCCGGCACCGCGAGCCGCACCCGGGTCGTGTCGATCGCCGCCCGCACCGCGTGCGTGGCCACCCCGTAGCCGAACCGGCCGTAGATCTCCGGCTCCGAGGCCGTCAGCACCGCGAGCGGCTCGCCCCAGCTCCGTACGTCGTCGAGCTGGCGCCGCATCATCGACGTGAGGATCCCGCGCCGCCGGTGCGTCCCGGCCACGCTCACCATCGTCACCCCGGCCGCCGGCACCGCGGCCCCGCCCGGCACCGTCAGCCGGAACGTGAACGCCCCCGCCGTACCCACGCAGCGGTCCCCGTCCCAGACGCCCACGGAACGCTCGTGCTCGGTCAGCTCCTGCCAGAGCTCGCGCTCCTCGGCCGCCTCCGGAACACCCCCGAACGCGAACTCCAGCACCCCGTACCAGTCGTCCCACGCGGCAGGGTCCAGGACCCGCAGTTCAGTCGTCATATGCCATCGATATCAGCGCCCCGCGGACCGACGCGACCCGATTTCGAATGCAATGTCAGCTGGGTCCCCCCTGCACGAGCTCCGAGCGGGTGGATAGGGTCCAGGCCAATGGGACGTCGCGGTGGAGTGGACTCGTACGCGGCCCGGATGCGCAAGAGCGCCCACCGGGTCCGCGTCGCGCTGCGCCGGTCCGGGGTCGACTACTTCCGCGGCGACGGCTCCGACTGGATCGCCCTCGCCGGCCTCCTGCTCACCGTCCCCGCCATCGCCTTCGGCACCATCGTCAACCCCGTGTGGTGCGCACCCGCCGCCCTCGTCCTGCCGATCGTCGCCGGCGGACTGCTGCTGCGCCCCGCGAGCCTCCTCAGCCTGTACGCGGCGGCCGCCGGCGCCCTCATCGTCGAGTCCGTCGTCCTCGGCCCCTACACCCAGGGCCCCGCCCGGGTCACCCCCGGCACCGTCCTGGTCGTCGCCGCCTGCGGCTTCTTCGGGCTCCTCATCGCCCAGTTCCGGGCCCGCGTCGGCGTGCCCTGGCGGCGCGGCGGCACCATGCTCTTCGACCTGCGCGAACGCATCCGGGTCCAGAGCGCGCTGCCCCGCCTGCCGGCCGGCTGGCACCGCGAGATGGCGCTCCGCCCGGCCGGCGGCCAGTCCTTCTCCGGCGACTTCGTCGTCGCCGCCCGCACCAACGGCGGCCGCACCCTGGAGGTCCTGCTCACCGACGTCTCCGGCAAGGGCATGGACGCGGGCTCCCGCGCCCTGCTGCTCTCCGGCGCCTTCGGCGGACTCCTCGGCTCCCTGCCCCCGCACGGCTTCCTGCCGGCCGCCAACGCCTACCTGCTGCGCCAGGACTGGGACGAGGGCTTCGCCACCTCCATCCACCTCGTGCTCGACCTGGAGTCCGGCGACTACGAACTCCTCTCCGCGGGCCACCTGCCCGCGCTGCAGCTCCACGCCGGCAGCGGACGCTGGGAGGAGAAGGCCGCCGAGGGCCCCCTCCTCGGCGTCTACGACGGCGCCGAGTTCCACCCGGTCAAGGGCTCCCTGCGCCCCGGCGACGTCCTCATGCTGTTCACCGACGGCCTGGTCGAGAGCGCCGACCGCGACATCGCCGAGGGCATCGACCGGCTCACCGGCGAGGCCGACCGCTATGTCGCCGCCGGTTTCGAGGGCGCCGCCTGGCACCTCATCGAAGCCTGCGCCAAGGACGTCAACGACGACCGGGCGCTGCTCCTCATCAGCCGCAAGGGATGACGCCATGACCGGTACGCCGTACCTCACCCTCGCCGAGATCGAGGCCCTCGCCGTGGCCGCCCACGCCGGCCAGACCGACAAGGCGGGCCGGCCCTACGCCGAGCACCTGCGGGCCGTCGCGGAGGGGGTACGCGCGCGGGGCGGCAGCCCGGAGCAGATCGCGGCGGCCTGGCTGCACGACGCCGTCGAGGACGACGCCCTGTCCGAACGGTGGCTCGCGGACGCGGCCCTGCCGCCGCGGGTCAAGGCCATGGTGCTCGCCCTGACCAAGCGCCCCGGCGAGGAGCCGGAGGCCTACGCCCGCCGCGTCCTCGCGGTCCCCGGCGCCCTCCTGGTCAAGGAGGCCGACCTGGCCCACAACGCCGACCCGGCCCGCCTCGCCGCCCTCGACCCGCCGACCCGGGACCGGCTCACCGCCAAGTACGCCCGGATGCGGTCGCTGCTGGGTCTCGCCCCCGAGGAGTGATCAGGACCGCGGCGATCAGTGCGGAATGCGTCACGTTGACTTGATTTCGACGGCGACGATTCGTCACCCCACCGCCCGGGGCAGGAAGTTGGTGGCACGATAGATGCGGCGGGGGTGTTCTGTGACGTGCGCTCCCCGGCGGCAAGGCGGTACCGACCGAGGGTGTGATCAGTTGTGGCCATTTCACTGTCCGTGGTGCTGCTGTTGGCGATCATCCTGGTGGTGCTGATCCGCGGCGGAAACCTCAAGGCCGGCCCGGCCGTCGTCGCGGTGCTCTTCGGCTTCTTCCTTGCCTCCACCGGCATGGCCGACGACATCCAGCGCTTCCTCGACTCGATAACGCGCACCATCGGAGCGATCAAGTTCTGATCCGGCCAAGGGCCCCCGCCGCGACCGGCAGGGGCCCTTCCCGGGTCTCGACGTCCGGTCTCAGAACAGCCGGACGCCCTCGAAGCCCGAACCGGTCAGCACCGCCGGCGCGCCCAGCGTGCCGTCCTCGTGTGCCGGGTGCAGCACCAGACCGCCCCGCGGATCGGTGGTGACGAGATCGATCCGCTCGTCACCGGTCAGGTCCCCGGCCGCGACCAGCGCGGGCACCCGTGCCTCCTCCCATCCGGATCCGGCCACCACCACCGGCTCCGCCAGGACGTACGGAGCGTCCCAGCCGTAGTCGACACCGGCGAACTCCAGCGAGCCCCGGACGGGGTCACGCGCGAGCACGCCCGCCGCCAGCATCTCGGCCCTGCCCTCGGAGGCGACGATCGTCCGCCCCGCCCAGCCGCTCGCCGCCAGCACCGTCGGCTCGCCCGCGCGCAGCTCGACACCGCCCTCGTAGAGGTCGAACACCAGCAGCCGGTCGCCCTCGACCGCCACCAGCTTCGGAAGCCCCGCGACCGTCCGGTTCACCGCGATCCGGCTCACTCCGGACCAGTCGTAACCGGCGATCTCGGCCGGCGCCCCGAAACCGCCCCTGCCGTCGCCCGGGTACACCAGCAGCTTCGCGCCCTGCCGGGCCACCAGGTCGTTGCGCACGTCATTGGGCTCCTGCGGCCCGTACCGGTTGATCAGATGCCCGGCCCGCGCCACCACCGCGCCCGACCAGTCCCGGCCGTCGGCGACCACGGGCGCCGAGAAACCGCCCTCGACACCGGCGGCCAGCGTCAGCCGGCCCTGCGCGTCCACCCCGAGCAGATCGGCCCGGCCGTCGCTGTCGTAGTCACCGAACGGCTCCGGGAACGGCGAATTGACCCAGTACTCTGCGCCCACCGCGTCCGACGGGTTGCCCGCGCGGTCCACCGCCCGCGCCCAGAACGTCGCCGGACCGGACCTCTCGGGCGTGACGAAGGTCGTGGTGGCCGTCCCGTCGGCGCCGACCGGGACCCGCCCGCCGGCCGGGCAGGG
The DNA here is from genome assembly GCF_040302485.1 of Streptomyces sp. NPDC126499. Taxonomy (NCBI): domain Bacteria; kingdom Bacillati; phylum Actinomycetota; class Actinomycetes; order Kitasatosporales; family Streptomycetaceae; genus Streptomyces; species Streptomyces sp. NPDC126499. The sequence goes on along the minus strand of NZ_JBEOUO010000003.1, from coordinate 159,630 downwards.
CAGCGTCCTGTCGCGGTACTCGGGGTCCACGCAGAAGTACGCGGCCTCCGTCCCCTCCGGCAGGGCGAGCCGCACGGTCCGCACCGTCCCCGGGTCCGAGGCGTTCGGAAAAGGCGTCGCGTCCAGGAAGGTCACCGCCGGGGCGGCCGGCGGCGTGTAGTCGGTCGAGAACCCGCACGGCACGGTCCACTCCGAGGCCCGGCCCGCGCTCTCCAGGCGCACCTGCCACCAGTACGGGCCCTCGGGCGGCAGCGACTCCCCGGGCACCCGCAGAGTGGCCGTGGAGCCGCCGCTCGTCGGAACCGTCGTGTCGACGACCGGAGTCCCGGCCTGCCCCGCGCGCCACAGCCGGAAGTGCGCCTCGGGCAGCCCGCCCGTGGGGCTCTGGCCCTGGACCTTCACCGCCAGGGTCACATGGGAGGTGTTCCCCACCCAGGGAAGCTCGCCGGAGGTCGCGCAACCGCCCGGGAGCGACACCGGATCGACCGGTGCGTAGGGCGAGTCGGCGGCCGCGGCCGTCCCGCTTCCCAGCAGCGCCACCGCACACGCCAGTGCCAGGGACGCCACGGCCCCTCTGCTCGTTCGTCTCATGTTCCCCTCCCGGTCAGTGCAGTTGATCACTGCGGGAGCGAAGCTAGCCGGGACCTCGGACAACGGGCGCGGGGATTTCCGCGGAACGACCGGAACCGGACACACGACGACGGCCCGGGTCGGTCCATCGCAATGGACCGACCCGGGCCGTGCCGAATCAGAGCGGGCGACGGGAATCGAACCCGCGTAGCTAGTTTGGAAGACTAGGGCTCTACCATTGAGCTACGCCCGCGAAGCGGCGCCGCAGGCGGTGTGGGCCGCGGCACGGACGCCATCGTAGCGGGTCCCGGCGGGTGCCCGCACGCCCCTCGAAAAGAGGGGGCGTCACACCGTCCCCGTCCATGTACCCTACGTGTCGCACCGACGGGGTGTGGCGCAGCTTGGTAGCGCGTCCGCTTTGGGAGCGGAAGGCCGTGGGTTCAAATCCCGCCACCCCGACCACCAGCCAAGATCACGTTGTGGGCCGCCAGCCGCTTGCGGTTACTATGCAAGCTGCGTGCCCGTGTGTCTCTCTGACCGGGCCGATCGGCCGGAACCGCCCCCTGGCGGTGCCGCCCGGAAACCAGGAATCAGTCACCAAGGAGACCGAACCGTGAAGAGCGCCGTGGAGACCCTGAACCCGACCCGGGTTCGGCTCACTGTCGAGGTGCCCTTCGAGGAGCTCAAGGACAGCCTCGACGCGGCGTACAAGAAGATCAACCAGCAGGTCACGGTCAAGGGCTTCCGCAAGGGCAAGATCCCCGCGCGTGTCATCGACCAGCGGTTCGGCCGTGGTGCGGTGCTGGAGGAGGCCGTCAACGACGCCCTTCCGAAGCTCTACACCGAGGCGGTCAACGAGGCCGACGTCAACCCGCTGGGCCAGCCCGAGGTCGACATCACGGAGCTGAAGGACGGCGAGCTGCTGGCCTTCACCGCCGAGGTCGACATCCGCCCGGCCATCGAGATCCCGGACTACTCCGGCATCGAGGTCGAGGTCGACGCCATCGAGGTCACCGACGAGGACGTCGAGAAGTCCGTGCAGCAGCTGCGCGAGCGCTTCGCCTCCACCAACCCCGTCGAGCGCCCCGCGGCCGAGGGTGACGTCGTCACCATCGACCTCGAGGCCAAGGTCGACGGCGAGGTCCTGCCCGACGGTGTCGCCAGCGGTGTCTCGTACACCATCGGCTCCGGCGAGCTCCTCGACGGCATCGACGAGGCCGTCACCGGCCTGGAGGCCGGCGGCGAGGCCACCTTCACCTCGAAGCTGAAGGGCGGCTCCGCCGAGGGCAAGGACGCCGAGGTCACCGTCAAGGTCACCGCCGTCGCCGCCCGCGAGCTCCCCGAGCTCGACGACGAGTTCGCGCAGATGGCGTCGGAGTTCGACACCCTCGACGAGCTCAAGGCCGACAGCCGCAAGCGCCTCGAGAACATGAAGCAGTTCGACCAGGCCACCCAGGCCCAGGAGCGCGTCCTGGAGAAGTTCCTGGAGCTGGCGGAGATCCCCGTCCCCGAGAAGCTGCTCGAGGACGAGATCAACACCCGCAAGCACAACCTGGAGCACCACCAGCTCGGTCAGATGGGTCTGACCCTCGAGAAGTACCTGGAGTTCCAGGGCAAGACCGTCGAGGAGTTCGAGGCCGAGACCAAGGAGCAGGCGGTCAAGGGCATCAAGACCCAGTTCCTGCTCGACGAGCTGGTCTCCAAGGAGAAGCTGAACGTGGACCAGGAGGAGCTCACCGAGCACCTCATGCGCCGCGCCGCCTCCTCCGGCATGTCCCCCGACCAGTTCGCCCAGGCCGTCGTCCAGGGCGGCCAGGTGCCGATGCTGGTCGGCGAGGTCGCCCGCGGCAAGGCCCTCGCGGTCGTCGTCGAGGCCGCCAAGGTCGTCGACACCAACGGCAACGTGGTCGACCTGTCCGACGAGGACGAGGAGCAGGCCACCGAGACGGCCGAGGCCGCCGCCGGCGACGCCGAGGCCGCCGAGGACAAGTAAGCCCCACCCGGCACACCCGGCTCACCGAGAGGCCCGCGCCCCTCGCCGAAGCCCGCGCCACGGGCCCGGACGCACACCTGTGCGTCCGGGCCCGTGGACGTACTCCGACCCGTTCATGCGCCCCCAACTACCTTGCGCTCCCAGCGAACAGTTCGGGAACCGGGATGGCGCCCGCCTACCAGCGCGTTAGGGTCCATGAATACGGGGGCACTGCCCTCAGAACGAGACGCTGAGACGGCCCGGGGCCGTCGGAGACGAGCAGGTGGATACGTGACGAATCTGAAGCCTTACGCCGCGGGTGAGCCGTCCATCGGTGGCGGCCTCGGCGACCATGTCTACAACCGGCTGCTCGGCGAGCGCATCATCTTCCTCGGCCAGCAGGTCGACGACGACATCGCCAACAAGATCACCGCACAGATGCTCCTCCTGGCCGCCGACCCGGAGAAGGACATCTACCTCTACATCAACAGCCCCGGTGGCTCGGTGACGGCCGGCATGGCCATCTACGACACCATGCAGTACATCCCCAACGACGTCGTGACCATCGGCATGGGCATGGCGGCCTCGATGGGCCAGTTCCTGCTCACCGGCGGCACCGCCGGCAAGCGCTTCGCGCTGCCGAACACCGACATCCTGATGCACCAGGGCTCCGCCGGCATCGGCGGCACGGCCTCGGACATCAAGATCCAGGCCGAGTACCTCCTCCGGACGAAGAAGCGCATGGCGGAGATCACCGCGCGCCACTCCGGCCAGACCGTCGAGACGATCATCCGCGACGGTGACCGCGACCGCTGGTTCACCGCGGAGGAGGCCAAGGACTACGGCCTGATCGACTCCATCATCACGCACGCCGCGGGCGTTCCCGGCGGCGGCGGCACGGGCGCCTGAGCCCGGCAGTCCGCTGAAGAGCCCCAGCCCCCGCCGAACGCCACCAGGACGGTGAACACCCAGATGCAGAACAACCTCTCCCCGAGCGGCCTCTACACCGGCGCGCCGATGGACAACCGTTACGTCGTCCCGCGCTTCGTGGAGCGCACCTCGCAGGGCATCCGCGAGTACGACCCCTACGCGAAGCTCTTCGAGGAGCGCGTGATCTTCCTCGGCGTGCAGATCGACGACGCCTCCGCCAACGACGTCATGGCGCAGCTGCTGTGCCTGGAGTCGATGGACCCCGACCGGGACATCTCGATCTACATCAACAGCCCCGGTGGTTCGTTCACCGCGCTGACGGCCATCTACGACACGATGCAGTTCGTGAAGCCGGACATCCAGACGGTCTGCATGGGCCAGGCGGCCTCCGCCGCGGCCGTGCTGCTCGCCGCCGGCACCCCCGGCAAGCGGATGGCCCTGCCCAACGCCCGCGTGCTGATCCACCAGCCCTCCGGCGGCACCGGCCGTGAGCAGCTCTCCGACCTGGAGATCGCGGCCAACGAGATCCTGCGCATGCGCAGCCAGCTGGAGGAGATGCTGGCCAAGCACTCCTCGACGCCGATCGAGAAGATCCGCGACGACATCGAGCGTGACAAGATCCTGACGGCCGAGGACGCCCTCGCGTACGGCCTGATCGACCAGATCGTCTCGACCCGCAAGAGCACGGCCGCGACGGCAGCCTGACGCTCGACCTTCCCGCGGTGCGGTGGCATGGCCGAATCCCGACCATGCCAACCGCGCCAAGGGGGGCCCGAACAGGGGGCCCGGCAAGGTACCGTCGAATATGAGGCACCAGGAGTCGCTGAACCAAGCGCTCCACGGCGAAGGGGAAGCACCTCGTGGCACGCATCGGTGATGGCGGCGACCTGCTCAAGTGCTCGTTCTGCGGAAAGAGCCAGAAGCAGGTGAAGAAGCTCATCGCGGGACCCGGTGTGTACATCTGCGACGAGTGCATCGACCTCTGTAACGAGATCATCGAGGAAGAACTCGCCGAGACGAGCGAGGTGCGGTGGGAGGAACTCCCCAAGCCCCGCGAGATCTACGAGTTCCTGGAGGGGTACGTCGTCGGGCAGGAGCCCGCGAAGAAGGCCCTCTCGGTCGCGGTGTACAACCACTACAAGCGCGTCCAGGCCGGCGAGAACGGCGGCGGGCAGGGCCGGGACGACGCCATCGAGCTGGCGAAGTCCAACATCCTGCTGCTCGGCCCGACCGGCTCCGGCAAGACGCTCCTCGCGCAGACCCTGGCCCGGATGCTCAACGTGCCGTTCGCCATCGCCGACGCCACCGCGCTGACGGAGGCGGGCTATGTGGGCGAGGACGTCGAGAACATCCTCCTGAAGCTGATCCAGGCCGCCGACTACGACGTCAAGAAGGCCGAGACCGGCATCATCTACATCGACGAGATCGACAAGGTCGCCCGTAAGAGCGAAAACCCGTCGATCACCCGCGATGTCTCCGGCGAGGGCGTCCAGCAGGCCCTGCTGAAGATCCTGGAGGGCACCACGGCCTCCGTGCCGCCGCAGGGCGGACGGAAGCACCCGCACCAGGAGTTCATCCAGATCGACACCACGAACGTGCTCTTCATCGTGGGCGGCGCCTTCGCCGGCCTGGAGAAGATCATCGAGTCGCGGGCCGGCGCCAAGGGCATCGGCTTCGGCGCGACCATCCGCTCCAAGCGGGAGATCGAGGCCAGCGACCAGTTCCAGGAGGTCATGCCGGAGGACCTGGTGAAGTTCGGGATGATCCCCGAGTTCATCGGCCGTCTCCCGGTCATCACCTCGGTGCACAACCTGGACCGCGAGGCCCTCCTCAAGATCCTCGTCGAGCCCCGCAACGCGCTGGTCAAGCAGTACCAGCGCCTCTTCGAACTCGACGGCGTGGAGCTGGACTTCGACCGCCCCGCCCTGGAGGCCATCGCCGACCAGGCCATCCTCCGCGGCACCGGCGCGCGCGGCCTGCGCGCCATCATGGAGGAGGTCCTCCAGTCGGTGATGTACGAGGTCCCCTCCCGCAAGGACGTGGCCCGCGTGGTCATCACGGCGGACGTGGTCCGCGACAACGTGAACCCGACCCTGGTGCCGCGGATCGTGAAGAACGACGGCAGGCACGAGAAGTCGGCCTGAGCCCAACGGACAAGGGCCGTACGGACGACAGAAGGGGCGCCCCCACCGGACCGGTGGGGGCGCCCCTTCTCCTGTGGGCCCGGACGGGCCGTCAGCCGCCAGGCCGCAGCCTGCAGTCGTCAGGCCTTGACGCGGACTTCCTTGCGCAGCTTGGCGGTGATGCCGGCGGCCTCCTCGCCGGAAGCGGCCTTGCCCGCGAGCATGTCGGCCAGGTTCACCGGCACGACGAAGCCCACCGTGCTGTGGTCGGCCCACACGCACATGGTCATGCTGAAGGCCGGGGTGCCCGCGGAGGCGTCGGGCTTCGTCTTGGCCTCCTGGCACTTCAGGACGGCACCGTCGGCCTCGGCCGGCGTGTACGCCTGCGGGCTGCCGACCAGCTCCGGCTCGTCCTTGCTCTTCTCCTTCTCGGAGTTGGTCCTGATCGAGGCGAAGACGTTGTCGACGACCTTCTCGGGGTCGTCGATCTCGCCGTAGAGGCCGCTGAAGGAGAGCATCTTGCCGCCGAGCGGGTTGGCCTTGTTCTCCACCTTGTAGGCGGCCTCCACCTCCTGGGCGTTCTTGACGCCGTTCTGCTGGGCCTCCTTGAGGGAGTCCTTGCCGTCGGAGCCGCCGCCCTCCTTGGCGTCCTTCTTGTACTCGCCGAGCACCACGTCCGGGGTGGTCAGCTTGTGCGGGCCGTCGTTCGCCACGTTCGCGCCCGCGCCGCCGCCGAACACGAAGTACGCGCCCACGCCCAGCGCCGCCACCACGGCCACCGCGCCGATGATCCAGCCGGCCTTGCTCTTCTTCGGGGCCGGCGGGTGCGGCACGTAGCCGCCGGGGCCCTGCGGGGCGCCGTACGGGGGCTGCTGGGGCGGCTGGCCGTAGGGGGCGGCCTGCGGGGGCTGGCCGTAGGGGCCGGGCTGGCCGTACGGGCCCGGCTGCTGCGGCGGGACGCCCTGCGGGGCCTGCTGCGGGTATCCGTAGCCGGGCTGCGGGCCCTGCGGCTGACCGTACGGCCCGGGCTGCGCGGGCTGGCCGTAGGGACCCGGCTGGCCGTACGGCCCGGGCTGCTGGGGCTGGCCGCCGTACGGGCCCGGCTGGTTGTAGCTCATGGACAGGTTCCCCTCACAGGATGTTTATGCGTAGCGAACATCCTGTCGGAAGCCGTGCGGCACCGGGGCGGTGGGGGTCACACCGTTACGGAACAATCGAGTTTCTGGACAGCGCCGGGTCCCCCCTAAACTGGGCCCGTGACCGAGAACACTCAGCAGCAGACAGCCGCCACTCCCGAACTGCCGACCCAGTACGCGCCGGCCGAAGTAGAGGGGAAGCTGTACGAGCGCTGGGTAGAGCGGGGTTACTTCGAGGCGGACGAGAAGAGCGACAAGCCGCCCTACACGATCGTCATCCCGCCGCCGAACGTCACCGGCTCCCTCCACCTGGGCCACGCCTTCGAGCACACGCTCATCGACGCCCTCACCCGCCGCAAGCGGATGCAGGGTTACGAGACGCTGTGGCAGCCGGGCATGGACCACGCCGGCATCGCCACCCAGAACGTCGTCGAGCGCGAGCTCGCCAAGGAGGGCAAGTCCCGCCACGACCTGGGCCGTGAGGCGTTCGTCGAGCGCGTCTGGCAGTGGAAGGCCGAGTCCGGCGGCCAGATCTCCGGTCAGATGCGCCGGCTGGGCGACGGCGTCGCCTGGTCCCGCGAGCGCTTCACCATGGACGAGGGCCTGTCCCAGGCCGTCCAGACCATCTTCAAGAAGCTCTACGACGACGAGCTGATCTACCGCGCCGAGCGCATCATCAACTGGTGCCCGCGCTGCCTGACGGCGATCTCCGACATCGAGGTCGAGTACCAGGACGACGAGGGCGAGCTCGTCTCCATCCGGTACGGCGAGGGCGACACCGAGATCGTCGTCGCCACCACCCGCGCCGAGACGATGCTGGGTGACACCGCGGTCGCCGTCCACCCGGACGACGAGCGGTACCGGCACCTCGTCGGCACCGAGATCGAGCTTCCGCTGACCGGTCGCCGCATCCCGGTCGTCGCCGACAGCCACGTCGACCCGGAGTTCGGCACCGGCGCCGTCAAGGTGACCCCGGCGCACGACCCGAACGACTTCGAGATCGGCCAGCGCCACGACCTGCCGAGCATCGCGGTCATGGACGAGCACGCCGTCATCACCGTCCACGGCCCCTTCCAGGGACTGGACCGCCTGGAGGCCCGCTCCGCCATCGTCGCCGCCCTGCGCGCCGAGGGCCGGATCGTCGCCGAGAAGCGCCCGTACACCCACTCCGTCGGCCACTGCTCGCGCTGCAAGACCACCATCGAGCCGCGCCTGTCGATGCAGTGGTGGGTCAAGGTCGGCCCGCTCGCCAAGGCCGCCGGTGACGCGGTCCGCGACGGCAAGGTCACGATCCACCCGCAGGAGATGGAGAAGCGGTACTTCGACTGGGTCGACAACCTGCACGACTGGTGCATCTCGCGCCAGCTGTGGTGGGGCCACCGCATCCCGGTCTGGTACGGCCCGAACGGCGAGGTCGTCTGCGTCGGCCCCGACGAGGAGCCGCCGGCCGGCGAGGGCTGGCACCAGGACAACGACGTCCTCGACACCTGGTTCTCCTCCGGCCTGTGGCCGTTCTCCACGCTGGGCTGGCCCGAGCAGACCGAGAGCCTCGCGAAGTTCTACCCGAACTCCGTCCTCGTCACCGGCTACGACATCCTCTTCTTCTGGGTCGCCCGGATGATGATGTTCGGCCTCTACGCGATGGACGGCACCCCGCCGTTCCACACCATCGCCCTGCACGGCATGGTCCGTGACCAGAACGGCAAGAAGATGTCGAAGTCCTTCGGCAACGTGGTCAACCCGCTGGACTGGATGGACGAGTACGGCTCCGACGCCGTCCGTTTCACCCTGGCCGGCGGCGCCAACCCGGGCGTCGACGTCCCGATCGGCGAGGACTGGGTCAAGGCATCCCGGAACTTCGCCAACAAGATCTGGAACGCGACCCGCTTCGCGCTGATGAACGGTGCGACGATCGAGGGCGAGCTGCCCCCGGCCGAGCAGCTGTCCGCGACCGACCGGTGGATCCTCTCCCGCCTCAACAAGACGGTCGCCCAGGTCGACGCGTACTACGAGGACTACCAGTTCGCGAAGCTCAGCGACGCGCTGTACCACTTCGCCTGGGACGAGGTCTTCGACTGGTACGTCGAGCTGTCGAAGACGACGTTCTTCGCCGGCGGCGAGCAGGCCAAGGTCTCCGGCCGGGTCCTCGGCGAGGTCCTGGACGTCATGCTGCGCCTGCTGCACCCGATCGTCCCGTTCGTCACCGAGGCCCTGTGGACCACCCTCACCGGTCGCGAGTCCGTCGTGATCGCCGAGTGGCCGAGCGACTCGGGCTTCCGCGACGAGGCGGCCGAGGCGGAGATCGAGAACCTCCAGAAGGTCGTCACCGAGGTCCGCCGCTTCCGCGCCGACCAGGGCCTGCAGCCCGGCCAGAAGGTCCCCGCCCGCCTCGAGCTCGACGGCACCGCGCTCGCCGCGCACGAGGCCGCCATCCGCCAGCTGCTGCGCCTCCAGCCGGAGGGCGAGGGCTTCGCCGCCACCGCCTCCCTGCCGGTCGCCGGCGCCACCGTCTCGCTCGACCTGTCGGGCACGATCGACGTGGCCGCGGAGCGCAAGCGCCTCGCGAAGGACCTCGCCGCCGCGGAGAAGGAGAAGGCACAGGCCCAGGGCAAGCTCGGCAACGAGGCCTTCCTGGCCAAGGCGCCGGACAACGTGGTCGACAAGATCCGCACCCGCCTCGCCAAGGCGGACGAGGACATCGCCCGCATCCAGGCGCAGCTGGAGCGCCTGCCGCAGGCGTAGCCCGTACGGCTGGAGGGGCCCGGGACCGGTGACGGTTCCGGGCCCCTCCCGTATGTCCTCCCGTATGTCCTCCCGTATGTCCTCCCGTATGTCCTCCCGTATGTCCTCCCGTATGTCCTCCCGTGGGTGACATCACACGAGTGGTGACCGAAGTCCGTCAGCTCGGGCCGAAGGACCTTGGATGATGGAAGGCATGGCCCGCCTCCCCGCCCTGTCCGCGCTGCGCCTCCGCGCGGAGCGGTGGGCCGCCTCCCCCCGGGCCACCGACGCCGTCGCCGCACTCGGCGCCTTCGGCCTCATGCTCCTGGACGTGCCGGGGCTCGCCGGCGCCGACAACTCGCTCACCGGCGTCACCGCCACCCTGGTCCTCGCGGGCGGCGCGGCCACCCTGGTGCTGCGGCGCAAGGCGCCCTGGGTGCCCTTCCTGGTGGCGGTCGGACTGATGGGCTGGCTGCACGAGCTCACGATGATCCAGTTCGCGCTGTACTCGCTGGGCCGCTTCCGGGGCCGGCGGACCGCCGTCCTCGCCACCGCGCTGTACGTGGGCGCCGCCTACGCCTACTTCAACACGCCCGGCTGGCCCGCCCGGCACGGCGAGACCCTGAGCGACTTCCTGAGCCTGGTCGTCCCGATCGGCGTCCTCGCCGCGAGCGTCGGCATCGCCGCCTACCGCCACGACCTGGTCCGCGCCCTGGAGGCCCAGCGCCGCGAATCCGCCGCCCGGCAGGCCGTGCAGGAGGAGCGGATCTCGGTCGGCCGCGACGTCCACGACCTGGTGGGCCGGGAGCTCACCGTGCTCGCGGTGCGGGCCGAGGTCCTCGCCGTACGGGCCAGGGGAGAGGCGCACCAGCAGGGCTTCGAGGAGCTCGCCGACACCGCCCGGCGCGCCCATCACATGCTCAACGAGACCATCGTGCGGCGCGGCGACACGGCCGCCGCCACCCCGGGCCTCGACGGTCTCGCCGCGCTCGCCGCGGAGAGCGACCGGATGGGCAGCCCCGTCGACGTCACCGTCGCCCCGGAGGCGAAGGCGCTGTCGCCGCTGCGCCAGGCGGCCGTCCACCGGGTCGTACAGGAGTGCCTGACCAACGCGGCCAAGCACGCCCCGGGCCTGCCGGTCACGGTCACCATCACCGTCGAGGGCCCGTCCCTGCGCATCGAGGTCCGCAACCCCCTCGCCCCCGCACCCCCCGACCGCGCCCCCGTGTCGACCGGCACGGGCCTCTTCTCCATGCGGGAACGCGTCACCAGCATGGGCGGCTCCCTGGACGCCCGGCGCGAGCACGGCGCCTATGTGGTGACGGCGCTGCTGCCGAGCGGGCTGGGCTGACCTTCCCGCCGTGATCGAGCGGGCCGCCGGGGCCCTTGCGCGCACGGTGGGGCGAAAGTCCCGAATGGGGGGTCCCTGCTCCTGTCGGTGCCCCTCCGTAGACTGGACGCGTGAGTGAGCCGAGCGACCCGAGCGACCAGTTCGACGACATCGTCGACGCCGAGACCAACCGCGACCCGGACCTGGCGGTGATCGAGGCCGGCAGTCGCACCCTGCGCGCGATGGCCGGGCCGCCGCAGGGCGACCCGGTGCCCTCGCGCCCCGCCGACCCCGAGGTCGACAAGGCGCTGCGCGAGGTCGAGACCGAGCTGTCGACCCGCTGGGGCGAGACCAAGCTGGAGCCCTCGGTCAAGCGGATCGCGGCCCTGATGGACGTGCTGGGCGAGCCGCAGCGCGCGTATCCCTCGATCCACATCACCGGCACCAACGGCAAGACGTCCACGGCCCGCATGATCGAGGCCCTGCTCGGCGCCTTCGACCTGCGCACCGGGCGCTACACCTCGCCGCACGTGCAGACCATCACCGAGCGGATCAGCCTCGACGGCGCCCCGATCGACCCGGAGCGCTTCGTCGAGACGTACCAGGACGTGAAGCCGTACGTGGAGCTGGTCGACGCCCGCGAGGAGTACCGGCTCTCCTTCTTCGAGGTCCTCACCGGTATGGCGTACGCGGCCTTCGCCGACGCCCCGGTCGACGCGGCCGTCGTCGAGGTCGGCATGGGCGGCACCTGGGACGCCACCAACGTCATCGACGCCTCCGTCGCCGTCGTCACCCCGATCGACCTGGACCACACCGACCGGCTCGGCGAGACGACCGCCGAGATCGCCGGCGAGAAGTCCGGGATCATCAAGCAGGGCGCGACCGTGATCCTGGCCCAGCAGCCGGTGGACGCGGCGCAGGTGCTCCTGAAGAAGGCCGTCGACGTGGACGCGACGGTGGCCCGCGAGGGCATGGAGTTCGGGGTCGTCTCGCGCGAGGTCGCGGTCGGCGGGCAGCTGCTGACCCTGCGCGGCCTCGGCGGCGAGTACGACAACGTGTTCCTGCCGCTCTACGGGGCGCACCAGGCGCACAACGCGGCCGTGGCGCTCGCCGCCGTCGAGGCATTCTTCGGCATCGGCGCGCAGCACGCCCGCACCCTGGACGTGGACACGGTCCGCCGGGCCTTCGCCCAGGTGGCCTCGCCGGGCCGCCTGGAGGTCGTGCGCTCCTCGCCGACGGTCATCCTGGACGCGGCGCACAATCCGCACGGGGCGCGGGCGACGGCCGAGGGCATCACCGAGTCCTTCGGTTTCTCCCGGCTGATCGGCGTGGTCTCCACCAGCGCCGACAAGGACGCCAAGGGGCTCCTGGAGGCCTTCGAGCCGATCTTCGCCGAGGTCGTGATCACGGCGAACTCCAACCCCCGGGCCACCGACGTCGACGCGCTCGCCGCGATCGCGGTCGAGGTCTTCGGCGAGGACCGGGTGGTGGTCGAGCCGCGGCTCGACGACGCCATCGAGGCGGCGATCACGCTCGCCGAGGAAGAGGACGAGTACGCGGGCGCGGGCGTCCTCGTCACCGGTTCGATCTTCACGGTCGGCGACGCCCGACTGCTGCTGAAGCGGGGCTGAGCCATGCGGGTGCTGTGTTCCTCGACGCTGATCGGCGAGTTCTTCGTGATCGGCTTCGCCGGGCTCGTCGCGATGAAGGACGACTCCCTGGCGATGTCGACGGTGTGGACGGTGTGCGGGATCGCCATGGTCCTGTCGGTGCTGCTGTGCGGGATGATCACCCGTCCGGGCGGTGTGCAGCTCGGCTGGGCGCTGCAGATCGGTCTGGTCGCCAGCGGCTTCGTGGTGCCGGTGATGTTCTTCCTCGGCGCGCTGTTCGCGGTGCTCTGGTGGGCCTCGGTGCACTACGGCCGGAAGATCGACGAGATCAAGGCCGGCTGGGCCGCCTCCGAGGGTTCCGCAGGGCCTGACGCTGCGTGATCGTGCCCGGTGCGGGCCCTGTAGCCTCGAAGGCCCGCACACCGTTGTCTGAAGGAGTTTCCCCGTGAGCCAGCGCACGCTCGTCCTGCTCAAGCCCGACGCCGTCCGCCGTGGCCTGATCGGCGAGATCATCGGCCGTATCGAGCGCAAGGCCGGCTGGACCATCGCGGCCCTGGAGATGCGCGAGCTGGACCAGGAGACGCTGGAGCAGCACTACGGCGAGCACAAGGGCAAGCCGTTCTACGAGCCGCTGATGGGCTTCATGGCCTCCGGTCCGGTCGTCGCGCTCGTCGTCGAGGGCGAGCGGGTCATCGAGGGCGTGCGCACGCTCGCCGGACCGACCGACCCGATCGCCGCCGCGCCCGGCTCCATCCGCGGCGACTACGGCACCATCGTCCGCGAGAACCTGATCCACGCCTCGGACTCCGAGGAGTCCGCCATTCGGGAACTGAAGATCTTCTTCCCGGGCCTCGTCTGACCCCACGTCAGCCGATCAGCGCCACCCCCTGGGGCGACCGAAGGAATTTCGGTCGCCCCCAGGCATATGAACGCCGAACCCGGGAACGGATCGCCGCATCATTCCGTCACCTATACAGAGGTGGACTGGGGCGGTCCGCCGCGCGGTATCCGTGCGGGCGGCACTACGATGGGGAAACTCCATGCCGCACCACCTCCAGCCACCACCTCGCCGACCTGAGAAGCCGTCAACGCTCCGCTAGGGAAGGCCCGACGCATCCTCATGGGAAACAAGGGGAACTCAATGTCGTTCATCGGCCGTGACATGGCTGTCGACCTCGGGACCGCCAACACGCTGGTGTACGTCAGGGGTCGAGGCATCGTTCTGAACGAGCCGTCCGTCGTCGCGATCAACACCAACACCGGCGGCATCCTCGCGGTCGGTTCGGAGGCGAAGAAGATGATCGGCCGGACCCCCGGCAACATCGTCGCCGTCCGCCCGCTCAAGGACGGCGTGATCGCCGACTTCGAGATCACCGAGCGGATGCTCCGCTACTTCATCCTCAAGATCCACAAGCGTCGCTACCTGGCCCGCCCCAGGGTCGTCGTCTGCGTCCCCTCCGGCATCACCGGAGTCGAGCGCCGCGCCGTCATCGAGGCGTCCACCCAGGCCGGCGCCCGACAGGTGCACATCATCGAGGAGCCCATGGCCGCCGCCATCGGCTCGGGCCTCCCGGTCCACGAGGCCACCGGCAACATGGTCGTCGACATCGGCGGCGGCACCACCGAGGTGGCCGTCATCTCCCTCGGCGGAATCGTCACGGCACAGTCCATCCGGGTGGCCGGCGACGAGCTCGACAACGCGATCATCCAGCACGTCAAGAAGGAGTACTCGCTCCTCCTCGGCGAGCGCACCGCCGAACAGATCAAGATCACCATCGGTTCCGCCTACGACCTCGACCAGGACGAGCACACCGAGATCCGCGGCCGCGACCTCGTCTCCGGCCTGCCCAAGACCGTGGTCATCTCCGCCGCCGAGGTCCGCAAGGCCATCGAGGAGCCGGTCAACGCCATCGTCGACGCCGTCAAGACCACCCTCGACAAGTGCCCGCCGGAGCTGTCCGGTGACGTCATGGACCGCGGCATCGTTCTCACGGGTGGCGGCGCCCTGCTCCGCGGCCTCGACGAACGGCTCCGCCGCGAGACCGGCATGCCGATCCACATCGCCGAGGACCCGCTGGACTCGGTGGCGCTCGGATCCGGCAAGTGCGTCGAGGAGTTCGAGGCCCTCCAGCAGGTCCTCGACGCCCAGCCGCGCCGCTGACCCGGCCCGTACACCCGCACCGCCCGCGTCACCCCACAACTCCATCACCCCCGGGCCCCCGGCCCGGGGGCCCGTATCGAACGAGGAAAGGCACGGCCGCCGCACGTGAGGGACACACGAGAGAGCCGGCTGCTCCTGGTACTGCTGGTCGCCATCGCGTTCGCGCTGATCACGGTGGACATCCGAGGAGGCCAGGAGTCACCGGTCGACGGTGCCCGGCAGGCCGCGGCCGCCGTCTTCGGCCCCGTCGAGAACGGAGTCGCCTCGGCGGTCGACCCGATCGGCAACGCGATAGGAGCGGTCCGCGACTCCGGTGAGCGGCACGACCGGCTCGCCGCCCTGGAGCAGGAGAACGCCGCCCTCAAGGCCAAGCTCGGCAGCGACGACCGCAACCGCAGCCGGCTGCGCGAACTCGACACCCTGCTGAAGACCGCCGGCGCCGGGCAGTACGGCATCAAGGGCGCCCAGGTCATCGCCATAGGAGCCGCCCAGGGCTTCTCCTGGACCGTCACCATCGACGCCGGTGCCCGCGACGGCATCCGGCGCGACATGACCGTCCTCAACGGCGCCGGACTCGTCGGCCGGGTCACCACCGTCGGCCCCTCCACGTCGACCGTGCTGCTCGCCAACGACCCCGACTTCACCGTCGGCACCCGCCTGGAGAAGACCGCCGAACTCGGCTTCGCCACCGGCCAGGGCAACGGCCCGCTGCTCGTCCAGCTCCTCAACGGCAAGGCCAAGGTCAAGCCCGGCGACCGGCTCGTCACCTTCGGCTCGCACGGCGCCAAGCCCTTCGTGCCCGGCGTCCCGGTCGGCGAGGTCGTCCGCGTCGACCCCCTGGGCGGCGGCCTGACCCGCAACGTCTACGTCCGCCCGTACGTCGGCTTCAGCAAGCTCGACATCGTCGGCGTCGTCGTCCAGGCCCCACGCACCGACCCGCGCGACACGGTGCTGCCGCCGAAGCCCAAGCCCGCCCCGACCGTCACCGTCACGGTCACCCCGCCGCCGCCCCCGGACGGGCAGCAGCCCGGCCAGAACCAGCAGCAGGGCGAGAACCAGCAGCCCGGCCAGAACCAGCAGCAGGGCCAGGCGCAGCCGCAGGGCGACCAGCCCGCCGTGAAGCCCGACGAGCAGACCCAGCAGCAGGACCCGCAGACCCAACAGCAGGACCCGCAGGCGCAACCACAGGACCCGCCGCAGGACCAGGGGGAGCAGACGCCGTGAAGATCAACCGCATTCTGCTGTCGGCCGCGCTGATCCTCGTCGCCCTCGTCGTCCAGGTCTCCGTCCTCGCCCGCCTCCAGCTCCCCGGCGCCGTCCCCGACCTCGTCCTGCTCACCGTGGTCGCCCTCGCGCTCGTCCACGGGCACGTCACCGGCGCCCTCGTCGGCTTCAGCGCCGGCCTGCTCGCCGACCTCGCCCCGCCCGCCGACCACGCCGCCGGCCGCTACGCCCTCGTGCTCTGCGTCGTCGGCTACCTCGTCGGACTCGCCCGCCCCGAGAACGGCCGGCTCAAGTCCGCCGCCGGCCCCATGGCCGTGGTCGCCGTCGCCGCCGTCGGCTCCACCCTGCTGTACGCCGGGGTCGGCGCCCTCGTCGGCGACACCGCCGCCCGCCACGTCGGCCTCGGCTTCCTGCTGTTCACCGCCGCCCTGTACGACCTGCTCCTCGCGCCGTTCACCGTGCCGCTGATCATGGCCATCGCCCGGCGCGCCGAGAACGACCCGCTCGCCGAGGCCACCGGCGGGAGCGGAACCGACGTCGCCTCCGGCTGGCTCGCCTCCGGCACCGGCCTGAGGATCGGCACCCAGCGCGGCGGCCTGCGCATCAAGGCCGCCCGGTCCCGCGCCTCACGCGCCGGACGCATCAAGGGAGTCAAGCGACTGTGACCGAGGGGGCAACGGCAGCATGAGCAACATCCCGGAGACCGGCCGGACCCCCAGGGTCCAGATCCGGCTCGTCGTCATCCAGATCCTCGTCTTCTCCCTGCTCTTCACCCTCGGAGGACGCCTCTGGTACCTCCAGATCCGCCAGGGCAAGGAGTACACCGACGAGGCCAAGAACAACCACGTCCAGCAGGTCGTCCAGCCCGCCGTGCGCGGCTCCATCCTCGACGCCCGCGGCGTCCCGCTCGCCGACAACGAGACCCGCCTCGTGGTCTCCGCCTCGCGCACCGAGCTGATGAAGATGAAGGACGACGGCAAGGCCGTCCTCACCCGCCTCGCCGGCGTCCTCGGCATGAAGCCCCAGGACGTCATGAACAAGATCCGGCTCTGCGACTCCCAGACCCCCAAGCCCTGCTGGAACGGCTCCCCCTTCCAGCCGATCCCGGTCACCGACAAGGCCACCACCCAGCAGGCCCTGACGATCCGTGAGGCCTCCGAGGACTTCCCCGGCATCACCGCCGAACTCGCCGCCGTACGCCGCTACCCGGCCCCCGGCAAGGCCCGCACCGCACAGGTCCTCGGCTACCTCTCGCCCGTCACCGACGAGGAGATCGAGAAGGCCAAGGACACCGACTCGCCGTTCCTCCGCTCCGACCAGGTCGGCCGCTCCGGCATCGAACGCACCTACGACAAGGAGCTGCGCGGCAAGGCCGGCGTCACCCGCTACGAGGTCGACAACCTCGGCCGCGTCATGGGCCAGACCAAGTCCGACCCCGGCGTCCCCGGCTCCACCCTCGTCACCAGCATCGACGCCCGCGTCCAGGCCGTCGCCGAGTACGAGCTCCACCAGGCCATGAAGACCGTCCGCGGCGAGACCGACAAGATCACCGGCCGCCCGTACGAGGCCGACGCCGGCGCCGTCGTCGTCATGGAGTCCCGGACCGGCCGGGTCGTCGCCATGGCCTCCCAGCCCGACTACGACCCCAACGCCTGGGTCGGCGGCATCGCCGCCAAGGACTACGCGGCCCTCACCAGCAAGGACTCCAACTACCCGCTGCTCAACCGGGCCATCCAGGGCCAGGCGCCCGCCGGCTCCGTCTTCAAGGTCGTGTCCGCCAGCGCCGCCGTGCGCGCCGGCAACGACTTCAACGACAAGTACCTGTGCAGCGCCTCGTACAGCATGGGCAACCGCAGCTTCGCCAACTTCGAGTCCAAGGGCCACGGCCCCATCACCCTCGGCGACGCCCTCAAGTACTCCTGCAACACCGTCTTCTACCGCCTCGGCCACCAGGAGTGGCAGCGCGACGGCGGCCTCAAGCCGAAGAAGGACGCCAAGGACTGGTTCTACCGGACCGCCCGCGACTTCGGCTTCGGCAGCGAGACCGGCATCGACCTGCCCAACGAGGTCACCGGCCGCATCCCCGACCGCCAGTGGAAGCAGAGCTTCTGGGAGGCCAACAAGGACTCCTGGTGCAAGCAGGGCAAGAAGGGCGGCACCTACGTCGAGCAGATCGCCTACGAGAGCTGCCTCGAAGGCAACCAGCTCAAGGCCTTCGACAGCATCAACTTCGCGATCGGCCAGGGCGACGTCCTCATCACCCCCGTCCAGCTGGCCACCGCTTACGCGGCCATCAGCAACGGCGGCACCCTCTACAACCCCACCGTCGGCAAGGCCGTCATCAGCCCCGACGGCAAGCGGATCCGGGAGATCAAGCCCAAGGCCCACGGCCGGCTGCCGGTCGACGCCCAGACCATCAAGGACCTCGACAAGGGCCTGCGGTCCGTCGTCGAGCCGGGCGGCACCGCCGCCTGGCGGTTCGGCGGCTGGCCCCAGGACAAGATCCCCATGCACGCCAAGACCGGCACCGCCCAGGTCTACGGCAAGCAGACGACGTCCTGGCTGGCGACGTACACCAGGGACTTCACGATCGTCATGACCATCTCCCAGGGCGGCACCGGCTCCGGCGCCTCGGGACCGGCCGTGCGCAACATCTACGACGCCCTCTACGGCCTCGACGACGCCGGCAACCAGGACCTCAAGCGGGCCCTGCTGCCCCAGCCGCAGCAGACCCTGCCGAAGATCAACCCCGACGGCACCATCGACGCGCCCGAGGTCAAGCCGTACGACCCCAAGTCACAGCTCGTCGACCCCGCCAAGGGCGGCGTCGTGCCGCCGCTCGCCGGCCCGCCTCCGTACCTGAGGGACTGACCCGATGACCGCCCCCCACGGCTTCTCCGTCTCCCGCTACGCACCCGAGCGCGGGCCGCTCGCCCGGCTCACCGCCCGCGACTCGGTGCTGCGCCGGCTCGACTGGCCGATCCTGCTGTCCTCGCTCGCCCTGTCGCTCCTCGGCGCGCTGCTCGTGTGGTCCGCCACCCGGGGCCGCACCGAGCTGAACCAGGGCGACCCGTACTACTTCCTGTTCCGGCACGTCCTCAACACCGGCATCGGGCTCGCCCTGATGATCGGCACCATCTGGCTCGGCCACCGCACCCTCCGAGGAGCCGTGCCGGTCCTCTACGGCATCTCCCTGCTGCTCATCCTCGCCGTCCTCACCCCGCTCGGCGCCACCATCAACGGCGCCCACGCGTGGATCGTCATCGGCGGCGGCTTCTCGCTCCAGCCCAGCGAGTTCGTCAAGATCACCATCATCCTGATCATGGCGGTGCTGCTCGCGGCGAAGGTCGACGCCGGCGACCAGATCCACCCCGACCACCGCACCGTCGCCAAGGCGCTCGTCCTCGCCGCGATCCCCATGGGCATCGTCATGCTGATGCCGGACCTCGGCTCCGTCATGGTCATGGCCGTGATCGTGCTCGGCGTCCTGCTCACCTCCGGCGCCTCCAACCGCTGGGTCATCGGCCTGATCGGCGCCGGCGTCCTCGGCGCCGTCCTCGTCACCGCCCTCGGCATGCTCGACGAGTACCAGATCAACCGCTTCGCCGCCTTCGCCAACCCCGAACTCGACCCGGCCGGCGTCGGCTACAACACCAACCAGGCCCGCATCGCGATCGGCTCCGGCGGCCTCTACGGCGCCGGCCTCTTCAACGGCCACCAGACCAGCGGCCAGTTCGTGCCCGAGCAGCAGACCGACTTCATCTTCACCGTCGCCGGCGAGGAACTCGGCTTCGTCGGCGGCACCCTCATCCTCGTCCTGCTCGGCGTCATCCTCTGGCGAGCCTGCCGCATCGCCCGCGAGACGACCGAGCTGTACGGCACGATCGTGGCCGGCGGCATCATCGCCTGGTTCGCCTTCCAGTCCTTCGAGAACATCGGCATGACCCTCGGCATCATGCCCGTCGCCGGCCTGCCGCTGCCCTTCGTGTCCTACGGCGGCTCTTCGATGTTCGCCGTCTGGGTGGCGATCGGACTGCTGCAGTCCATCCGGGTGCAACGCCCCATGACCGCCTGATCCCCTCCCGCCCGGCCCGCATCGCGTCTAGATTCGATCCATGGAGGACACCAAGCGCGAGATCGAGCGGAAGTACGAGGCCACCGACACGTCCGCCGTCCCGGACCTCACCGGGATCCGGGGCGTGGCCGCCGTCCGTGACGAGGGCGTCATGGCCCTCGACGCCGTCTACTACGACACGCCCGACCTGCGGCTCGCCGCCGACTCCCTCACCCTGCGCCGGCGCACCGGCGGCTCGGACGCCGGCTGGCACCTGAAGCTCCCGGTCGCCCCCGGGATCCGCGACGAGATCAGGGCCCCGCTCACCGAGACCCTGCCGCCCTCCCTGGCGCGGCTCCTGCGCTCCCGCGTCCGGCACGAGGACGTCGTCCCCGTCGTCCGCCTCCACAGCCGCCGCGACGTCCGCCACCTCCTCGACGAGAACGGCACCCTGCTCGCCGAGTTCTCCCTGGACACCGTCCGCGCCGAACGGCTCGCGGGCGGCGGCGGTCAGGCGGCCTGGAGCGAGATCGAGGTCGAACTCGCCGACGACGCCGACGAGGCGGTCCTCGACGCCGTCGAGAAACACCTGAAGAAGGCGGGCGTCCACCCCACCGACTCGCCCTCGAAGCTCGCCCGCGCCCTCGCGGAGACCGGCGGCGGCCCCGCGCCCGCCCCGGCCCCCGCCACCGGCACCGCGGGCGCCGCCGTCCTCGCGTACGTACGGGAACAGATCGACGCCATCGTCGCCTACGACCCCGCCGTCCGCCGCGACCTCCCCGACGCCGTCCACAAGATGCGGGTCGCCACCCGACGGCTCCGCAGCGCCTTCAAGACCTACCGCAAGGTGCTCGACCGGAACGTCACCGACCCGATCGGCGACGAGCTGAAGTGGCTGGCCGGCGAGCTCGGCGTCGCCCGCGACGAGGAAGTCCTCCAGGAGCGGCTCGCCGCCCGCCTCGACGCCCTCCCCGACACCCTCCGCCTCGGCCCCGTCCACGCCCGGCTGCGCGTCCGCGGCATCAGCCGCGCCGAGGAGGCCCGGCGCACGGCGCTCGCCGCCCTCGACTCCGACCGCCACCTCGCCCTCCTCGACCGCCTCGCCGCCCTCCTCGCCGACCCGCCGCTGCGCAAGGCGGCCGCCCACGACGCCCCCGAGGTCCTCGCCCGCGCCGCCCTCAAGGACTTCGACCGCCTCGCCCGCAGGATCGACCGCGCCCTCACCCTCGATCCCGGCCCCGACCGCGACCTCGCCCTCCACGAGGCCCGCAAGGCCGCCAAACGCGCCCGCTACGCCGGCGAGGCCGCCCGCCCCACCCTCGGCAAACCCGCCAAACGGTTCACCCGGAGGGTCAAGGACGTCCAGTCCTGCCTCGGTGACCACCAGGACGGCGTCGTCACCCGCGAGGCCCTGCGCGACCTCGCCGTCCAGGCCCACGCGGCCGGCGAGTCCGCCTTCACCTGGGGCGTTCTGTACGGCCGCGAGGCGGCGGCGGGCGAGGCCCGGCAGCGGGAGCTGCCGGAGCTGTGGGAGCGGGCCTCGGCCCCGGAAATCCGGGCGGCACTGAGCCACTGAGCACCGGGGTACGCTTGAGAGTCGCCCCCTGCCAGCTCACGAAGGTTCGAGATGTCTGCTGCCGAGTCTGTCTTCCCGCAGCTCGAAGCTCTGCTCCCGCACGTGCAGAAGCCGATTCAGTACGTCGGTGGAGAGCTGAACTCCACGGTCAAGGAGTGGGAGTCCGCCGACGTCCGCTGGGCGCTGATGTACCCGGACGCGTACGAGGTCGGCCTGCCCAACCAGGGCGTCATGATCCTCTACGAGGTACTGAACGAGCGCGAAGGCGTCCTCGCCGAGCGCACGTACAGCGTGTGGCCGGACCTGGAAGCGCTGATGCGCGAGCACGGCGTGCCGCAGTTCACGGTCGACAGCCACCGTCCGGTCGGCGCCTTCGACGTGTTCGGGCTCTCCTTCTCCACCGAGCTCGGCTACACCAACATGCTCACCGCCCTCGACCTCGCCGGCATCCCGCTGGAGTCGAAGGACCGGACCGTCGACCACCCGATCGTGCTCGCCGGCGGCCACGCCGCCTTCAACCCCGAGCCGATCGCGGACTTCATCGACGCGGCGATCATCGGCGACGGCGAGCAGGCCGTCCTCGACATGACCGAGATCATCCGCCAGTGGAAGGCCGAGGGCCGGCCCGGCGGCCGCGAGGAGGTCCTCCTCCGCCTCGCGAAGACCGGCTCCGTCTACATCCCGGCGTTCTACGACGTCGAGTACCTGCCGGACGGCCGCATCGGCCGCGTCGTCCCCAACCGGTCCGGTGTGCCGTGGCGCGTGTCCAAGCACACCGTCATGGACCTCGACGAGTGGCCCTACCCCAAGCAGCCGCTCGTCCCGCTCGCCGAGACCGTCCACGAGCGCATGTCCGTCGAGATCTTCCGCGGCTGCACCCGCGGCTGCCGCTTCTGCCAGGCCGGCATGATCACGCGCCCCGTGCGGGAGCGAAGCATCACCGGCATCGGCGAAATGGTGGAGAAGGGCCTCAAGGCGACCGGCTTCGAGGAGGTCGGCCTGCTGTCCCTGTCCTCCGCGGACCACTCCGAGATCGGCGACATCGCCAAGGGCCTCGCCGACCGCTACGAGGACGACAAGGTCGGCCTCTCGCTGCCGTCGACCCGCGTGGACGCCTTCAACGTCGACCTCGCCAACGAGCTCACCCGCAACGGCCGCCGCTCCGGACTCACCTTCGCCCCCGAGGGCGGCTCCGAGCGCATGCGCAAGGTCATCAACAAGATGGTCTCGGAGGAGGACCTGATCCGGACCGTCTCCACCGCGTACGGCAACGGCTGGCGCCAGGTGAAGCTGTACTTCATGTGCGGCCTGCCGACCGAGACGGACGAGGACGTCCTCCAGATCGCCGACATGGCGATGAACGTGATCGCCGAGGGCCGCAAGGTCTCCGGCCAGAACGACATCCGCTGCACCGTCTCCATCGGCGGCTTCGTGCCGAAGCCCCACACCCCCTTCCAGTGGGCCCCGCAGCTGTCGGCGGAGGAGACGGACGAGCGCCTGGCGAAGCTCCGGGACAAGATCCGCGGCGACAAGAAGTACGGCCGCTCCATCGGCTTCCGCTACCACGACGGCAAGCCCGGCATCGTCGAGGGCCTGCTCTCCCGCGGCGACCGCCGCGTCGGTGCCGTCATCCGCGCGGTCTACGAGGACGGCGGCCGCTTCGACGGCTGGCGCGAGCACTTCTCGTACGACCGCTGGATGGCCTGCGCCGAGAAGACCCTCCCCGAGTTCGGCGTGGACGTCGCCTGGTACACCACCCGCGAGCGCACCTACGAGGAGGTCCTGCCCTGGGACCACCTGGACTCCGGCCTCGACAAGGACTGGCTCTGGGAGGACTGGCAGGACGCGCTCGACGAGACCGAGGTCGAGGACTGCCGCTGGACGCCGTGCTTCGACTGCGGCGTCTGCCCGGCCATGCAGACCGAGATCCAGATCGGCCCGACGGGCAAGAAGCTGCTGCCGCTCACGGTCAAGAAGTAGCCGTGACCAGCGGCGATGCCATCCAGCGGATGGCTGAGGCGCTTGCCGACGTACCCGAGGCGGACCGCGTCGAAGCTCTGCGAGGGCTCGGCGCGAAGGAGCGCGAGCAGGCTCCCCGCCCCACGCGGCGCACGCCGCTCCCCGCCCCTCGACGGGACTCGGGCATCGTCTCGGCGGTCGAGTGGGTGTAGGGCGTAGAGAGGCGTTCGGACGATCCTGTCCGGGCGCCTCTCGGCGTTCTCGGGGCCCGGTTTATGCGACAACGCGCATAGTCGCGTTTCCGCATAGACGGCACATCGGCCCCGCTCGTACGGTCGTGGCGATCGGCCCGCAGAGGGCTCGCACGAGGGGGTTCAGCATGGCGCGCGAAGAACTCACACGGCTCACCGGCAACACCAACGGCGGTAACTGCGGGCAGGGAGACTGCCCGAACGTCTACCGGACCGCCTCCGGCTCGTTCGTCGTCCAGGGCGACGTGTCCACCGCCTTCACCCCGCCCGCCGGGGAAGGGCTCGTGGAGATCCCTGAACTGGGCGGACAAGTTCAAGACCTTCCAGACCGAAGCCTGGCGGCTTGAGACCCTGCCGCAGTACCTCGTACCGCAGGAAGCGCAAGAGTTCGCCGCCTTCAAGGCGGGGGCCCGCTTCCCCGGACCGTACGAGGACGCGTGGATGGCCATGGTCCGCACCCGCAACGTGGGCCGGGTCCACATCGTCACCCGGCCCCTCACGGACTACCTGCGGTTCGAGTTCGAGCGGTACTACCAGCACCAGGCCCCGGCGGGGGAAGACATCCGTATCCTCGACATCACCGGCCGGCCGAACCCGCTACCCGACGTCCCGGACTTCTGGATGTTCGACCGCTCGACGGTCGTCCTCATGAAGTACGAGGCCGACGGTACGCAGATCGAGCGGGAGCTGTACGAGGGCGACCCTGCCCCGTTCCTCGAATACCAGCGCATCGCCATCGCGGAATCGGTCCCGTTCCTGGAATACGTGACCGAGTGACGTTTGGCCCGAGCAGCTCGGCCAGACCTCCCTGGAACTCGCCGCGGCACTGCGAAAGCTGCGGAAGCAGGCCGGTCTCTCCGGGGACCGGCTCGCCGCGCGCTGCAACATGTCGCAGTCGAAGGTGAGCCGGATCGAGAGCGGGAAGGTGCGCCCGTCCCTGGTGGACATAGAGCGCATCCTCAGGGCCTTGGACGCCCCGCCGACCTTGGTCGCGGAGGTGTCCGTGCTGGCCCGCATCGCCGCTACGGAGTGGCAGGACGCACGGTCTATACGGCGGAAGGGTCTGGACAAGAATTTCGGTCGCCGGGCCTTCCTGCGCTCTTCGCCCCGCATTCCTCACTCGCTTCAAACTGCAACGAAGTGGAGGGAAGAGAATCCCTGACCGATTTCAGAGATCTCTTCACTACCGGTCTTGATGGAGACGGCAGGCGACCGGCGCACCCTTGCCCTTCTGAACAGGTGAGACGGAAGCACAAGGCAGGCGGCCCCCGATCGGGGCGACACAAGGTCCAGCTCGGTCCGCCCATCCGATGGCGGCGAAGTGCACGCGGTAGGCGAGAGGGTGTCCTGGGTTCTGCGCCATGCGCCGGTACTCGTGCTGGGAGACTGCGCCCCACGAGCGGTCATGGCCGAAGCTGATAGCCACCGGTCGCACCCCCTTCCTGCGGGGCACGGCCGCAGTCGTGCGTCTCTCCCTCGACGAGGGGTGAGGTGCAGACCTCACAAGTCCAGACGACTTCGATCGTGATGTTCAAGGGCTGGCGACTCCTGGCGCTGGCCGAGGGCAGCGCGGAGCCGCGCCTCAGCATCGGGTGGAAGTCGCGCAGTACCGTCCTGCGCTTCGGGATGTCCTCGACGCCCCTGCGAGCCCCTCGGGATCGCGGCCCCTCACGGAGTGGCCAGCTCTACCGCCGCTGAACGGCGGGAGCTACGGTGTCCGCTCCCAGAGGGAGCGGGAGAGTCTTCCTATCCGGAGCCCGGGCAAGCCGTCAAGCCGGAACACCTCCGGGCATGGCTGACCGAGCCGCCCGGAGATGTGTGTCCTTGCTCCCTCGTCAGAGCCTTGCGGCGAAGTCGTCGCCCTTGATGACCAGGCGTTCGCGTACGTCGCGCGGGATTTTGAGCCGCAGGTGTACGGACGGGGCGCGCACCCCCTTGACCTTCGTGCGGGTCACCTCGCACGTGACGCCCACGCGGCGCAGGTCCTGAGCCATGGCCTCCATACCGCCCGCTTCCCACGTCTCCCGGAAGGTCTTGCCGTTGTGCACGAGAACCCAACGGTCTTGCGTGGTCTCGGGATCGATGGCGTTCAACTCTTCCGTGAGCTTGTCGAGCGTCTCCTCCGCCCGCTCGCGAGTGAACCGCGTCTTTGAGAAGCGGCCCTCTGGTTCGAGTTCCGCCATGTAATAGGAGATGGCATCTTCGAGTCGCTTAACTTCGTCGCGTGCCTCGGCTCCCTTCGCGTACTCCCGGACCTGGACGGGGAAGTCGCCGAGGACGCGCAGCACGTCGCCCACGAGGACGTCGTAGACGTCCTGCGGGTTGGGCGCGCCGAGGCCGCCGCCCTTGCACTTGCCGCAGCGCAGGTACGTGTAGCTCCGGCCGTTGCTCATGTTCTTCTGCACGGTCATGTTGGTTGAGCAGTCGACGCAGATCAGCACACCGAGGAACTGCGTCGCTCCGCCCGCCTGCCGGGTGGGTTGGCTCTTCCCGCGGCGGTCGAGTGCCGCTTGAAGGGTCTCGAACTCCTCCTCGGCGAAGATCGGGGGCCCGACCCGTATCGGCTTGCCATCGTTGCCGAGGACGAGCCTGCTCCGTCGCTTGCCGCCCTGCTTGTTCTCCTCGACCCGGTAGCCCATGAGCGCGGGGTTACGAAGGCGGCGCAGGAGAGTCGACGTGGTGAGTCCCGTCGACATGAGGCCGGAGCGGACGAGACAGAGGGCCATGCGTCGGGCGGAGACGCCCCGGAGCGCCATGCGCCGGGCCCAGTGCAGTGCCTTGTGTGCGCTCGGCTCGATGGCGAGCGCCGGCTTGCCGTCCACCTTCGTCGTGACGTAGCCGTACGTCGGTTTGCCCACGAGCCATGAGTCCTGCGTGCGCGCGTAGTCCCACAGTGACGTGACGCGGGTCGACGTGTTCGCCGCTTCGATCTCGGCGATGCCACCGATGAGCGTGACCATGATCCGGCCCACGGTCGTGCTGAGGTCGATCGCGTCGTTCTTCGACACGAGGTTCTTCCCGTACCGCTCGCACCACTCGATCATCGTGGACAGGTCCGTCATGCGACGAATGAAGCGGTCGAGCTTCCAGAAGAGCAGAGCGTCGAACTCCGGAGCCCGGTTGTTGAGCCACTCCCCGAGCTCCTTCCGCTTCCACGGCGGAACCTTCGTCGCCGACACGTTGAGATCGGAGGCGACGCCGACGACGCGGTACCCCTTCTCTCTGGCCAGGAGACGCAGGTCGAGTTCCTGCCGCACCGGCGAGGTCGTGTCTTCCGTAAGTACGGACAGGCGGACGGAGAGGAGTGCGCGAGGGGCGTCCTCGGGGAGCAGGGCCTCCGCCCGCTTCAGGTCCTCCAGGAGGGCCAGGTCCGAGGCGGTCCACTCGCTCTCGATGTCGTACGTCTTCATGGCTACGGAGAGTACAGATTGGATGTGGTCTTGTTTCCGTATTCCCCATATGGAAATACACATCAGGGTGTTTGACCATGGTGAACCGTCCAACCGGTGCGTCCGGCGCGTGTCCGGGAATGCTCACCAAGCCCGTCTGCCTGGTGGGCTTGGTTCTAGGGCCCTGGAGGCGGCATGAGGGAGCTGTTGTACCTGTCCAGTGCGAAGCTCGCAGAGTTCCTGCCCGAGAAGGATGGTGGGTTCTCCGGTCGGGCAGTGGAGGCGGAAGTGTCGGCGCTCGGCGCGGGTATGCGCCTGGCAGTGGGTGAATCCCCATCCGTTGCAGACTCACTGGGGGAGCGCTTACAGCAGGTGCTTGATCACGTCAGTGCCAAGTGTGAGGCGCACACGAACATCCCGGACTCCTGCGAGTCGCTCACCGCCTATGACTGGCTTGAGTTCACAGGGTTCTTCCGCCATGGGCCCAGGGTGAGGGACTGGGGACTCATCGACAGAGGTGTTTACACGTTCATGTCGATTGAAGATGCGTCGTGCGCGCTGAGGCACGGTGACGACAGCTGCGCTGGTGTTCAGGTCATCCTCTGTGGTTCACGGCATCACGTCCTGACCGAGACTGAGGCTCCACCGACGCGAATGGGGTCTGGGTCTGACTGGCTGCATGATCTGGCCGCTGCCTTGGTCGAGAGGGAAGGGCAAGGAGATACGTCGTTGCCGGATGACCTTGATTCCACGAGCCGGCGCGACAAAGAGTTCGCTGCGCGTTCTGCCTACGACATGCTTCTGACCGAGTACGAAGGGCCCGCGTACCTTCACGGCCACGCCCGAGTGTTGTGCAACTTCCCTCCTGGGGTGTGGCAGCACAGGTTGATCGTGGCGACCCCCTTGTATGTGGAGGCTGTACCGCGCCCCCGGCGCGGAGCCATCGCGATCGCTGGGCGGTCAGCTCCTGTCGGAGTGTGGCAGCGATTGCGGCTGGCCATGCGTCGAGAGACGCGAAGGTGAAAAGCTGATGTAACCCTGTATGGGTATGGCCGCAGATGGACACGCACATCCAGATCGGCCCGACGGGCAAGAAGCTGCTGCCGCTGTCCGTCGTGAACAAGTAATTTCGGCACAGCGATCGTGTGACGGCCCGGCGGAGGGTGAACCCTCCGCCGGGCCGTCGGCGTCCTGTTGGACATGAGCACGGAAAACCCGGCGCCGGTCCCGCCCGCCCCGCACGCCCTGATCCGCATCCCGGTCAGAATCGTCGTGCTGGTCCTCGTCCTCCCGGTCCGCATGGCCTGGGACGCCCTCACGGCCACCGGCCGCCTCCTCGACCGCGCTCTGCTCCGCCCCATCGGCCGGGGCCTCGCCTGGCTCTACCGCCACACGGTGAAGCGCCCGGCCGTCTGGCTCTACGAGCGGCTCCTCGCCCCGGCCGGCCGAGCACTGATCCGGGCCGCGCGCGGCACGGGGCGCGGCATCGCCTGGGCGCTGGGTGGTCTGTGGGACGGCCTGGCGTGGGTCTTCGGCGGTCTGTGGCGCGGCCTGGCATGGGTGTTCGCGCAGCTGGGCGCCGGCCTGGCGTGGGTCTTCGGCGGCCTGTGGCGTGGGCTCTCCTGGGTGCTCGGCGGGCTCTGGCGTGGGCTCTCGGCCGGGGCGATCCTGCTCGGCAAGGCGGCCGCCTGGCCCTTCGTCGCCCTCTGGCGTCATGTGCTCGTGCCCGTCGGCCGCTACGGGATCGCCGCACCCGCCGTCTGGCTGTACCGGTCGGTGCTCGCCCCCGTGGGACGCGGCATCGGCTGGGCGCTCGTCCGTTCGGGGCGGGCCCTGGCCTGGGTGCTCGGCGGGCTCTGGCGGGGGATCGCGCTCGGCGCCGGGTGGCTGCGCCGCGGGCTGCTGATCACCGTCCGGGCGCTCTGCACGGTGCTGCTGGTGTGGCCGTGGCGGTACGGGATCGTGCCGCTCGTCACGTACGGGATCGCCCGTCCGGCCGTCTGGCTGTGGCAGCGCGTCCTTCTTCCCGTCGGCCGTGAGATCGGAGACGCCCTCGCCATCTGCTGGCGCACCGCCGGTTTCCTCTCCCGGGCCGTCGGCCGCGGCCTCGCGTGGCTGGCCCGCAACCTGGTCGTCCGCCCCGTGGTCTGGGCCGTCCGTCACCTGTTCGTACGCCCCGCCGCCTGGATCTACCGCGAGGTGTGCGCCCCGGCCGGCCGCTGGGTCCGCGACGCCGTGTGGGCCCCGGCCCGTAAGGCCCTCGCGGAGGGGCGGCAGGCGGCCCGGGCCGCGCTCGCCTCCGCCCGGGAGGCCGTCCGCCGGGCCCGGCTCGACACCTGGCGCGCCTTGGTGGGGGAGAGCGGGGCGAACCGGCCCGGGGAACGTCAGGTGGCCCGGGCGCGTACTCTGGGTAGTACAACGAACGTCCCCGGCGCGGCGCCCGGCCCCGAGATCTCCCCGCAGACGCGGGGGTGAACCGGGCGGGCCCCCCAGGGCACACCCGCATTTCGAGGGCGGTGCGCCACCCGCGCCCGCCCCGCACCGAGGAGAAGAACCACTGGGCAAGCGACAGCCCGAAGGCCCGCCGCCCGCACCGGCGGTGCAGCGCATCCGACTGCGCTACACCAAGCGCGGCCGCCTCCGGTTCACCAGCCATCGAGACTTCCAGCGCGCCTTCGAGCGTGCGCTGCGCCGTGCCGAGGTGCCCATGGCGTACTCGGCCGGGTTCACCCCGCACCCGAAGGTGTCGTACGCCAACGCCGCCCCGACGGGTACGGGCTCCGAGGCCGAGTACCTCGAGATCGCCCTCACCGAGCACCGCGACCCGGAGACCCTGCGGGTCCTGCTCGACGAGTCCATGCCGAGCGGCCTCGACATCGTCGACGCCGTCGAGGCCCGGACCTCCGGCCTCGCCGACCGGCTCACCGCCTCCGTGTGGGAGCTGCGGCTCGACGGCGTCGACGTCGAGGACGCGCGCAAGGCCGTCGAGGCGTTTCTCGCGGCCGAGAGCGTGGAAGTACAGCGCAAGACCAAGAACGGTCTGCGCACCTTCGACACCCGCGGTGCCGTCGTGGAGCTGACCGCGGCCCCCGCCCCGGGCGATCCCCAGGGTGATAGGCCGCTGGACAGCGCCTGTGCGATACTGCGGCTGGTTGTTCGGCACGTGACACCTGCCGTGCGACCCGACGACGTCCTGTCCGGTCTCCGAGCTGTGGCCGACCTGGCGCCGCCGGTCCCCGCTGCGGTGACCAGGCTGGCGCAGGGGCTCTTCGACGAGGAGTCCGGCACGGTGACCGACCCGCTCGCGCCCGACCGCGAGGCAGTCACGGCCGCTCCACCCACGGCCGCCGTGACGTCCTCAGCGACGGCGCCGGGTGTCGGTACCGCGTAGGGAGCGGTCGTTGTAGCGCCGCCCTGGTACTCGGGAGCCACCTGGGTCGGGCAGCGCACTGACCAGGAGACTTTCGCCAGGCCGTACGCACAGGGCGTACGGAACCGGCGAGCCAGACACAGAGCTCCCGTGCGGCGCCCGCGCCCCGGACGGCGGCACCGCGCATCTCGCGCGTTCGTGCCGCCGGACCGGAACAAAGACGCGGCGCCCGGGAGCGTGACGGGAGAACCCCGCATGCTCGAAGAGAACGACACCACCGCACCCGGTGACAAGCTGCCGCCGCGCCGTCGGCGCCGCGCCGCGTCCCGGCCGGCCGGTCCGCCGGTGACGGCCGAGGCCGCCGCCGAGACCACCGAGGTCGTCGAGACCACCCCCGCCCCGGCCGCTCCGGTGTCCGAGGCCCCCGCCGCCGAGGAGCCGGCGCCCGCGCGTCCGCGCCGCCGCGCCACCCGGAAGGCCACCGCACCCCAGACGGCCCCCGCCGAGGCCCCGGCCGCGGAGGTCGTCGAGACCACCGCCGCCCCGGCCGCTCCGGTGTCCGAGGCCCCGGCCGCCGAGGAGCCGGCGCCCGCGCCGCGTACGCGCCGTCGTGCGACCCGTGCCGTGGCGACCCCGGAGCCCGTCGAGACCCCGGCCGCCGAGGCCGCGCCCGCCGCCGAGGCCGCTCCGACCGAGGCCCCGGCCGTCGAGGAGCCGGCGCCCGCGCCGCGTACGCGTCGTCGTGCGACCCGTGCGGTGGCGGCCCCGGAGCCCGTGGAGACCCCGGCCGCCGAGGCCGCTCCCGCCGCCGAGACGGCGCCGGTGGCCGAGGAGGCCGCCCCGGCCCCCCGGACCCGCCGCCGCGCCACCCGTAAGACCAGCACGCCCGAGGTGTCGGCCTCCGCCGCCGCCGAGATCGCCGCCGAGACCTCCGGCGAGGCGCTGCCCGAGGACACCGTCGAGGAGATCGCCTCGCACGGAGCCGACGTCGCCGCCGCGGAGGAGGCCGCCACCCGCGGCCGTGGCCGCCGCCGCGCCGGCTCGCCGCAGTTCGCCGCCCCGGCCGCCGAGGCCGAGGCGCCGCGCACCCGCCGGGCCGCCCGCCCCGCCGTCGCCGTCTTCCAGGCGCCGGTCTTCACCGAGCCGATGTTCCAGACCCCGGAGACCGCCGCCGCCATCGCCGCGGCCGAGGCCGTGGAGGAGGACGTCGAGGAGGAGACGGACGAGACCGTCGAGCCCGTCGAGACCGTCGAGGTCGCCGAGCGCGCCGAGACCGGTTCGCGCCGCCGCCGTCGCCGTCGTGGCGAGCCCGTCGCCGTCGAGCCCGTTCCGGCCACCGTCGCCGACGAGCCCGAGGTCGAGTCGACCCCCGAGGCGGAGGCCGAGACCGAGGTCGAGGCCGAGGAGACCGACGAGTACGAGGACCGTCCGTCCCGTCGTCGCCGTCGTGGCGGCCGTCGCCGCCGCCGCGGCGAGTTCGCGGAGGCCGAGGACACCGAGGAGTCGGAGGAGGCCGAGGAGGCCCACGCCGAGGCCGAGGGCGAGGCCGAGGAGCCGGAGGAGGGCGAGGAGGCCGAGGCGTTCGGCGGTTCCAGCAGCTCCCGCCGTCGCCGTCGCCGCCGTCGCCGCAGCGGTGACGCCGCCGCCGAGGCCGAGGCCACCGAGGAGGACGGCGTCCGCACGGTCGTCAAGGTCCGCGAGCCCCGCCCGGCCCGCGAGAAGGCCGAGCCGTCCGACGAGGTGCAGTCCATCAAGGGCTCCACCCGCCTGGAGGCCAAGAAGCAGCGCCGCCGCGAGGGCCGCGAGCAGGGCCGCCGCCGCGTCCCGATCATCACCGAGGCCGAGTTCCTCGCCCGCCGCGAGGCCGTCGAGCGGGTCATGGTCGTCCGCCAGAACGGCGAGCGCACCCAGATCGGCGTCCTGGAAGACAACGTGCTCGTCGAGCACTACGTCAACAAGGAGCAGGCCACCTCGTACGTCGGCAACGTCTACCTGGGCAAGGTCCAGAACGTGCTGCCGTCGATGGAGGCCGCCTTCGTCGACATCGGCAAGGGCCGCAACGCCGTCCTGTACGCCGGCGAGGTCAACTTCGAGGCGCTCGGCATGGCCAACGGCCCGCGCCGCATCGAGACCGCCCTCAAGTCCGGCCAGTCGGTCCTGGTGCAGGTCACCAAGGACCCGATCGGCCACAAGGGTGCCCGTCTGACCAGCCAGGTCTCCCTGCCGGGCCGCTACCTCGTGTACGTGCCCGAGGGCTCGATGACCGGCATCAGCCGCAAGCTCCCGGACACCGAGCGCGCGCGTCTGAAGACCATCCTCAAGAAGATCGTCCCCGAGGACGCGGGCGTCATCGTGCGCACCGCCGCCGAGGGCGCGAGCGAGGACGAGCTGCGCCGTGACGTCGAGCGGCTGCAGGCGCAGTGGGAGGACATCCAGAAGAAGGCGAAGAACGGCAACGGCAACGCGCCGACGCTGCTCTACGGCGAGCCGGACATGACCGTCCGGGTCGTCCGCGACATCTTCAACGAGGACTTCTCCAAGGTCATCGTCAGCGGCGACGACGCGTGGGAGACCATCCACGGCTATGTCTCGCACGTCGCTCCCGACCTGGTCGACCGCCTGTCCAAGTGGACGAGCGAGGTCGACGTGTTCGCCACGTACCGGATCGACGAGCAGCTGATGAAGGCGCTGGACCGCAAGGTCTGGCTGCCGTCCGGCGGTTCGCTGGTGATCGACAAGACCGAGGCGATGGTCGTGGTCGACGTCAACACCGGCAAGTTCACCGGCCAGGGCGGCAACCTGGAGGAGACCGTCACCAGGAACAACCTGGAGGCGGCCGAGGAGATCGTCCGGCAGCTGCGCCTGCGCGACCTCGGCGGCATCGTCGTCATCGACTTCATCGACATGGTCCTGGAGTCCAACCGCGACCTGGTGCTGCGCCGTCTCCTGGAGTGCCTGGGCCGGGACCGGACCAAGCACCAGGTGGCCGAGGTCACCTCGCTCGGCCTGGTGCAGATGACCCGCAAGCGGGTGGGTCAGGGCCTCCTGGAGTCCTTCTCGGAGACCTGCGTCCACTGCAACGGGCGCGGCGTCATCGTCCACATGGAGCAGCCGACCACCGCCGGCGGCGGTGGCGGCGGCAAGCGCGCGAAGAAGCGCGGCCGCGGCGGTGCCGAGCACGTCCACGAGCACGAGCACGAGGCCGTCGAGACCGCGGACGAGTCGGCCGAGGCCGAGACGGAGACCGAGGCCGAGGTCGCGGCGGAGCTCGCGGCCCCGGTCGCGCTGCCCGAGCCGATCGCCCCGGACGAGGAGCTGTACAGCAGCGTCGCGGAGGCCGAGGCCGCCGCCACGCGCGGTCGCGGCCGTCGCCGGGCCACCCGCCGGGTGTCGGCGCCGGTCGCCTCCCCGGCCGTCACCGAGACGGAGACCTACGAGGTCGTCGTCCCGGAGTCGAAGCCGGAGCCGAAGCCGGAGGAGAAGGCCGAGGCCAAGGTCGAGGCCGAGGCCGAGGTGGCGCCGGAGCAGGTCGCGGAGCCCGTGGCCGAGCCGGCCGTCGAGGCGGAGGCCGCCCCGGCGCCGCGTACCCGTCGCCGTGCCACCCGTAAGGCCACGGCACCGGCCGGTTCGCCGGCCCCGGCCGCCGAGCCGGTGGTGGAGACGGTCGCCGCTCCGAAGGCCCCGATCGTCGCGGAGCCCGAGGCCGAGCCGGCCCCCGCCGAGCCCGCGCCCGTCGCCGAGGAGGCCCCCGTGGCCGCCCCGCCGAAGGCGCGGCGCCGGGTGGTCCGCAAGGCCACCGCTCCGGCCGGTTCGCCGACCGGATCCGAGGAGGCCGCCGTGGTCGTCGTCGCGTCCCCGGCCCCGGCCCCGGCTCCGGCCGAGGCCGAAGCCGAAGCCGGGGTCCCCGCGGACGCCGAGGCGCAGGCGGAGGCCGACGAGGCCCCCGCCCCGGCCAAGAAGGCGGCTCGCAAGACCGCCAAGAAGGCCACCGCGAAGAAGGCCGCCACCAAGAAGACGGCGGCCAAGAAGACCGCGGCGAAGAAGACGACGACCGCCAAGAAGGCCGCGAAGAAGACCGCTGCCCCCGCGCAGGACTGACCCTCAGTCCCCGACGCGACCCGTGTGGGCCGTCCTCCTCCCGAGGACGGTCCACACGCTTTGACCCCCCGGATCGGAAACCAGGAACCAGCCCGATGAACAACACCCCCGCCCCTCGCGTGCGCAAGGCCGTGATCCCCGCCGCCGGCCTCGGTACGCGTTTCCTTCCCGCCACGAAGGCGACGCCGAAGGAGATGCTGCCGGTCGTCGACAAGCCGGCGATCCAGTACGTCGTGGAGGAGGCGGTCTCGGCGGGGCTCGACGACGTCCTGATGGTCACCGGGCGGAACAAGCGGCCGCTCGAGGACCACTTCGACCGGAACTACGAGCTGGAGGAGGCGCTGGTCCGCAAGGGCGACGAGGAGCGCCTCGCCAAGGTCCAGGAGTCCAACGAGCTCGCCACCATGCACTACGTGCGCCAGGGCGATCCGCGCGGCCTCGGTCACGCCGTGCTGTGCGCCGCCCCGCACGTCGGTGACGAGCCCTTCGCGGTGCTCCTCGGCGACGACCTGATCGACCCGCGCGACCCGCTGCTCGCCCGCATGCTGGAGGTGCTCGGCGAGAACGGCGGCAGCGTGGTCGCGCTCATGGAGGTCGACCCGGCGCAGATCCACCTCTACGGCTGCGCGGCCGTCGACCCGACCGGCGACGCCGACGTCGTACGGATCACCGGCCTGGTGGAGAAGCCGGAGCCGGCCGAGGCGCCCAGCAACCTCGCCATCATCGGCCGCTACGTCCTCGACCCGGCCGTCTTCGACGTCCTGCGCGAGACGGAGCCGGGCCGCGGCGGCGAGATCCAGCTGACCGACGCCCTGCAGAAGATGGCGGTCGACGAGCGGGTCGGCGGCCCGGTGCACGGCGTCGTCTTCAAGGGGCGCCGTTACGACACGGGCGACCGCGGCGACTACCTGCGGGCCATCGTGCGGCTGGCCTGCGAGCGCGAGGACCTGGGCCCGGACTTCCGCGCCTGGCTCAAGGGCTTCGTCGCCGAGACGACCGAGATTTGACCCCCTACGGGAGCCGCCCGTAACCTAGACCGTCGGCGTGTCGGTATGCACGCCACACCTCTGAGCACCTCCCTCCCGGGTCTCCGGGAGAGGCCGCTCGTCCGATTCCGGATCGCCGTGGGCCCCCGGCCCGCGCGGGCGGCTGGCATCAGAGGTCCCGTTACCGAGTGAGAGAGAGATCCGCGTGTACGCCATCGTGCGCAGCGGTGGTCGCCAGCACAAGGTTGCTGTCGGCGACATCGTTGAGGTTGACAAGATTTCCACCGCCAAGGTTGGCGACACGGTCGAGCTCTCGACCCTGCTCGTTGTCGACGGCGACGCCGTGACCAGCGACCCGTGGGTCCTGGCGGGCATCAAGGTCCAGGCCGAGGTCGTGGACCACCACAAGGGCGCCAAGATCGACATCCTGCGCTACAAGAACAAGACCGGCTACCGCCGTCGCCAGGGTCACCGTCAGCAGTACACGGCGATCAAGGTCACGTCCATCCCGACGGCCGCGAAGTAAAGAGGGACTGAGCAATGGCACACAAGAAGGGCGCATCGTCCACCCGGAACGGTCGCGACTCCAACGCCCAGCGGCTCGGCGTGAAGCGCTTCGGCGGTCAGGTCGTCAACGCGGGTGAGATCCTGGTCCGCCAGCGCGGCACCCACTTCCACCCGGGCGCGGGCGTCGGCCGTGGCGGCGACGACACGCTGTTCGCCCTGCAGGCCGGTTCGGTGCAGTTCGGCACCTTCCGTGGCCGCAAGGTCGTGAACATCGTTCCGGTCGCCTGATCGGACACTTTGCGGAGGCGGACCTCACTTCCCGTACGGGGAAGCGGGTCCGCCTTTCGCGTGTTACTAGATAGACATTCCACGCTTAATCTCTCTGGAGGCACAGAACATGACCACCTTCGTGGACCGCGTCGAGCTGCACGTCGCCGCGGGTAACGGAGGCCACGGCTGCGCCTCCGTCCACCGGGAGAAGTTCAAGCCGCTCGGCGGCCCGGACGGCGGCAACGGCGGCCGCGGCGGTGACGTGATCCTGGTCGTCGACCAGTCCGTCACCACGCTCCTCGAATACCACCACTCGCCGCACCGCAAGGCCACCAACGGCAAGCCCGGCGAGGGCGGCAACCGCTCCGGCAAGGACGGCCAGGACCTGGTCCTGACCGTGCCCGACGGCACCGTCGTCCTCGACAAGAAGGGCAACGTCCTGGCCGACCTGGTCGGCCAGGGCACCACGTACATCGCCGCCCAGGGCGGCCGCGGCGGCCTCGGCAACGCGGCCCTCGCCTCCGCGCGGCGCAAGGCGCCCGGCTTCGCGCTGCTCGGCGAGCCCGGTGACGTCCAGGACATCGTCCTGGAGCTCAAGACGGTCGCCGACGTGGCGCTCGTCGGCTACCCGAGCGCCGGCAAGTCCTCGCTGATCTCCGTGCTGTCGGCCGCCAAGCCGAAGATCGCGGACTACCCCTTCACGACGCTGGTCCCGAACCTCGGCGTGGTCACGGC
The DNA here is from genome assembly GCF_040302485.1 of Streptomyces sp. NPDC126499. Taxonomy (NCBI): domain Bacteria; kingdom Bacillati; phylum Actinomycetota; class Actinomycetes; order Kitasatosporales; family Streptomycetaceae; genus Streptomyces; species Streptomyces sp. NPDC126499. Next base: position 122,658 of record NZ_JBEOUO010000003.1, on the reverse strand, counting down.
CGGCTCGACGGTCTACACCATCGCCGACGTCCCCGGTCTCATCCCCGGCGCCAGCCAGGGCCGTGGCCTGGGCCTCGAGTTCCTGCGCCACGTCGAGCGCTGCTCGGTGCTCGTCCACGTCCTCGACACGGCGACGCTGGAGTCCGACCGCGACCCGGTCACCGACCTCGACGTCATCGAGGAGGAGCTGAAGCAGTACGGCGGCCTCGAGGACCGCCCGCGCATCGTCGTCCTCAACAAGATCGACATCCCGGACGGCCAGGACCTCGCCGACATGATCCGCCCCGACCTGGAGGAGCGCGGCTACCGCGTCTTCGAGGTCTCCGCGGTCGCCCGTACGGGCCTGAAGGAGCTGTCCTTCGCGCTGGCCGAGATCGTCGCGAAGGCCCGCGCGGCCAAGCCGAAGGAGGAGGCGACCCGGATCGTCATCCGCCCGAAGGCGGTCGACGACGCCGGCTTCACCGTCACCTACGACGAGCAGGAGGACGTGTACCGCGTCCGCGGCGAGAAGCCCGAGCGCTGGGTCCGCCAGACCGACTTCAACAACGACGAGGCCGTCGGCTACCTCGCCGACCGTCTCAACCGCCTCGGCGTCGAGGACGAACTGATGAAGGCCGGCGCCCGCGCCGGCGACGGCGTCGCCATCGGCTCCGAGGAGAACGCGGTCGTCTTCGACTGGGAGCCCACGATGGTCGCCGGCGCCGAGATGCTCGGCCGCCGCGGCGAGGACCACCGCCTGGAGGCTCCCCGCCCCGCCGCCCAGCGCCGCCGCGACCGGCAGGCGGAGCACGACGAGGCGCAGCGGGAGTTCGACGAGTTCAACCCGTTCTAGAAACGACGGCCGCCTACGGCGAAGGGGCCCGCTTCCTCTGGGAGGCGGGCCCCTTCGCTGTCGTCCGGGGGTTCCGGGGGTTCCGGGAGTCAGGCCGTCAGGCGACCCGGGCCGGTTCCGGGTCCGGGTCCGGGTCGGTGTCCGGGTCGGTGTCCGTGGAGGCGGAGGCGCGCTCCGGGGCCGGGGCGGCCGGTGCCGGGTCGGCGCGCTTGGTGAAGCGGGGCTTCGCGCCGATCAGCGGCAGGCACAGGATGCCCAGGAACAGCGGGGCGAACATGTAGCGGGCCAGGGGGGCCGGGTTCGCCGCGACGACCGTGAGCTGGAGGGCCAGCGGGACCGCGAGCAGGGCCACCGGGGCCCAGGTGCGGTTCCTGCGGGAGAAGGCCAGCACGACCGCGTACGCCGCGTAGCACCAGATCGCCCCGCGGAACAGCAGCCACTGCAGCTGCGCCGTCTTGCTCGCCTGCCACACGAAGTACGCCGCGTCGTTCAGCTTGTACGACAGCGGGCGGATCTTCAGGATCGGCCGGTAGGGGCTCTCCTTCATGTCCGGGTTCCAGTCCGCCCAGCCGAACAGGTTCTTCGGCACGGCGGGCGGGCTGATCAGGGTGTGGCCCATCTTGTCCACGGGACCCGGATACGGCGACCACGCGATGTGCGAGCGGCACAGCCGGGCCGAGATCATCCGGTCCGGCGTGCGCTCCAGGACCCGGAACCACAGGTCGACCAGCTGGTCGTTGTACTTCTCCGCCAGCTTGCGGTTCATCGGCTTCTGCATCGCCCAGTCGGCGTTGTAGCAGTTGGCCGCCTTCCCGCCCCAGTGCGACAGCGGCGCGACCTTCGCCATCAGCGTCTTGTCGGCCTTGGTGAAGGTGTGCGGCACCTGGCCGTACACCACCGCGATGTCCGCGTAGTTCATCGCGTACACCTGGTCCTTGGTCGGCGTCTTCACGCCGACGGCCGGGTAGACGACCAGCTGCAGGCCCGCACCGATCACCGCCGGAAGCACCGTCGCGAACAGCAGCCACCTGCGCACCTTCGGCAGCGTCAGCAGCAGCACCGGGACCGCGATGAGCGCGACCAGCAGGCCGTTGTTGCGGAAGATGCTCATGAACAGGAAGCCCACGAACAGGACCGCGATCTCGTTGCGGAACGCCTTGTCGCGGACCTGGGACTCGCCCCGCAGCCGGCGCGCCGCGAGGCGGCCCGTCGCGGCGAAGGCGAGGATCGCGCCGATCGCGTACGCGACGTCCTTCCACACGTAGATCACGAAGGTGCCGGTGGACGGCAGCAGCGCACACGCCACCGCCGCCGCGAAGATCCACTTCCCCTTGACGCCGAACATGCGCAGCGTCACCGCCACGTAGGCCAGGGTCGCCGCCATCGCCACGGACTGCGCGAACGTCAGCAGGGCCAGGTCACCGGTCAGCTGGATGCTGAGCCAGACCAGGACGTCGTACGCCACCGAGTGGTTGGACATCCAGTGGCCGGTGGTGACGTGCCACACGTACGAGATCGAGTCGTAGCTCATCCCGCCCGGGTAGAACGCGGCCCACCACACCAGGAAGATCAGCTGGGTGGCCGCGTAGACCGCGAACGGGAGCCGCCGCTGCGGCGGGATCCGTTCCAGGGTCCGGTTCACGAGGGGGAGGGAAGGCGTCTTCACCGCTGCTCCGCTGACTTGGTGGACGGGCTGTCGGGGTGCGCGAGCTCCAGCATCCGGCGGATCACCCGCTCGGAGGCGCGGCCGTCGTCGAGGTCGCAGAACACGTCGCGGAACTCCCGGTAGGCGTCGGTGTATCCGGCGCTGATCCGGTCGATGTCGCCGAGCGCCTCGATGAGTTCGTCGGAGGTCTGCAGCAGCGGGCCGGGGGCCCGCTTCTCGAAGTCGAAGTAGAAACCGCGGAGCTGGTCGCGGTAGTACTCCAGGTCGTACGTGAAGAAGAGCATCGGACGGCCCGTGTTCGCGAAGTCGAACATCAGCGACGAGTAGTCGGTGACGAGCACGTCGGTGATCAGGAACAGCTCCGCGATGTCCGGGTAGCTGGACACGTCGAAGACGAAGCCGTCGCCCGCGCCGGGCACCGCGTCCACGATGTTCGAGTGCTTGCGGACCAGCAGGACGTGGTCGTCGCCGAGCCGCCGCGCCGCCTTCGCGACGTCGAGGCGGAGATCGAACTTGTAGTTCCCGGCCTGGTAGAACTGGTCGTCCCGCCAGGTCGGCGCGTACAGCACGACCTTCTTGTCCTCGGGCAGCCCGATCCGCTCCCGGACCGTGCGCGCCAGCTCCTCCGTCTTCGGGGCGAGCAGCACGTCGTTGCGCGGGTAGCCCGACTCCAGGATCTCCCCGTCGTACTGGAAGGCCCGCTTCATGATCGGGGTCGAGAAGCGGTTGGGGGAGACCAGGAAGCTCCAGCTCGGGGTCTCCTGGGCGACCTTCTCCAGGTACTTGCGGTCGGCGAACTGCACGCTGTCGATGTCGTGGCCGATCCGCTTGAGCGGGGTGCCGTGCCAGGTCTGCACGATGACCTGGCCCTCACGGCGGTCGATCCAGAACGGCAGGTGGGTGTTGGTCACGATGAAGCGGCTGGTGCCGAGCGCCTCGTACCACTCGCGGCTCCAGCGGCGGATGACGCGTACGCCCTCGGGGATCTCGGACCGCAGGTCCTCCACGACCCAGATGTGCTCCAGGTCGGAGCCCTGGCGGACCAGCTCCTCGTAGACCGCCCGGGGCGAGTCGGAGTACTGGCGGCCGGAGAAGGAGGCGTAGAGGACGGTGTCCTTCAGCGGGGCGGTGCGGGCCCGCCGGTAGACGGTGGACCGCATCTCGCGCTGACGGAACCAGCCGAGCTCGTCCGCGTCCAGGTCGGAGGCGGCGTCGATGAGCAGCCGGTCGTAGAAGCGGTGGGTCAGCGCGTAGTCGCGGCCGCGCAGCGAGAACGGGACGGGGAGGGAGCCGAGGGCGCCGGGGACGGCCCGCACCGGCACCTCGACCCGGCTGTCGACGGTCCGCACGAACAGGTACCAGCGGCCCTGACGCAGCGGCACCTTGGTGAAGCCGTCGGGCACCGGGAGGAAGTCGGCGCGGAAGCGGCCGTCCTCGGCGGTGACCGGGTAGCGGTGCTCCTCGGCGTGCCGGCTGTGGCGCAGCACCAGCTCCAGCGGCTCGTCGACGGTGGCGGGCAGCGCGCCCTCCAGGGTGATCCGGCCGTCCGCGGACACGGTGGCGTCCGCGATCATGGGCTGGACCGGCTGGGTGCGCAGCACCAGGCGGCCGGCGCCGTCATTGGTGACCGCCACCGCACGCGCGCCCCACCCGGTGGTGTCCGTGCCGTCGAAGGCGTACTGGCGCCCCAGGTCGGCCTGCCGGTCGTCCACGGCGACCGGGAACTTCTTCGAGCCGATGACCAGCTCGGCCGCCCACTTGTCGGTGACCTCCAGGTCGTCGGAGTCACGGCCCTCGACGTCGAGGTCGGCGAGCGGGACCCGTACGGAGAAGTCGGCGGCGCCCTCGCGGGCGACGGAGAACTGCAGTTTCGCGCCGGAGGTGGCGTGGGTGAGCCGCAGCACCGGCTTCGCGCCGGGCGCGGCGGCCTCGTGAGCGAGGGCACCGGACAGCTCGACGGCGCCGTCGGCCCGGCGGTGCCCGGTCAGCCTGGCGCGGACCTTGTCGACCCGCAGGTACAGGTGGCTGTCGGCGACGAACGGAACGATCCGGACGTCCTTCTCGACCCAGTGCTGGGCCGGGCTCTCGGCGTTGCCGCTCTCGCCGGCCTTCAGCCGGGTGCGGCGGGCCACGCCTTCCTGGACGGTGGCGACGGTCATCCGCCACACGCCGTCGCGCCAGCCGCCGCGGCCCTTCAGCTTGGCCGGGTTGAGGTCGAGGGAGAAGCCGGACCAGTCGTAGTTGTGCAGCGACTGGCCGGAGGTCTGGGTGGCCTTGGGGGCTCGCGTCCGGCTGGGCCGGACGAGGACCGTGCGCCGGCTGCCGCTCTCGCGCATCATCAGGACGCGCAGGGACGGCTTCGGCTTGGGGGCGGCCAGGTTGCGGATGTAGGCGTGGCCGTCGATGTGCAGCCGGCCGCCGCGCCAGACGACCTCCTCGACCCGGGCGCGCGCGGAGAACTCGGGGCCCACGCGCAGGACGTCACGGGGGACCGTCCGGCCCTTGTCGAGCACCGGGTAGTCGGCGACGTGGCGCAGGCCCTGGCGGGTGACCGGGATCGCCCGGCCGGTCTCGCGCTCGAAGGTGATCAGCTTCAGGAGCTCTTCGAGCCGGCCTTCGCCGATCAGGTGGCACTTCAGCCGCAGCGACACGTCGATCCGGCCGAGGACCCGGGGGTCGACCCGGCCGAGGAAGTCGGCGGCGCCGCTCATGAACAGCTCGCGGAACTCCGGGCCGGCCTCGTCGAGCACGCCCATGAAGAGCGGCAGCTCGTCGCTGATGAAGATCTGGTCGTACCAGCGCTTGTGCTCCTCGAACGCCTCGCCCGGCTGGGAGGCGAGGAAGCGGCTCACGGAGTCGCAGGACTTTATGCGGTCGCGGACGTTGACCGGCTCGGTCCGGCGCTGGGTGATCGAGGGCGCGCCGCCGGTCCGCTGCCGCCACAGGTAGACGGGCTCGCCGAGCACGTCCACGGCGGCGGCCTGGAAGTGGGCCGGCAGCGTCACCGGGGCGTCCTCGTAGAGGATGCCGGGGAACTCGAAGGCGTGCTTGTCCCAGAACGACCGGCGGAACACCTTGTTCCACGCCGTGCGGTCGTAGACGAGCTCCTTGTCACGGGTGATGTGCGTGCGGTCGCGGTCCTTGCCCAGGCGCTTGTGGTGCAGCGGCGACGGCAGGACCTCGCCCGCCTTCAGCAGGTTCACGTTGCCGCTGGCGAAGTCGGAGCCCGTCGCGTCCAGCTTCTCGACGAACCGCGCGTAGGCGTCCGGCAGCACGACGTCGTCGCTGTCCACGAACGCCAGGTACTCCGTGCCCTCGGTGAGATGGGCGACACCCGTGTTACGAGCCGGGCCGAGGCCCTTGTTCTCCTGCGCCACCACCCGGAACCGCTCGTCCTTCTCGGCCCAGGCACGGGCGATGGCGAGGCTGCCGTCGGTCGAGCCGTCGTCGACGACGATCGCCTCCCAGTCGGTGAACGTCTGGTCGGCGATCGACTGGAGGCACTCGTCGAGGAAGAGCTCCACGTTGTACACGGGAACGACGACTGACAGGCGGGGAGGCATTGGGTACTGCGCCTTTCTTCAAGGTGTTCGTGCGTGCGGCGACGACGTGGCTCGCCGGACACGGTAGCTCTAGCCGCGGGTGCGTGGGCCCGGACGCTCCGTGGGGAGGGTCACCGGCGGTTCATTCTCCTGGTTCAGGAAGACCTTCCGTACCACGCGCTCCGCCGCGAAGCCGTCGTCGAACTCACAGAAGCGCCTCCGGAACTCGGTCCGCAGTGTGGCGGAGTCGTCGTCGGACCAGCGCCCCGAGAGGAAGACGTCCAGAAGGTCCGATTCGGTTTCCACCACGTGGCCCGGAGACTCCACGTGGATGTCGAAGTAGGTGCCGCGGGTCGCGCGGTACACCTCCCAGTCGTTGGCGTAGATGACCACGGGCCGGTCGAGCAGCGCGTAGTCGAACATCAGCGACGAGTAGTCGGTGAGCAGGCAGTCGGCGGCCAGGAACAGCTCCTCCACCGACGGGTGGCGGCTGACGTCGATGACGCCGGAGCCGCCCTTGGGGCCGGTGCCGGCCGGGCTGTCCAGGTGGAAGTAGTGGGCCCGGGACAGCACCGTGAAGCCCTCGCCGAGGCGGACCGCCAGCTGCTCCAGGTCCAGCAGCGGCTTCGGCGTGCCCTGGTAGTCGCGGTGCGTCGGCGCGTACAGGACCACGGTGGAGTCCGTGTCCAGGCCGAGCTTCTCGCGGGCCGCCCGCCGCTCCTTCTCGCCGGCCCGCACCAGGACGTCGTTGCGCGGGTAGCCGTAGTCCAGCGAGCGGTACTCGGCCGGGTAGGCGCGGTCCCACACGGCGGTGGTGAAGCTGTTGGACGAGACGCTGTAGTCCCAGCGGTCCACCCGCTTCATCAGCGTCTTCATGTCCAGGTCGCCCTGGGCGACCGGGAACTCGACCAGGTCGACGCCCATCCGCTTCAGCGGCGTGCCGTGGTGCGTCTGCACGTGGATCTGGCCGGGGCGCTTGACCACCCGGGTCGGGAAGTTGACGTTGTTCACGAAGTACTTGCCGCGGGCCATCGCCCGCCAGAAGCCGAACGAACCGGGGTGGACGACCCGCGTGCCGGGCGGCGGCGTGTTGCGCGAGCCGGGCTTGAGGACCCAGGTCGTCTTCACCTTCGGTGCCAGTTCGAGCAGCTTCTGGTGGACGGCGGCCGGGTTGCAGGCGTAGTCCGTGTTCCAGTACGCGGCGAAGACGGCCGTGTCGTTCTGCACCGGCAGCATCCGCTGGGCACGGTAGTAGCCCGCGAGCACCGCGGAGCGCAGCGGCTTGCGCAGCTTGCGCGGGGCCGCCTTGACCCGGCGGGCCGTGCGGTAGGCGCGCCGGGCGGCGCCGCGCAGCGGGGCGGGCAGCTTGGCGACGGCCCGGCGGGAGGCGGAGAGCCTGACGGCCGGCGGGCTGACGTGCCCGGCGGGGCGGTAGGTCTCCTCGTACTGGAGGAACTTCGCCCGGAACTCCTCGCGGGCCTCGTCGGGGAGCCGGCCGGGGGAGTTCTCGATCACCCGGAAGTGGGTGATCATCCGGTCGAAGAGGGGGCCGCGCCAGCGGTCGAACTCCGGGTGCGCGTCGAGGAAGGAGAAGACCAGCTCGTACTGGTCGAAGACGTCGAAGTGCTTGCGGCTGGTGCTGTGCAGGATGCTGCCCTGACGGCGCTGGCGGTAGTGCACGCACACCCGGGGGAGCACCGCGATCGACTCCGCGGCGATCAGCACCGGGTAGGTCCAGGGCGTGTCCTCGTAGTAGCCGTGCGGGTACTCGAAGCCCCAGCGCTTCACGAAGTCATGGCGGTACGCCTTGTTCCAGGCGACCTGGAGCAGGTCGAGCAGCGCCGGGTTGTCCGCCAGGCCGACGGCGTCGGGCGGGCTGTCGGCGAGGACCTTCGCCTTGGCGTTGGGGCTGATTCGGCCGTCCCAGTGGGTCCGGGAGTAGTCGAAGACCAGCAGCTCGGGGTCGTCGGTCTCGGCGAGGCGCTGGTCGATGGCCGCGAGCGCGCCCGGCAGCATCGTGTCGTCGCTGTCCAGGAACAGCAGATAGGTGCCGTTGGCCCGGGCCATGCCCGCGTTCCGCGCCCGGCCGAGGCCCACGTTCTCGGCGAGCTGGACCGCCACCACCCGCGGGTCCGCCGCCGCGTATTCGTCCATGATCTCGCCGCACGCGTCGGGCGAGGCGTCGTTGACCGCGATCAGCTCGAAGTCCTCGAACGACTGGCCGAGGACGGAGTCCAGGCAGTCCCGCAGATACGCCTCGACGCGGAAGGCCGGGACGATGATGCTGAACCGGGGTGCGGCTGCCGATGGCCGGGCTGCTGCTTGCGTGGGAGTCATGAGGGCGGGCTCCGGGACGGGCGGGGGCGGGACGGACAGAATACGGCGGGGCGGCGGGAAGACCCGCCGCCCCGCGCGGACGGTCATCGAGAGCCGGTCAGGGCGTACCTCAGCAGGGTGCGTACGGCGTCGGGCCGGCGCAGGGCTCCTGGCAGCAGGGTCAGCGCGTGCAGCCGCATCGACAGGTGCAGCCGGGCGGCGCGGGCCGCCTTGGGCCAGCCGTGCGCGTCGAGCTCGGCGGCCACCTCCTGGAAGAAGCGGACGGCCTCGCCGAAGCGGGCGCCGGAGACGGCCTCGGAGGAGGACAGGCTGCCGGAGTGGCGCCGGTAGCGGAAGGCGGTGGCCGGCTCGACCACCAGCTTCTCGCCCCGCCGGATCAGCTCGATGATCAGCGCCAGGTCCTGGATGACCGACAGGTCCTTGCGGAAGCCGATCTCCTTGACCACGTCGGCGCGCCAGACGATCGAGGGGAAGTACAGCCAGTTGCCGCCGAGCAGGTTCGAGGCGAGCGGCTCGCCGGACAGCACCAGGCGCCGGCCGCCGGTCTTCGGCGCGTACAGCCGCTTCTTGACCTCGTCGCCGAGCGAGGTGGACGGCTTGCCGTGCTCGTCGATGACCTGGACGCCCGGCTGGTAGATCGCCGCGTCGGGCACGGCGGAGACGGCCGCGCGCATCGTGGCCACGTAGTTCGGCAGCAGCAGGTCGTCGCTGCCGAGCATGCTGAAGTGCGTGGACTCGACCAGGTCGACGCACTTGGCGAAGTTCCCGGTGATGCCGAGGTTGGTCTCGTTGCGCTGGTAGTGGACCCGGTCGTCGCCGAGGGAGGCGAACCACTCGGGTACGCCCTCCTCCTTGCCGTCGTCGACGACGGTCAGCCGCCAGTTCTCGTCGGTCTGCTCGAGGACGCTGCGGACGGCGGCCTGCATCAGACCGGTGTCGCCGTAGTGCGGCAGCATGATGTCGAGGGTGCCGAGACGGTCGGTGCCGTCCGACGCGCCGGGGCCGGGGTTTCGCACCGCGGTCACTTGCCCTTCCTCTTCGGGCCGAGGGCGGAGCGGCGGCTGAGCGCGAGCAGCAGGATCATGCCGATCCGGCCCAGGTAGAGCGTGGCCTTCCACGGGGACTGGCTGGGGGTGCCGGTGGCGCGCGGACGCATGGCGACGGGCACCTGCTCGATGCGGTAGCCGGCCCGGACCACGGCGATCGTGGACTCCACGGTGTCGCCCAGGTACTCCACGGGGTACCAGTGGGCGAAGACGTCGATGAGGTCGCGGTTGGAGGCGCGGAAGCCCGAGGTGACGTCGGTCAGCTTGGTCTTCGCCATCCGCGTCAGCCAGAACGCGAGCACCAGCATGGCCCACTTGCGGGGGCCGCGGGTCTCGTAGTCGCCGGTGCCGGCGAACCGCGCGCCCATGACGAGGTCGGCGCCGGCGTCCAGGCGGGCCAGCAGCTCGGGCACGTTGCGCGGGTCGTGCTGGCCGTCGGCGTCGACCTGGATGGCGACGTCGTAGCCGCGGTCGTACGCGTAGCGGTAGCCGGCCCGCATCGCGCCGCCCACGCCCAGGTTGTACGGGAGCTTCAGCACGGTCGCGCCCGCGCCGCGCGCGACGGCGGCCGTGTCGTCGGCCGAGCCGTCGTCCACGACGAGCACGTCGGCGCCCGGCAGCGTGGTGTGGACCTCCTTGATGACGTCGGCGACGCCCTCGGCCTCGTTCCACGCGGGCATGATGATCAGTACACGCTTGCCGTCGATCACTTGCGGCCCTCCTGCCCGGTCGCCGGGTCCGTCCGCCGCGTCGCGAGCTGTTCGCGCAGCTCCTCGACGTCGAGGCGCAGCAGCGCCACTTCCTCCGAAAGGGTGCGGCCCTCCTCCTCCAGGTGGCCGACCTCCCAGCTCAGCTGCAGGCAGACGATGAAGAGGAAGGCGACGCTGAGGAAGAGGATGAGGCTGACGCCCGACGCGACGCCCACGGCACGGGCGACCGAGTCGAGGCCGCTCGGGAAGAAGCCGAGCGGGATGATCACCAGTCCGGTGAGCACCCAGAGGAACGCGTACTTCTCCTTGAGCTTGCGGCGGCGCAGCAGCTCGACGATGCACGCGACGAGAAAGACCCCGGTGACCGAAGTCAGCATCCACAACTTCACGCCGGGCTCCGGTCTATCGGACGACTCATGGAAACGGCCTGTCTACTTCCAAAAGGGGGCGAAGGGCGCCGTACGGCTGCAGCCCACTGTCCGTCGAAATCGATCACGGAGAGTGAGGGAATGAAGATCATTCCGATGAGTGCACCGAACGGTAGACTACACGAGAGCGAAGAACGAGCATCATGACGGTGACCACGGCGAGTGACCCCACCGCATAGGCGATCTCGACCCGGCCGCGCAGCTCCAGCGGGCTCAGAGTGACGGCCACGAGCGCCGCCGTACCCACGGTCCACGCCATCAGCTGCTGCCGCGCGGCACCGCTGGTGAGCAGCGCCTGACCGAGCACCATCGCCAGCATGTACAGCGTCGTGCCGAGCGAGAGCCACATGAAGTCGAGCGGTCCGAGCACGTCGGGGGAGTTGAACAGCACCGGCAGCAGGACGGGGCCGAGCGCGACCGCTCCGACACCGAAGGCCACGCCGAGGCCCGCCGTCATCGCCGAGGCCCGCAGCAGCAGCCGCCGGTAACCGCGGGTGTCCCCCTCCGCCTGCGCGGTCGACAGACCGGCGAGCAGCGACGCCTGGAAGGCGCCGAACGCGAACAGCGGCACGCGCGCGAGGACCAGCGCCGACAGCAGGGCCGCCACCAGGGCGCTGTCGTCCGTGGCGATCAGCTTGGTGCTGACCACCGCGACATTGACCAGGACCTGCGCCAGCAGGGTGGAACCGACCAGCAGTCCCAGGTGCTCGATGAGCTCCCGCCACTCGGCCGTCGTCCCGCCCCGCGCGCCGCGCAGCACCGGCGGCAGGGTGACCAGCACGGCGATCAGCGGCGCGGCGGTCATCACGGCGGCGAACACGAACGACGACGAGACGCCGACGAGCGCGAGGACCACCGACAGCACGATCCGCAGCAGCCCGTCGAGACCCAGCTGGAGTCCGTACACCTCGAAGCGGCCGAGCCCGGCCAGGACGCCACGGGTCAGATGGGCGAGGGCGAGCGCCGTGAAGGCACCGCCGAGCGCCAGCACCAGGCTCCGGTCGCCGTGGAAGAAGAGGTCGGCGAGCGGCCCGGCGAACAGCGCCAGCGGCACCAGCACCACGGCCAGCAGCCCGCCGGCGAGCACCGCCCCGCGCCGCAGCACGGGAAGGGCGCCGTCACCGGCGACGACCCGGGCGGCCACCACCCGGGTGACCTCCTGCTCGACCGGGAAGAAGAGGCCGAGCCCGACGGAGGCGACGACCGTCCACAGGACCGAGAAGCTCGCCATGTCGTCGACGGACAGCGAGTGGCCGGCCGCCGCGAGATGGACGTAGTTGGCGCCGCCGAGCAGCGCGGTGCCGATGCCCACGAAGGCGGCACCGCGCGGCAGGGCGGTGGTGATGCGGTCGAGCAGGGTCACGCGCCGGACCGTCCGCCCGGCGCCATCGTCTTCAGGGCCTCCGCGAGCTGCTCGCGCCAGTGCGGCTGCACCGCCACGCCCGCCTCGGCCCAGCGCTCGTGCGCGAGGACGCTGTAGGAGGGGCGGCGCGCGGGGCGTACGAACTTCTCCGACGTGGTCGGCCGCACCCGCTCCGGGTCGAGGCCGGTCAGCTCGAAGGCCGCCCGGGCCAGGTCGAACCAGGTCGCCGTCTCCGAGGCCGTGCCGTGGTAGACACCCGCCGGGGCCCGGCCCGCGACGGCCGCCTCGCCCAGGTCCCGCAGCTGGCGGGCGAGCGCACGGGTCCAGGTCGGCTGACCGCGCTGGTCGTCGACGACGTCGACCGTCTCGCGCTGCTCGGCCAGGCCCAGCATGGTCGACACGAAGTTGCGGCCGTGCGCGCCGTACAGCCAGGCGGTGCGCACCACATAGCCGCGCTCCGGCAGCAGCTCGGCGACCGCCCGCTCACCGGCCAGCTTGCTGCGGCCGTACGCGTTCACCGGGGAGGTGGCGGCGTCGTGCGGGTACGGCTCGGTGGCGTCGCCCGGGAAGACGTAGTCGGTGGAGACCTGGAGCAGCACGGCGCCGCTGTCGGCGCAGGCCGCGGCGAGGGCGCGCGGACCGTCCCCGTTGATCCGGGTGGCCGCGGCCTCCTCGGTCTCGGCGCCGTCGACGTCGGTCCACGCGGCCGCGTTGACGACCACGTCGTGGCCGGCGACGGCGGCCCGGACGGCCTCGGCGTCGGTGATGTCGAGGTCCTTGCGGGTGAGCGCGGTGACGTCCGCGCCGGCCTCGGCCAGGACCTCGGCGAGGTCGCGGCCGAGCATGCCGGCGGCGCCGGTGATCAGCCAGCGGGCCGGCGAGGACGGGGCGCCGGTGTGCTGCTCGGTGCTCATGCGGACAGCGCCGCCTTCGCCTTCAGCGGCTCCCACCAGGCGCGGTTGTCGCGGTACCACTGGACGGTGTCGGCGAGGCCCTGCTCGAAGGAGACGAGCGGGGTGTAGCCGAGCTCGTTCCGGATCTTCTCGATCGACAGGGAGTAGCGCAGGTCGTGGCCCTTGCGGTCCTCGACGTGCTCGACCATGTCCCAGCCCGCGCCGCAGGCCTCGAGGAGCAGGCCGGTGAGCTCCTTGTTGGTGACCTCGGTGCCGCCGCCGATGTGGTAGACCTCACCGGCGCGGCCGCCGCGCAGCACCATCTCGATGCCCCGGCAGTGGTCCGAGACGTGCAGCCAGTCGCGCACGTTCAGGCCCTCGCCGTACAGCGGCACCTTCTTCCCGTCCAGCAGGTTCGTGGTGAACAGCGGGATCATCTTCTCGGGGAAGTGGTACTGCCCGTAGTTGTTGGAGCAGCGCGTCACCACGACGTCCATGCCGTGGGTGCGGTGGTACGACAGGGCCAGCAGGTCCGAGCCGGCCTTGGAGGCGGAGTACGGGGAGTTCGGCGCGAGCGGCCAGTCCTCGGTCCACGAGCCCTCGGCGATGGAGCCGTAGACCTCGTCGGTGGAGACGTGCACGAACCGGCCAACGCCGTGGCGCTTGGCGGCGTCCAGGAGGACCTGGGTGCCGAGCACGTTCGTCGTCACGAACGGCGAGGAGTCGAGGATCGAGCGGTCCACGTGGGACTCGGCGGCGAAGTGCACGACCGCGTCCTGCCCGCGCATCACCTCGTCGACGACTCCGTGGTCGCGGATGTCGCCGCGGACGAAGGAGTAGCCGGGCCGGTCCGCCACCGGGGCGAGATTGGCCTCGTTGCCCGAATAGGTGAGGTTGTCCAGGACGGTGACCTGGGCACCCTCGCCCGAGGGCAGCTCTCCCAAGAGCAGTGCCCGCACGAACTGTGAACCGATGAACCCGGCGCCGCCGGTGACGAGAATCCTCATAAGGGGCCTCATTCTATGGGTTCCGCTTCCGGCGCCCGTTCCCCCGGTCCGTTCCCGAGTCCGTCGCCCCGTCGTTCGCGCCGCCGTTCGTGACCGTTCTCACGGCGGGCGCCCGACGGCCCGCCGCCCGGGTGGCGGGCGGCCCCGCGGGCCTGCCGTAGGCTGCGTGCCCATGCGTGGAATTTTGCTCGCCGGTGGTACCGGCTCCCGACTGTGGCCGATCACCCGGGCCGTGTCGAAGCAGCTGATGCCGGTCTTCGACAAGCCGATGATCTATTACCCCCTGTCGACCCTCGTGATGGCGGGGCTCCGGGAGATTCTGATCATCACGGGCCCCGAGGAGCGCCCGCAGTTCGAGCGGCTTCTGGGCGACGGGTCCGATTTCGGTCTCGACATCCAGTTCGCCACTCAGGATCACCCGAACGGAATTGCCGAGGCATTCGTCATCGGTGAGGAATTCATCGGCGACCAGCCCGTGGCGCTGATCCTCGGCGACAACATCTTCCACGGCGTCGGCCTCGGCCGGCAGCTCGCCCGGTACAGCGAGCCCGAGGGCGGCGTCGTCTTCGCCCACGCCGTCTCCGACCCCACCGCCTACGGCGTCGTCGACTTCGACGAGCAGGGCCGCGCCCGCTCCATCGAGGAGAAGCCGAAGAACCCGAAGTCCCGCTACGCGGTGCCGGGCCTCTACTTCTACGACAGCCGGGTCGTCGAGATCGCCAAGGGCCTGAAGCCCAGCGACCGCGGCGAGCTGGAGATCACCGACGTCAACAAGTACTACCTCGACCGCGGCGAGCTCCAGGTCTCGGTCCTCGACCGCGGCACCGTCTGGCTGGACACCGGCACCTTCCAGTCCCTCGTCCAGGCCTCCGAGTACGTCCGCGTGGTCGAGGAGCGGCAGGGCATGAAGATCGGCTGCCTGGAGGAGGCCGCCTGGCGCGCCGGCTTCATCGACGACGCGCACCTGCGCGCCCTCGCCGAGCCGCTGACCAAGAGCGGTTACGGCGACTACCTGCTGAACCTGCTCGCGTACGAGGCCGAGAAGGCCTGAGAGAGGACGGATCGGTCCCATGAAGGTCAACCCGCTGGGCATCGAGGGTGCCTGGGAGTTCGTCCCGCAGCAGCACGGTGACGCCCGAGGCCTGTTCCTCGAGTGGTACAAGGCCGACGCGCTGGCCGAGGCCGTCGGGCACCCGCTCGGCCTGAAGCAGGGCAACCTGTCGGTGTCCGCCGCCGGGGTCGTGCGCGGCATCCACTTCGCCGACGTCCCGCCCGGCCAGGCCAAGTACGTGACGTGCGTGCGCGGCGCCGTGCTCGACATCATCGTGGACGTCCGGGTCGGCTCGCCGACCTTCGGCCGCTGGGAGGCCGTGCGCCTCGACGACAAGGACCGCAAGGCGGTCTACCTCTCCGAGGGCCTCGGCCACGGCTTCTGCGCGCTCACCGACGACGCCACCGTCACCTACCTCTGCTCCGAGGGCTACGCCCCGCAGCGCGAGCGCACGGTCTACCCGCTCGACCCGGAGATCGGCATCGAATGGCCGGTCGACGGCGAGCCCGAACTCTCGGCGAAGGACGCCCAGGGCCCGACCCTGGCCCAGGCCCGCGAGGCGGGGATCCTCCCGGTGTACGAGGAGTGCGTGGCGTTCCGCCGCTCGCTGGCGGACCGGGCCTGAGGCCCGGGCGCGCCCGGGGCCGGGCGCGGGTGCGGGTGCGGGCGCGGCGACCTGACGAGTCGGTTCCGGTCCCGGGCCCTCGCCGGGGTACGGTCCGGGGTCCTGCCCGGTCCCGGCCGGGACCCCCGTACTGGTCCCCGCCCGGTTCGGGTTCGGCCAGGGGCGCCGGGATCCTGCCGGTCCCGGCGCGGGACCCCCGTACTGGTCCCCGCCCGGTTCGGGCGGTGCCCCGGCCCGTTCGGGTTAGGCTGCCCGAATGACGTGGCTCATCACCGGCGGCGCCGGTTACATCGGTTCCCATGTCGTCAAGTCCATGACCGAGGCCGGTGAGCGGGTGGTCGTCCTCGACGACCTCTCCACCGGCGATCCGGCCAGGGTCCCGGCCGGCGTCCCGCTGGAGCGCGGCAGCGTCCTCGACCGGCCCTTCCTCGACCGGGTCCTGCGCGACCACGCGGTCCGCGGCATCGTCCACCTCGCCGCGAAGAAGGCCGTCGGCGAGTCCGTCGAGCGCCCGCTCCTCTACTACCGCGAGAACGTCAGCGGCCTCCAGGTCCTGCTCGAAGCGGCCGCCGACGCCGGCGTGACCGGCTTCGTCTTCTCCTCCTCCGCCTCCGTGTACGGCATGCCCGACACCGATCTGGTGACCGAGGACACCCCGTGCGCGCCCCTCAGCCCGTACGGCGAGACGAAGGTCACGGGCGAGTGGATGGTCCGCTCCGCCGGCCGCGCGCACGGCATGGCCACCGCGTGTCTGCGCTACTTCAACGTGGCCGGCACCGCCGCGCCCGAGCTCGCCGACACCGGTGTCTTCAACCTCGTCCCCATGGTCTTCCAGCGCCTCGACGCCGGACTGCCGCCGCTGATCTTCGGCGACGACTACGCGACCCCCGACGGCACCTGCGTCCGCGACTACATCCACGTCGACGACCTCGCCGAAGCCCACCTGGCCACCGCGCGCCGGCTCACCGAGTCCGCCGCCGCGGGCGACTTCCGCGACCTCACCCTCAACATCGGCCGCGGCGAGGGCGTCTCCGTACGGGAGATGATCGACCTGGTCCGCGAGGTCACCGGCCGGACCGTCGAGCCCGAGGTCGTCGCCCGGCGCCCCGGCGACCCGGCGAAGGTCGTCGCCTCCGCCGAACGGAGCGCCGCCGAGCTGGGCTGGAAGGCCCGCCACGACGTGCGTTCCATGATCGCCTCGGCCTGGCAGGCACACACCGCAAGCGCTGTCCAGCCGGCGGAATAGACGGGCGGCGCCCGGCGCCGCTCGCGTAGATTGCCTGCCGAGCGAGCGCACGGGCGCGAGAGCACGACCGAGAGCATGACGGCGAGGACGACGCAGGTGACACAGGCCAGGCAGTACGTGACGGAAGCCCGCAGGATCGTGGTGAAGGTCGGCTCGTCCTCGCTGACCACCGCCTCCGGCGGCCTCGACGCCGACCGCGTCGACGCCCTCGTGGACGTCCTCGCCAAGGTCCGCAGCGGTGGCGAGAAGGAGATCGTCCTGGTCTCCTCCGGCGCCATCGCCGCGGGTCTCGCACCGCTCGGCCTCACCCGCCGCCCCAAGGACCTCGCCCGGCAGCAGGCCGCCGCCAGCGTCGGCCAGGGCCTGCTCGTCGCCCGCTACACCGCCTCCTTCGCCCGGTACGGCATCCGCGTCGGCCAGGTCCTGCTCACCACGGACGACACCAGCCGCCGCGCCCACTACCGCAACGCCTACCGCACCCTCGACCAGCTGCTCGCCATGGGCGCCCTGCCGGTCGTCAACGAGAACGACACCGTCGCCACCGACGAGATCCGCTTCGGCGACAACGACCGGCTCGCCGCCCTCGTCGCCCACCTCGTCCGCGCGGACCTGCTCGTCCTCCTCTCCGACGTGGACGGGCTCTACGACGGGGACCCGTCCAAGCCCGGCACCTCGCGGATCGCCGAGGTCACTGGTCCCGACGACATCGCCCACGTCGAGATCGGCTCGGCCGGCAAGGCGGGCGTCGGCACCGGCGGCATGGTCACCAAGGTCGAGGCGGCCCGGATCGCGGCCGCCGCCGGCATCCCCGTGGTCCTCACCTCCGCCAGCCGCGCCGCCGACGCCCTCGCGGGCCGCGACACCGGCACGTACTTCCACCGCACCGGCCGCCGTTCCGCCGACCGGCTCCTGTGGCTCGCCCACGCCTCGACCCCGCAGGGCGCGCTGACCCTCGACGACGGGGCCGTGCGGGCCGTGGTGGAGGGCAAGAAGTCACTGCTCGCGGCTGGTATCGCCGCCGTGGAGGGGGAGTTCACCGCCGGCGACCCGGTGGAGCTGCGGGACACCGACGGCCGCGCCGTCGCCCGCGGGCTCGTCAACTTCGACGCCAAGGAGATTCCCCGGCTGCTCGGCCGCTCCACCCACGACCTGGCACGCGAACTCGGCCCGGAGTACGAGCGCGAGGTCGTGCACCGCGACGACCTGGTCGTGATGTGACCCGCGTGCGGTCACCCGCACGCACGCGAACCGCACGCATGTGCCCCGTGCCCATGTGAACCGAAACGGCTGAAACTCTGGTCATCCGGTAGGGACCTTTACCAAAACCGCCCCATGCGCCGCCGCGGGCTGGTCAACTTTCTCTCGGGGGCACGGAGAGGGCGGGGACGACAGCACGCGCAGTACACGCAGCAGCATGCAGCAGCACGCAGCACAGGCATCACACAGGAGGCCGCCGGTGAGACGAGCGCGCCCAGGGGCACTGCCCCGCGGGACGGCCGAACGCGCCCTGACGAGCGTCGAGGCCGGAGCCGATTTCGACGAGTACGAGCAGGACGTGCCCGAGCAGACGGACGGGAGGACCCCCGAGCGGGAGCTGTCCAAGCTCTGGCACATCACCCTCAGCGTCTCCGGAGCGGAGGCCCCGCTGCAGGAGGTGCGCCGTGCCCTGGAGCAGCTGGCCCACGACCACCCCTTCCTGCTGACCAGCCGCTATGCCAACGACCACGCCGAGATCCGCTACTGGGAGGAGGCCCGCGACCTCCACGACGCGGCGGCCGTCGCCCTGCGGCTGTGGGGCGAGCACCGGCAGAGCGCCAAGCTGCCGCCCTGGGAGATCGTCGGCCTGGAGGTCATCGACCGGGAGACCTACCACCAGCGCGTCGCCGAGGGCTACGGCCCGCCGCCGGCCGCCCCGGTCGGCGTCCACCCGTACTGACGGGCCCCTGACGGGCGCCGTGCCGGCCGCCCCCGGGGCCCTGGCGCGGCCGGGAGCGCCCGGGAGCTCGGCGGGGACGTCTCGCAGTGCGGGACGGCCCGGGGTCCGCGCCCAGGAGCTCGGCCGGGAGCACACGCGGGAGCTCGGCCGGGAGCTCGGCCCGGACGTCTCGCAGTGCGGGACGGCGATGAGATACGTGAGGGATGTCCGCAGTGGTGCCAGTACCCTGCGGACATGACCTCGCTCATGCCCTTCGACAACATGTCCCCGGTCACCCAGGCCGCCTACCGGGCCCGCGCCGCCGCCGCCGAAGTCGCGCCACTCCCGCGCGCGACGAAGGACGACGCCCTGCTGGCGATCGCGGACGCCCTGGAGGTCCGCACGGCCGAGATCGTCGAGGCCAACGCCGAGGACATCGCCCGCGCCCGGGAGGCCGGCACCAGCGAGGCCATCATCGACCGGCTCACCCTCACCCCCGAGCGGGTGCGGGCCATCGCCGCCGACGTCCGGCACGTCGCAGCCCTGCCCGACCCGGTCGGCGAGGTCGTCCGCGGCTCGACCCTCCCCAACGGCATCGACCTGCGCCAGATCCGCGTCCCGCTCGGCGTCGTCGGCATCATCTACGAGGCCCGGCCCAACGTCACCGTCGACGCCGCCGCCCTCTGCCTCAAGTCCGGCAACGCCGTCCTGCTGCGCGGCTCCTCCTCCGCGTACTCCTCCAACACCGCCCTGGTGAAGGTCCTGCGCGACGCCGTCGGCGGCGCCGGACTGCCCGCCGACGCCATCCAGCTCGTACCCGGCGAGTCCCGCGACTCGGTACGCGAGCTGATGCGCGCCCGCGGACTCGTCGACGTCCTCATCCCGCGCGGCGGCGCCTCGCTGATCAAGACCGTCGTCGAGGAGTCCACCGTCCCGGTCATCGAGACCGGCACCGGCAACTGCCACGTCTACGTGGACGCCGAGGCCGACCTCGACATGGCCGTCGACATCCTGATCAACTCCAAGGCCCACCGGGTCAGCGTCTGCAACGCCGCCGAGACCCTCCTGGTCCACCAGGACATCGCCGACGCCTTCCTGCCGCGCGCCCTGGACGCCCTGGCGGAGGCCGGCGTCACCGTCCACGCCGACGAGCGGGTCCTCGCCCACGCCGAGGGCGGCAAGGCCACCGTCGTCCCTGCCACGCCCGAGGACTGGGAGACCGAGTACCTCTCCTACGACATCGCCGCCGCCGTGGTCGACTCCCTCGACAAGGCCGTCGAGCACATCCGGCTCTGGTCCTCCGGCCACACCGAGGCCATCGTCACCACCTCCCAGGCCGCGGCCCGCCGATTCACCCAGCTCGTCGACTCGACCACCGTCGCCGTGAACGCCTCCACCCGCTTCACGGACGGCGGACAGTTCGGCTTCGGCGCCGAGATCGGGATCTCCACCCAGAAGCTGCACGCCCGCGGCCCCATGGGCCTTCCCGAGCTCACCTCCACCAAGTACATCGTGACCGGCGACGGTCACGTCCGGTAACCGACACCCCCTTCCGGGTGCCGGCCGAGGGCAGGGACAGTTCGCGCTCTCCCTGCCCAAAACCCCCTTCCCGGTCTACTCTGAACCCGTGCCGGACGACGTGGGGGGCAGGCCGTTTCAGGACGGCGGAGACCCCGAGGACTCTGTCGACCGCGGAGGCGCCGACGAGGATTTCGCCACCGTGGTCTTCGACGAGGACTTCGTACGGGCCGCCGAGATCCACGAGCCGACCGCCGTCGAACGGCTGCTCGCCGCCGCCCAGGCCCGCGCCGAGGCCGAGGCCGCCCGCGCCCGGGCCGTCGCGGGGCTCGCGGACGACGATCCCTACGACGACGGCCACGACCGCGGCCGCTTCGCCGACGGCGACGACCCGGACGACGAGGACGACGACTTCGGCCCGTACGGCCCCCACGGCGGCGCCCTGCGCCCCTACCGCGGCACCGCCCGCTGGCACCGCCCGGTCGCCTGGGTGCTCGCCCTGCTGATGGGTGTCGGCATGGTGGCCCTCGCGTTCAGCGCGGTCTACCGGGGCGCCTCCGCCAACCGCCAGGACCGCATCCCCGCCCCGCCGGCCACCACCGGCGTCGACAAGCCCCGTGTGGCCCCCTCCGCGGCCACCGTCCCCGGCGCCCGCTAGACCAAGCCCCCGGCGCCTTGCTGGACCAAGCCCTCGACGCCCGCTGGGCCAGGCCCCCGGCGCCCGCTGGACCAGGCCCCCGACGGCCCCGCTCAGGCCCTTCGCCCGTTCGCCGCAACGGGCGTCCGAAATCTTCCGAAGTTGTCGTGTACCTGGGCGTTTACCGGGACCTCCGCCGACCTACCCTGAAGGTATGGCAGGCCGTGGCGACCCGCCTGAGGGGACGCCCGACGGTGTCCCCGGCGGTGAGGACGAGTACCGATCCGTCGTCTTCGACGAGGCGTTCGTCCGCGCTGCCCGGCTCCAGGAGTTCTCCGCCCAGGAACGTATGGGAGAGCACGCCCAGGCCGTCCGCCCCCTCCCCGGCGCGGAACCCCGCGGCGGCGGGTCCCGGCAGGCCCTGCTCCTCGTCCTGCTGATCCTGCTGGCCTTCGGCACAGCCGTCTACCTCGGCGTCCGCAACCCCTACCAGCCCCCCGTCGACCAGCCGGCCGAAGCACTGCGCACCACCCTGGTCCCGCTCGCCCCCCAGGGCCCGGTACCGGGCGGCGAACCCGCCCGGCTCTTCGCCCGCAGCCCCGCCGCCGAGCAGCGCACCGGCGCCGCCGGCATCACCCTCCCCCCGACCGGCCGCACCGGTCACTTCTCCGAGAACCAGGTGATGACCGCCCTCGGCATCGCCAAGGACTACCTGGTCGCCTCCTCCCTCGCACCCGACGTCCTGGCCGGCGTCACCGTGCGCCCGCCCCGCCTGCTCGTCGACCCGGACCAGCAGGAACAGTTCGACCGAAGCGTCGAATCCCCCCGGGACGACGGCCGGCACGCCGTCTCCGGCTGGCTGGTCCGCTTCGACCCGCGGCGCGTCGCGCTCGCCGACCCTGCCGTCCGCGTCCAGGGCACCCTCCGCTTCGCGGAGGTCACCACCGATCTCCTGGAGGTCACCGCGGACCACACCTTCACCTACGCCGTCCGCCCCGCCACCTCCGGCAGCGGCCCGGCTCCGCAGGCCTCGCTGTTCACCGTCCACCGCGAGCTGCGCTTCCGCTTCGACCGTGAGGACCTGCGGATGCACCGCGCCGAACTGGTCACCAGCACCGTCCGGGCCGGCCCGCAGTCCTGCGGCGCCGACACCACCGGCGCGCTGCGCCCGCTGCTCGCCGGCGAACGGGCCGCCGACCGCGACCGGCAGCCGGTCACCGACCCGTACGCCACGGACCGGGCGACCACCGCCGCGCTCTGCGGCACCCTCGCACCCGGCGCTCAGCCCTCGCTCTGACCCCGCTCGCCGGTCCCGTCGCCACCGGCCGAGCCGCTGTCGTCGGAACCGCCCTGCGACCCCTTGGCGCCCTGGCCGCCCGTGCCCGTGCCGTTGCCGCCGTTCCCGCCGCCGAAGCGGCCGAACAGCTTCCCGCCCAGATCGCCCGCGAGATCCCCGGCGCCACCGGCTATGTCGGTGACCAGCTTCATCAGCGGATCCTTGCTGCTGCGCACCGACTCCGCGTAGTGCCGCCCGGACTCGCGGAAGGAGTCGGTCACCGAGGTGTCCTTGTCCTCCGTGCGCTTCGGGTAGTGACCGTCCATGATCCGCTGGTAGTCACGGGTCTCCGACCACTTCTTCAGCTCGGCGGCGCGCACCGTGGTGAAGGGGTGCGAGCGCGGCAGCACGTTCAGGATCTTCAGCACGGAGTCGCGCAGGTCGCCGCCCTTCTCGTACTCGTCGGCCTGGGCGAGGAAGGCGTCCACGTTCATCTCGTGGAGGTGGTTGCCGCCCGCGATCTTCATCAGCCCGCGCATCGAGGCCTGCAGGTCCTGGCCCACGAGGAGCCCCGCCCGGTCGGCCGACAGCTCCGACTTGCGGAACCACTCGCGCAGCGCGGTGACGATCGCCATGACCGCCACGTTCCCCAGCGGGATCCAGGCGACCTTCAGTGCCAGGCTGGTGAGGAAGAGCAGGACCGTCCGGTACACGGAGTGACCCGACAGCGCGTGGCCCACCTCGTGGCCGACGACCGCCCGCATCTCCTCCTCGTCGAGCAGCTCCACCAGACCGGTGGTGACCACGATGATCGGCTCGTCCAGGCCGATGCACATCGCGTTCGGCTTCGGGTCCTGCGTGACGTACATCGGCGGGACCTTCTCCAGGTCCAGGATGTAACAGGCGTCCCGCAGCATGTCGTTGAGGTGGGAGAACTGCGCGTCGCTCACCCGCACGGAGTCGGAGAGGAACAGCAGTCGCAGGCTGCGCTCGGGCAGCAGCCCGCTCAGCGCCTTGAACACGGTGTCGAAGCCGCTCAGCTTGCGCAGCGCGACCAGCGCCGAGCGGTCGGCCGGGTGCTCGTAGGCCCGCGAGGAGATGTCCGGGAAGCGCTTGCGCTGCCTGCCGGGCAGATTCCCCTGGTGGTTCTCGGTCATGGATGCCCCCTGTTCGTACGAGTCGGTGCTCGTCCCCCTGACGCAACCCAGCCTAGGGGAGGGGACTACCGTATGCCGGAGCCTGTGGATAACTCGGGCACCGTGGACAAGCAAGGAGCACCACCGCCATGACGGACACCGCGACCGCCGCCGTCACCGTCCTGCTCGCCGCGACGGAGGAGCAGGGCCCGGGCGACACGCTCCGGATCGCGCTCCTCGTCTCGATGGTGGGCGCGGTCCTCCTCGCGTGGTTCCTGCTGCGCGGCTACGGGAAGGGCGCGGACGGCGACGCGGGCAGCGGGGCGGAAGGTGACCGGGGCAGCGGTGCGGCCGGCGACCGGGGCAGCGGTGCGGCCGGCGGCCCGGAGCGTGGCCCGGACCACGTGGGGACGAAGCCCACGGACGGCCCCGCGGACGGTCACGGGGACGCCAACGCCTGAGTCGGCGTGAGCACGCCGCGACGTGCCGCATACGATGTGCGCGAAGTCTCGCTCCCATCCCCGATCGAAGGTCCTGCCGAAGATGAGCCTCCACGCCACCGCCGCCAACCTGGTCACGCTCGCCTCCGAGGGGGGCGCCGAGCACGGCGGCAACCACGACAGCCTCAACCCCTACGTCACCGGTTTCGGCTCCCTCGCCGCCCTGCTCCTGCTGCTGTGGATCACCACCCGGTTCAACCGCGACCGCTAGAGCCCGAAGGCCGCTGATCCGGCGTCCGCCGCCGTGCCAGTAGGCTCTGCACGCATGGGAGAGCAGGAAGTGCCTACTGGCGGTCGCGGCAAGCGCCGCCTCGGCGTGATGGGCGGAACGTTTGATCCGATCCACCACGGACACCTGGTGGCCGCCAGTGAGGTGGCCGCCCTGTTCCACCTCGACGAGGTGGTGTTCGTGCCGACCGGGCAGCCGTGGCAGAAGAGCCACAAGGCGGTCTCGGCGGCCGAGGACCGCTATCTGATGACGGTCATCGCCACCGCCTCCAACCCGCAGTTCTCCGTCAGCCGCATCGACATCGACCGGGGCGGCCCGACGTACACCATCGACACCCTGCGGGACCTGCGCTCCCTCAACACCGATTCGGACCTGTTCTTCATCACCGGCGCCGACGCGCTCTCGCAGATCCTCACCTGGCGCGACGCCGAGGAGCTGTTCGCGCTCGCCCATTTCATCGGCGTCACCCGACCGGGTCACGACCTCACCGACGACGGACTGCCCAAGGGCGGCGTGTCCCTGGTCGAGGTCCCCGCGCTCGCCATCTCCTCCACCGACTGCCGGGCACGGGTCGCACAGGGCGACCCGGTCTGGTATTTGGTCCCGGACGGTGTGGTGCGCTACATCGACAAGCGCCAGTTGTACCGCGGCGAGTGAGCCTCGGGGAGGGGCACCGGTGAACGACCAGCAGAACCCGTACGACCCGTACTATCCGCAGCCGCAGATCATCGGCTACGACGAGTACGGGCAGCCGGTGTACCAGCAGCAGGCCCCGCAGCAGCACTACGACCCGTACGGGCAGCAGCAGGTCCCGGCCTCCGCCCAGCCCCAGGACTACGCCTACGACCCGTACGGGCAGCAGCAGCCGGTCCAGCAGCCCCAGGCGCCGCAGCAGCCGCCCCAGCACCACGTGCAGCAGGCCCCGCCCCAGGACTACGGCTACGACCCGTACGCCCAGCAGCCCGGCTACGACCACCAGCAGCAGTACGGCACCGGACAGCAGTGGGCCGTACAGACCGAGCCCGCTCCCGCTCCGCCGGCGCCCGCCCCGGCCCCGGAACCCGCCCCGTCCGCCGCCGTGCCCGGGCCGCGCCCGGCGCCGGAGGACGACGGGCGCGCGTACCGCACCGAGCAGTTCTCGTTCATCGAGGAGCCCGACGAGGACTCCGAGGACGTCATCGACTGGCTGAAGTTCACCGAGAGCCGCTCCGAGCGGCGCGAGGAGGCCCGCCGCAAGGGCCGCAATCGCGTCGTCGCCCTCGTGGTCGTCCTCGCGCTCGCCGTCGTCGGCGGTGTCGGCTACCTCTGGTCGGCCGGCCGGCTCCCCTTCACGGGCGGCGGCGAGCAGCAGCGGAACACGGCCACCGGACCGCAGCAGCGGGACACGATCGTCGTCCACCTCCACCACACCAAGGGCGGCGGCACCTCCACCGCCCTCCTGGTGAACAACGCCACCACCAAGCAGGGCACCACCGTCCTGCTCCCCAACTCCCTGGCCGTCGCCGACGACGAGGGCGCCACCACGACACTCGCCAAGTCCGTCGAGGACGACGGCTCCAGCGGCACGCGGGAGGCGATCGGCAACCTCCTCGGCGCGAAGATCACCGGCACCTGGCGGCTCGACACCCCGTACCTGGAGAATCTGGTCGAGCTCGTCGGCAACATCGACATCACCACCGACACCGACGTGCCCGGCGAGAAGCCGGGCGCCGAGCCGCTGGTCCAGAAGGGCGAGAACCAGACGCTCAACGGCCGCGCCGCCGTCGCCTACGCCACCCACCGGGCACCCGGCGAGGCCGAGGCCAAGCAGCTCCAGCGCTTCGGCCAGGTCATGTACGGAGTCCTGCGGAAGATCTCCGACGACCCCAAGGCCGCCACCGTCACCGTCGAGACCCTCGCCCAGATCCTCGACCCCTCCCTGCCGGAGAAGGACCTCGGCGCCTCGCTCGCCAAGCTCGCCGAACACGCCAAGGTCGGCGACCACAAGACGGCGCTGCTCCCCGTCGAGCCCGACGGCTCCCTCAGCGAGGCCACCGGCGACAGCCTGGTCAAGGACATCCTCGGCGGCAAGGTCAGCGCCCCCGAGCAGGGCGCGGCGACCCGCGTCGCCATCCGCGACGCCACCGGCGAGGACGCCACCGAGGCGGCCCGCGTGGTCCTGATCAACGGCGGCTACGCCGTGGTCGGCGGCACCAAGGCCGACACCGAGGAGAAGTCCCGGGTCGTCTATGCGGACGACGCCCGGAAGGCGACCGCCTCGGAGGTCGCCAAGACCCTCGGTCTGCCGGCCGGCTCCGTCACCAAGGGCAAGCCCACCGGAAACGCCGAGGTCACCGTGGTCCTGGGCCAGGACTACAAGATCCCCGGCGCCGGACGATGACCCTCCGACAATCCTTTTCGGGCCCGTCGGCGGTACATGAGACCCTTGAGGTGTCTCTGACCGCCGACGAAAGCCTGCATGTGACCGCCACGGACCGCTCCATCGAACTCGTCACCACCGCCGCCCAGGCGGCGGCCGACCGGCTCGCGCACGACATCATCGCGTACGACGTCAGCGACGTGCTGTCGATCACCGACGCCTTCCTGCTCGCCTCCGCACCCAACGACCGCCAGGTCAAGTCGATCGTCGACGAGATCGAGGAGCGGCTGCTCAAGGAGCTCGGCGCCAAGCCGGTGCGCCGCGAGGGCGACCGCGACGCCCGCTGGATCCTCCTCGACTACGTCGACATCGTGGTCCACGTCCAGCACAGCGAGGAGCGGGTCTTCTACGCCCTCGAGCGGCTGTGGAAGGACTGCCCCGAGCTGCCGCTGCCCGAGGACGCGCGGAAGACGCGCGGCAAGGCGGAGGAGCACGCCCGCCTGATGGGCACCGACGGAGCGGACGGTGAGCTGAGCTGACCAGCGGCAAGGGCGGCACGGGCCGCCGCATCGTGCTGTGGCGTCACGGCCAGACCTCGTGGAACCTGGAGCGCCGCTTCCAGGGCTCCACGGACATCGAGCTGACCGAGACCGGCGTCGCCCAGGCGCGCCGGGCCGCCCGGCTGCTCGCCGCGCTGAAGCCGGACGCCATCGTCTCCTCCGACCTCAAGCGGGCGGCGGCCACGGCCGCCGAGCTCTCCGCGCTCACCGGCCTCTCCGTCGCGCACGACTCCGCCCTGCGCGAGACGTACGCGGGGGAGTGGCAGGGGCTGACCCACGACGAGATCACCGCGCGGTTCGGCGAGCAGTACGCCGCCTGGAAGCGCGGGGAGCCGGTGCGCCGGGGCGGCGGTGAGCTGGAGACCGAGGTGGCCGACCGGGCCGCTCCGGTGGTCCTGGCGCACGCCGAGAAGCTCCCCGTGGACGGCACCCTCGTCGTGGTCAGCCACGGCGGCACCATCCGTACGACCATCGGCCGGCTGCTGGACCTGGAGGCCCGCCACTGGGAGAGCCTGGGCGGCCTTACGAACTGCTGCTGGTCCGTCCTCGGTGAGGGCGCGCGCGGCTGGCGCCTCATGGAGCACAACGCCGGCACGCTGCCCGAGCCCGTCCTCGGCGACGACGACTGAGCACCGCGAGCGGCCTGCCGGACCCCGATTTCACTTTCCGGCAGGTCACAGGCTAAAGTTCTTCTTGTTCGCAGCGCGGAGCGCGAAGAACACGAGGGGCTATAGCTCAGTTGGTAGAGCGCTTGCATGGCATGCAAGAGGTCAGGAGTTCAATTCTCCTTAGCTCCACAGTCACCGGATCCCGTCCCCAGTGGGGGCGGGATTCGTCGTTTCGTCGGCCCTCGCGTCACGTACGCGGACTCCCGTCACGCGGCCGAACTCTCCTGTCAGGCACCCGGTCCGCCGACGACGCTGACCCCCTTGCGGAGCCATGGCAGAATCGGACCGCCGGAGGGGACGAGGGTCCGGACGGGAGGGAGCCCGCATGGCCGTGGACGGTGCCGAGGAGATCACAGCCGATGCCGTCTCGGATGCCGCCCCTGTGCCATGGGCCCGGCTCGACTGTTCCCCGTGCCCTTGTGGAGCCGAGTGATGGGTGCGCACAGGCGGAAGTGCGACTGGTGCGGCAGCGGTACGCCCATCGTCCGCGACATGGACCCGCTCAACCCGGAGTTCCAGTACTGGTGCGAGGAATGCGCGCGGGCGCTGATCATAAAAGGCGACCCCATCGAGACCTACCGTGAGCTCGAAGGGGAGCCGATCTACGGCCGGCTCCTCGACGAGCACTGCACCCTGAAGCGGTTCTACTCCTTCGCGACCGCCTGAGGCTCCCGCGTCACGGACTCCGCGTCTGCCTCTGCCTTGGCGTCGGGCTCGGTGGCCCGGCCGGCGCCCGTCCGCGGCGTGCGCGCCCGCCACCGCGCCAGCGCGTACCCGGCGAAGACCGCCGTAGCCGTCAGCGGATAGACCGCCGAGAGCAGCATCTGACCGGCGTTCTGGTGCAGTTCGGGACGGCCCGGGTCGTGCGGCACCCACCACAGCGCGAACGAGGCGAAGGCCAGGGCCACAGCTCCCGTCACCGGCCACGCGCGCGTGGAGCGGTCGTACAGCAGGATCAGCAGCGGCACGCACCACACCCAGTGGTGGGACCAGGAGATCGGGCTGACCATCAGCGCCGTGAACGCGGTGACGATCACGGCCACCGCCTTGTCGCCGCGGAGCGCGGCCCGTACCGCGAGCACCATCGCCGCGCCGCCGAGCAGGGCCGCGGCCGCCACCCACCACAGGCCCGGCGCGTCGGTGTGCATCAGCCGGGCGAGAACCCCGCTGAGGGACTGGTTGGCGGTCTCCTCCGCGTGGCCGACCCGGCCCGTCTCGAACAGGGTCCGGGTCCAGAACGTCCGGGAGTCGGCGGGCAGGGCCAGCGCCATCGTCAGCGTCGTGACGAGGAAGACCCCGGTCGCCGTCAGCGCCGTCCGCAGCCACTGGTTGAGCGTCCGGTCCCGGCGCCACAGCAGCAGGCCGGCGGCGAACAGCAGGACCACGAAGAGACCCGGAGTGAGCTTCACCGCCGTGGCGAGTCCGATGCCCACACCGGCCCAGCGGCTCCCCTCGCGACGGGTCAGGTCCCAGAGCACCGCCACCGCTATGAGCAGGTTGATCTGCCCGTACCGCAGGGTCGTCCACACCGGCTCGCACCAGACCACGACGGCGGCGACCCACAGGGTCGTACGCCACAGATCGGCGCGGGAACCGAGGCGCGATCCGAGGCGGGATCCGATGCGGCCTCCGGCGAGGGATCCGGCGAGGGATCCGGCGCGGGAGAGCGCCGGACGCACCAGCTGGAGCGACAACTGGACCAGCGCCACCACCAGGAGCAGGTTTCCCGCGGTGGACAGCGTCCGCATCAGCGGGACGCTCACCAGGGTCAGCGGCAGGAACAGGACGGCCGCGAACGGCGGATAGGTCATGGCGAGATTCGCCGACGTGGCCCGCATCGCGTACAGGTCGCCTCCGGCCCTCAGCGTCTCGGCCTCCGCCCGGTAGACCATCACGTCGAGCATGTTCACGTGCGCGAGGCGTTGCGCCACCCAGAAGACCGCGAAGGAGAACAGACAGACCGCCGCGGCGGCGGCGAAGGGCCGGGCGCGGGTGGGGGAGGGCGCGGAGACGGACACAGTCGGCGACCCTACCCGGCCGGCCGCGGGGCCCTCTGGAGAAACGGATTTGGAGAACGGTCGGACGGCCGGTTACTGTTCTGTCCGTCGCCGCGCCAGTAGCTGGAGCGGTGAACGCAAGGGGCTATAGCTCAGTTGGTAGAGCGCTTGCATGGCATGCAAGAGGTCAGGAGTTCAATTCTCCTTAGCTCCACAGAAGGGAAGCGGGCCGCCCGGACGGGTCGGTTCGCACCGCTTCTGCGGTACTGTGTATCCCTCGCAAGGGGCTATAGCTCAGTTGGTAGAGCGCTTGCATGGCATGCAAGAGGTCAGGAGTTCAATTCTCCTTAGCTCCACAGGAGAGAAGCGGGTCGTCCGGACGGACGGCCCGCTTCTTCGTGCTCACGCCCCGGAACGCCGGTGCGGCCCGCTCGGGCCCTGCGGTACCCTGACGCCATGCGTGCCGTACGCCTTCTGCTTAGCGAGCCGCGCTGATCAGTCCCGACGGATGAAGATCCGGTCGGCATCGGCGCGGCGTCCCCTCCTGTGCGAGGGGTTTTTTCATTTCGTGGCAGTTGCTGGCAGTGGGCAGAGACGATCGATGGAGCTTCAAGGATCATGACCGAGATCAACACGGCTGCCGAGACGGCGGCCCCGCATCGCTACACGGCGGCCGTGGCCGCCGACATCGAGGCACGCTGGCAGGACGCCTGGGACGCCGAGGGCACCTACGAGGCCCCGAACCCCACCGGTGACCTGGCCGGGGACGCGGCCGTGGCGGCCCGCCCCAAGAAGTTCATCATGGACATGTTCCCGTACCCGTCCGGTGCGGGTCTGCACGTCGGTCACCCGCTGGGCTACATCGCCACCGACGTCTTCGCCCGCCACGCGCGCATGACCGGGCACAACGTCCTGCACACCCTGGGCTTCGACGCCTTCGGCCTGCCGGCCGAGCAGTACGCCGTGCAGACCGGCACGCACCCGCGCGTGTCCACCGAGGCCAACATGGAGAACATGAAGGCCCAGCTGCGCCGGCTGGGCCTGGGCCACGACAAGCGCCGGTCGTTCGCCACGATCGACCCGGAGTACTACAAGTGGACCCAGTGGATCTTCCTGCAGATCTTCAACTCCTGGTACGACGACGAGGCCAAGAAGGCCCGCCCGATCGCCGAGCTGGTCGAGCAGTTCGAGAACGGCACCCGTGAGGTCCCCGGCGGCCGTGCCTGGAGCGCCCTGAACGCCGTCGAGCGTGCCGACGTCCTGGGCGAGTACCGCCTGGCGTACGCCTCCGACGCGCCGGTCAACTGGTGTCCCGGCCTGGGCACCGTCCTGGCCAACGAGGAGGTCACCGCCGACGGCCGCTCCGAGCGCGGCAACTTCCCCGTCTTCAAGGCCAAGCTGCGCCAGTGGAACATGCGCATCACCGCCTACGCGGACCGTCTGCTGGACGACCTGGACGCGCTGGACTGGCCCGAGGCCATCAAGCTGCAGCAGCGCAACTGGATCGGCCGCTCCGAGGGCGCCCGCGTCGACTTCCAGGTCGGCGACGCCGGAGCGATCACCGTCTTCACCACCCGCCAGGACACCCTGTTCGGCGCCACCTACATGGTGCTGGCCCCCGAGCACGACCTGGTCGAGAAGATCGTCCCGGCCGCCTGGCCCGAGGGCACCCACGAGGTGTGGACCGGCGGTCACGCCACCCCCGCCGAGGCCGTCGACGCCTACCGCAAGCAGGCCGCCTCCAAGTCGGACGTCGAGCGGCAGGCCGAGGCCAAGGAGAAGACCGGCGTCTTCACCGGCGCGTACGCGACCAACCCGGTCAGCGGCGAGCAGGTCCCCGTCTTCATCGCCGACTACGTCCTGATGGGCTACGGCACCGGCGCGATCATGGCCGTCCCGGCGCACGACTCCCGCGACTTCGCCTTCGCGCGCGCCTTCGAGCTGCCGATGCGCTGCGTCGTGGAGCCGAGCGACGACCGCGGCACCGACCCGGCCGGCTGGGACGACGCCTTCTCCTCGTACGAGGCGAAGCTGATCAACTCCGCCAACGCGGAGATCTCCCTGGACGGCCTGGGCGTCGTCGAGGCCAAGGAGCGGATCACCGCCTGGCTGGCCGACCGCGGCATCGGTGAGGGAACGGTCAACTTCCGTCTGCGCGACTGGCTGTTCAGCCGCCAGCGCTACTGGGGCGAGCCCTTCCCGATCGTCTACGACGAGGACGGCGTCGCCCACGCGCTGCCCGAGTCGATGCTGCCGCTGGAGCTGCCGGAGGTCGACGACTACTCGCCGCGCACCTTCGACCCGGACGACGCGGACACCCAGCCGGAGACCCCGCTGTCCCGCAACGAGGACTGGGTCAACGTCACCCTGGACCTGGGCGACGGCCCCAAGCGGTACCGCCGCGAGACCAACACCATGCCCAACTGGGCCGGTTCCTGCTGGTACGAGCTGCGCTACCTGGACCCGCACAACGACGAGAAGCTGGTCGACCCGGCGATCGAGCAGTACTGGATGGGCCCGCGCGAGGGCATGCCCACCGGTGGCGTCGACCTGTACGTCGGCGGTGCCGAGCACGCCGTGCTGCACCTGCTGTACGCCCGCTTCTGGTCCAAGGTCCTGTTCGACCTGGGGCACATCTCCTCGGCGGAGCCGTTCCACAAGCTGTACAACCAGGGCATGATCCAGGCCTTCGTCTACCGGGACTCCCGCGGCATCGCCGTCCCGGCCGCCGAGGTCGAGGAGCGCGACGGCGCGTTCTGGTACCAGGGCGAGAAGGTCAGCCGCGTCCTGGGCAAGATGGGCAAGTCCCTGAAGAACGCGGTCACTCCCGACGAGATCTGCTCCGAGTACGGTGCCGACACCCTGCGCCTGTACGAGATGGCCATGGGCCCCCTGGACGTCTCCCGCCCGTGGGACACCCGCGCGGTCGTCGGGCAGTACCGCCTGCTGCAGCGGCTGTGGCGCAACATCGTCGACGAGACGACCGGCGAGGTCACCGTCGTCGACGAGCCGGCCGACGAGGACACCCTGCGCGCCCTGCACAAGGCCATCGACGGGGTCTCCCAGGACATGGTCGCGATGCGCTTCAACACCGCCATCGCCAAGATCACCGAGCTGAACAACCACCTGACCAAGTCCGGCGGCCCGGTCTCCCGGCAGGTCGCCGAGCAGCTGGTGCTGCTGGTCGCCCCGCTGGCCCCGCACATCGCGGAGGAGCTGTGGCACCGCCTCGGCCACACCGACTCGGTCGTCCACCAGGACTTCCCCGTCGCCGACCCGGCGTACGTCGTCGACGAGACCGTGACCTGCGTCGTGCAGATCAAGGGCAAGGTCAAGGCGCGTCTGGAGGTCTCCCCGTCCATCGGCTACGCGGAGCTGGAGGCGCTGGCGCTGGGTGACCCGGCCGTGGTCGCCGCGCTGGGCGGCGCGGAGATCCGCAAGGTGATCGTCCGTGCGCCGAAGCTGGTCAACATCGTCGCCGGCTGACGGCCGGACGACGAGCACCGGGGCCTTCCCCTAGGGGGAGGCTGGGGGCAGGTTGGGGGTTCCGCTGGAACCCTCGGCCTGCCCCTTCCGTTTACCGTGGAAGAACCACAATCGAGGCCGGAGGGGCGAGCCACATGGAAGCCTTGATCACGATCTTGGCATTGCTCTTCGTCGCCTTCGTGGCGCTCGGGGTCTATGCCACGGTGAAGGTGGCCAAGGCTGCCAAGCGCGGCGTCGACCGCACGATCGACCAGGCCAAGCGCACGGTCGAGGACACCACGCTGCGGGCCAAGAGCTTCGGCCAGACCGGCGTCGCCGGCGAGCTGGCCCAGCTGCGGCTCTCGCTGCGCACCTCGATGCGCGCCACCCAGGACGCGCTGCAGGCGGGCGTCGCCGAGGACGCCTCCCTGAGGGAGTCCCTGGACCTCTTCGAGCGGCTGAGCGCCCATGGGCGGGAGCTGGACGAGGACCTCAAGCGGCTGGAGCGCGAGCCGGACCGGGCGCACGTCGCCGGGCAGTTGCCCGATCTCCGCCGGCGCACCGAGCAGATCACCCACTCCGCCGACGCGCTGCGCTTCGCGGCCCGCGACCGGGCCCGCCAGTTCGCCCAGGACGAGCTCTCCTCGCTGAGCGCCCAGATCGACATGGAAGCGGGCGCCCTGCGCCACTGGACCCGCACCGACGGCCCCGGCGAGGCCGCGTCCGCCGGTCAGCAGGCACCGGCCCCGTCCGAAACGCAGGCCGCGGCGCCCGAGCAGCCGCAGGCGATCACCGCCCCGGATCCCCGTCTGACGGCGTACCCGTGGGAGAAGTCGACCCGCCCGGAGAGCACCACCTGAGGGCTGCCGGAGCCTCCGGCCGGGCGTCCGCCGGTTCCGCGCGGGGCGTGCTGACGGGGCCCGGGCTGCCGCGCGGCGGCGTCGGCGGGTAACCTCCCGCTCATGTCCCGGCATGTCGCGATCGTCACCGATTCCACGGCCTACCTGCCCCCCCAGGTGATGGAGCGGCACGCCATCACGGCCGTTCCGCTCACCGTCGTCATCGGGGACCGCGCGCTGGAGGAGGGGACCGAGATCTCGGCCCGCTCGCTCGCGGAAGCACTGCAGAAGCGGCGCTCGGTGACCACCTCGCGGCCCGCGCCCGAGGTCTTCGCCGCGACCTACCGCGCCGCCGCCGAGGCCGGGGCCCAGGGCATCGTCTCGCTCCACCTGTCCGCCGAGGTCTCCGGCACCTACGACGCCGCCCTGCTCGCCGCCCGGGACGCGCCCGTGCCCGTCCGGGTCGTCGACACACGGATGGTGGGGATGGCGCTGGGCTTCTGCGCCCTCGCGGCGGCCGAGGTCGCCGAGGCGGGCGGCTCGGTCGACGAGGCCGCCGCGGCGGCCGAGAAGCGAGCCTCGAACACCTCCGCCTTCTTCTACGTCGACACGCTCGACTACCTGCGGCGCGGCGGACGCATCGGGGCGGCACAGGCGTTGTTCGGATCCGCGCTGGCCGTGAAGCCACTGCTCGAACTCGACGCCGGGCGGATCGAGCTGCGGGAGAAGGTGCGGACGGCGTCGAAGGCCATCGCACGGCTGGAGGAGATCGCGGTCGAGCGGGCCGGGGCCGGCCCCGTCGACGTGGCCGTGCACCACCTCTCCGCGCCCGACCGGGCCGCCGCCCTGGCCGAGCGGCTGCTGCGGCGGCTGCCGGACCTCGGGGAGCTCCAGGTCACCGAGGTCGGCGCGGTCATCGGCGCCCACACCGGTCCTGGCCTGCTCGCGGTGGTCGTCTCGCCGCGCTGACCCTTGTCTTTTTCCTTGCTCGCCACCTCGTGCCGTCCCTCGTTCGGGTGAGGAAGTTATCCACAACGGGGCGGTTATCCACCGGATTTGAGGCGTCTCAGCGGATTCCGGCGAAGCTGCCTACCGTCGGATCCATGACTCTTCGCACACACATCGGATCAGGACGCGGCACGGCGACCAGCGGCCCCGGGAGGGCGCCGGGATCGGACGGCCGCGCCGCACGGCGACCCACACGGACGGCGCGCACGTCCCGGGCGACTCGCCCGGCCCGCCCGGCCTCGGAGACGGTACGGCGACGGGGCGAGGCACTGTTCCCGGCGTCACCGCCTCCGCC
Source organism: Streptomyces sp. NPDC126499 (assembly GCF_040302485.1). Classification (NCBI taxonomy): domain Bacteria; kingdom Bacillati; phylum Actinomycetota; class Actinomycetes; order Kitasatosporales; family Streptomycetaceae; genus Streptomyces; species Streptomyces sp. NPDC126499. The sequence goes on along the minus strand of NZ_JBEOUO010000003.1, from coordinate 87,510 downwards.
GTCGGCGCCGCCCACGCCCCGGCCCCCGGAATCGGCCCGGGCCGACGCGGGAGAGCGGGCGGGACCGGAGCCGCCCCTGCGGCGCGGGGAGAGGTTACGGCTGGCGGTGCGCGAGCGGCTGCCGCTGTGGGTCCAGTCCCGGTGCGGACTGGAGCGGCGCTCGCTGGCCGCGCTCGCCGTGGTCCTGGTCGTGGGCGCCGGCGTCGCGGGAGCCTCCTTCTGGACGGGCCGGCCCCAGCAGGTGAGCGCGCCCGAGGTGGTCGTGGCGGCCCGGCCGCTGCCCGGGACCACGCCCTCGCTCCCGGAGCACGCGTCTCCCGGCACACCCGGATCGCCCACGTCTCCCGTGTCGTCCGTGCCTTCCGCGCCGACGGGGGCGGGTGCCGGGGCCGGGGCAGGTGCGGGCCCGGGAGCGGGCGCGGTGGTCGTGGTGGACGTCGCGGGCAAGGTGCGCCGGCCGGGAGTGTTCACGCTGCCCGCCGGATCGCGCGTCGCGGATGCGCTGCGCGCGGCCGGCGGCATCCGGCCGGGCACGGACCTGACGGGCCTCAACCGGGCCAAGGTGCTTCAGGACGGCGAGCAGGTCGTGGTCGGACTCCCCGCGGGGGCGAGCGGTGCCGGAGCCGGGGGAGCGGCCGGCACGGGGGCCGGTGCGGGACTGGGGCCGCCGAGTCCGACGAGCCCGCTGAGCCTCAACACGGCGAGCGTGGAACAGCTCGACGAACTGCCCGGGGTCGGCCCCGTCCTCGCCCGGCACATCGTCGAACACCGCGCCCGGCACGGAGGATTCCGCTCGGTCGCCGAGCTGCGGGACGTCAACGGGATCGGCGAACGCCGGTTCGCGGAGCTCGCACCGCTGGTCCGACCATGAGTGAGGACATCCGCACCGCGGCCCCCAGGGACGAGGGCCCGGCCGATCTGCGGCTCGTCCCGCCGGCCCTCGCCGCCTGGGGCGGTGCGGCGCTCGCGGTGGGGGTCGCCGGCTGGTGGACGTTCGCGGGCGTGCTGCTCTGCCTGGCCGGGGCGGCACTGCTGCTGGTGCCGGCGGCTCGGCGCGGTCTGCGGGCGACCGCCTGCGCCGGGGTCCTGCTCTGCGCCGCGGCGGGCGCCGCCTCCGGTGGTCTGCACGCGGCCGACCTACGGCGCGGCCCGGTGCCCGAACTCGCCGCCGCCGGCGGCCGGGTGGACGCCGAGGTGACGGTCACCGCCGACCCGCGGCTCACCCTGCCCCGGGTGGGCGGTGGCCGGGCGGCGCCCGTCCTGGTGGTCGTGACGGGCGAGGTGACGAGGGTCCGGGACCGGGACGGCGCCATGCACCGGACCAGGGCGCCGGTCCTGGTCCTCGTGCCCGCGGGGGAGGGCCGGCAGGAGTGGCTGACGCTGCTTCCCTCCACCCGGATCGCCGTGCGGGGCAGGCTGGCGCCGGCGCGGTCCGGTGACGTCTTCGCCGCGGTCCTCCGCGCCGACGGCGGCGGACCGCCCCGGGTCGCGGGCCGGCCGAGCACGCTCCAGCGCACGGCCGGTGACCTGCGCGCCGGACTGCGGCGGGCGACGGACGGGCTGCCCCCGGACGCCCGGGCACTGCTGCCGGGTCTGGTCGTGGGCGACACCTTGCGGATCGGTCCCGAGTTGAAGGAGGCTTTCGAAGCGACCGATCTGACGCACCTTCTGGCCGTCTCCGGTTCGAATCTCACCATCGTCCTGCTGCTCCTGATCGGCAGGCCCGGCACCGCCCAGCGGGTGGAGCGGGGTGGGCTCGCCCCCAGGCTCGGCATTCCGCTGAGGGCCACGGCCCTCGCCGGGGGAGGACTGACGCTCGCGTTCGTGGTCGTCTGTCGTCCGGACCCGAGCGTGCTGCGGGCGGCGGCGTGCGGGCTCGTCACGCTGCTGGCCATCGCGACCGGCCGGCGCCGTTCGCTGATCCCGGCGCTCGCGGCCGTGGTGCTGATCCTCGTGCTCTACGACCCCTGGCTCGCGCGCAGTTACGGCTTCCTGCTGTCGGTCCTGGCCACGGGGGCGCTGCTCACGGTCGCCCCGCGCTGGAGCGACGCGCTGCGGCGACGCGGGGTGCCCGGCAGGGTCGCCGAGGCACTGGGGGCGACGCTGGCGGCGCAGGCCGTGTGCGCGCCGGTGGTGGTGGTCTTCGCGGCACGGGTGAGCCTGGTGGCGGTGCCCGCCAACCTGCTCGCCGAGCCGGCGGTGGCACCGGCGACGGTGCTGGGGTTCGCCGCGCTGGGGCTCGCACCCGTGTGGCCAGGGGCGGCGGAGGCGGTGGCGCGGGTCGCGGGCCTGCCCGCCGGGTGGATCGCGGGGGTGGCCAGGACGGGGGCGGAGCTGCCCGGGGCCCAGACGGCCTGGCCGGACGGCTGGCGGGGCGGCGTGCTGCTGGCGCTGGTGGCCGGGCTCGTGTTCCTCGCGGTGCGGCGGCTGCCGGCACGGCGGTGGATCGGGGCGGGCTGCGCCGTGCTGCTGTTCCTGGCGGTGGTGCGGCCGCCGCCGCTGGTCCGGGTGGTCACCGGCTGGCCGCCGCCGGGCTGGGTGTTCGCGATGTGCCAGGTCGGCCAGGGCGACGCCACCGTCCTTTCGGCCGGCGGGGACACGGCCGTCGTGGTGGACGCCGGACCGGACCCGGCGCCCGTCGACCGCTGTCTGCGGGACCTCGGGGTGCGCCGTGTGCCGCTCGTGGTGCTCACCCACTTCCACGCCGATCATGTCGCCGGGCTGCCGGGGGTGCTGCGGGGGCGGGCGGTGGGCGCGATCCAGACGACCGGTCTGGACGAGCCGCCGGGCCAGGCCGCGTTCGTGCGGCGGACGGCGCTCGCGGCCGGGGTGCCGCTGGTGCGGGCGGGGTCGGGGGAGCGGCGGGTTCTCGGCTCGCTGGAGTGGCGGGTGCTGTGGCCCAGGAGCCACGCGGCCGGCGGGCGGCACGTGCCGGAGGGGCCCAACGACGCCAGTGTCACGCTGCTCGTCCGGGCCGTCGGCGGAGTGAGCCTGCTGCTGCTCGGCGACCTCGAACCACCGGCCCAACAGGCGCTGTTGCGGGACCATCCGGGGCTGCCGCCGGTGGACGTGCTCAAGGTCGCCCACCACGGTTCGGCCCACCAGGACCCGGGGCTGATGCGGGCGGTGCGGCCGAGGCTGGCCCTGGTGTCGGCGGGGCGGGACAACCCGTACGGGCATCCCTCACCGCTGACGGTCGGGGCGCTGCGGGCCGGTGGTGCGCGGGTGCTGAGCACGGACCGGGACGGGGCGATCGCGGTGACAGGAGCGGGCGCGGGGCTCGCGGCGCACACCTTCGCCGTCGCGTCGCCTTGAGGGAACGCGGGTGAGCGCGTTCCGTGAGGCAATCCTTGTAAAGGAGTCTTTCTAAAGTTATGTTTACATCATGACCGAGCGGCAGCCTCGCAGCATCCGGCTCACCGATCCCCGCGCCCTGCGCGCCTACGCCCATCCGACCCGGATGACCCTCGTGGGTCTGCTCCGGCGCAGCGGGCCCTTCACCGCCACCCAGGCGGCCGAGCTGACCGGCGAGTCCGTCGCCAGCTGCTCGTACCACCTGCGGATACTCGCCAAGTACGGGCTGGTCGAGCAGGCGCCGGGCGGCAAGGGCCGGGAGAAGCCGTGGCGGGCGACGGCCCAGTTCACCGAGTGGCCCGACCACAGCGAGGACGCGGCCGTCGCCGAGGCGGCGAACGCGCTCAGCGGAGCCGCGATCGAGCTCTACTTCCAACGGGTCCTCCGGGCCGTGGAGAACCGCCACACCCTCCCCCGGGAGTGGCAGGAGGCCGAGCAGTTCGGCGACACGCTGGTCCACCTCACTCCCAAGGAGCTCGCCGACCTCGGCCGGCGGATCGAGGAACTGCTGCGCCCCTACGAGGACCGTGACCTCGATCCGTCCCGGCGGCCCGAAGGCGCCAGGCCCGTGAGCATCGTGCGCATCGCCTACGTGGACCGCGAATTCCCCGAGGACGCACCCCGCGCCACCCACCCCGAAGGCACGCACGGCGACGGCGAGGAGCGGTGACCATGGCGCTCGGCACCCGCATACCCGCCCTTCTCCGCGACCGGCAGTTCCGGCGGTACTGGACCGGCCAGACCGTCTCGCTCGTCGGCGACCAGATCTCCCTCATGGCGCTCCCGCTCGCCGCCGTGCTCGTCCTCGGGGCCGATGCCGCCGAGATGGGCTGGCTGAAGACGGCCGAGCTGCTGCCCGCACTGCTGCTCAACCTGCCGCTCGGCGCCTGGGCCGACCGCCAGGCCCGCAGGAGACGGGCGATGATCGCGGCCGACCTCGGCCGGGCGGCGCTGCTGCTGACCCTCCCCGTCGCCTACCTCCTGGACGCGCTGACGCTCGGCCAGCTGTACGCGGTCGCCTTCGGAGTGGGCGCGCTCTCCGTGCTGTTCGAGGCGTGCAACACCACGCTCTTCGTGGCCCTCGTCCCCACCGAGCGCTATGTGCAGGCCAACTCCCTCGTCAACGGGAGCCGTTCCATGGCCTGGCTGGCGGGCCCGGGGATCGGCGGCGTGCTCGTGCAGATCCTCACCGCACCCTTCGCGCTGCTCGCCGACGCGCTCACCTATCTGGTCTCGGCCGGATACCTGGCCCGGATCCGTCCCGTGGAACCGGCGCCCGCGCCGGTCGAGAAGGGCCACTTCACCGAAGGGCTGCGCTGGCTGGTGAAGGACGCGTCGATGCGCGCCCTGTTCGCCTCGGCCGGCACGGTCCAGTTCTTCAACTACATGTTCCACACCCTCTTCGTGCTCTACGCCACGACCGAACTGGGCCTGAGCGCCGGTGTGCTGGGCGCGGTCCTCGCGGCGGGGGCGGTGGGCGGACTGATCGGCGCGGCAGCCAGCGGCGCCGTCGTCCGTCGGATCGGCATCGGACCGTCTCTCGTGACCGGTTTCCTCGGCTTCACGCTTCCGCTGCTGCTCATACCCCTCGCCGGCGGCCCGCTGCCGCTGGTCGTCGGCCTGCTGTTCGCCGCCGAGTTCCTGTCCTGCGTCGGCGTGATGGTGGTCGACGTCGCCTCCGGCTCGCTTCAGATGGCGCTGATACCCGACGCCATCCGGTCCCGGGTGATGGGTGCGTTCCGGACGCTGAACCACGGCTTCCGTCCGGTCGGCGCACTCGTCGGAGGTCTGCTCGGCGCCGGCCTCGGGCTGCGGCCCACCTTGTGGATCGCGACCGCGGGCGCCGTCTTCGCGGTCCTGTGGGTACTGCCCTCGCCCCTGCCGCGGCTGCGGGAGCTGCCGGAGAAGGCGCCGGTCGCCGTACAGGTGTGAGCGGTGCCCGCGAGTTCCACCGGAATCCCCAATTCGGACCTCCGGTAACACTTACGCCGTTTGCCTCGAACGCCTCACCAGTGATCGAATGCCTCTTCGTTGCAGCAGAAGGCGTGAGCGGTTTGTCCGGGGGTATGTGAAAGTGTTCGGTCTGTTCGGTAAGCGTGGCCGGCGAGCCCCCCAGGGCGGCCCGCTGGCGGGACTGCCCGTGCCGAGGTCGGCGGGCGTCCTGAGCTGCCGGGTGCTCGACCCCGTCAGCGAGCCGGTCCGCCGGGCCGAGTTCGTGCTCAGCGACACCGCGGGCCGCAAGGTCCTGGCCGGGGAGACCGACCCGTACGGCAGCGTCCTCGCGACCGTGCCGGCCGGGGAGTACCGACTCGCGGTCACGGCGGAGGGCTACACCCCGTACCACGGCAACGCCCTCGTCACCGAGAACGCCCACGCGGGCCTGGGTGACGTACTGCTCCAGATCGCGCCCCAGCAGCCGCTGCCCGAGCCGGGCGACTGGGAGATCGACCCGACGCACTCCCAGATCGGCTTCACCGCCCGGCACATCGGCCTCGCCCGGATCCACGGCCGGTTCAACAGCTTCGCCGGCGCCGTCCGCATCGCGGAGCGCATGGAGCGGTCCGCCATGCACGTCGTGATCGACGCGGCGTCCATCGACACCGGTGTGCGGATGCGCGACGACCATCTGCGCTCCGCCGACTTCCTCGACGTCGGCGCCTACCCGACGATGGAGTTCTTCAGCGAACGCTTCGTCCACAAGGGCGGCAGCCGCTGGGCCGTCACCGGCGCGCTCACCCTGCACGGCGTCAGCCGCACGGTCACCCTCGACACCCAGTACCTGGGCCTCGGCAACGGCCTGCACGGCGAGACCCGCTGCGCCTGCCGGGCCACCACCGAACTGCACCGCGAGGACTTCACCCTGACCTGGCAGACGCTGCTCGCGCGCGGAATCGCCGCGGTCGGCTCCAGCATCACCATCGACCTGGACGTCCAGATCGTGCCCAAGACCGCCCGGTCGGCCTGACGCGCCCTACGGGGCTTCCAGCCAGCCCTCGTACTCGGCCGCCAGCTCGTCCAGCGCCGCCGGGTCCAGCCTGCCCTCCGGGTCCTCGACCACCACCAGCCACTGGGCGTCCTCGGCGTCGTCCTCACCCGCCAGAGCGTCCCGGACGAGCTGCGGCTCCTCGGCGACGCCGAAGCGGTCGGGCAGCTCCTCCGCGACCTCCTCGGCCGCGTCGCGGTCGGGGAGGACCAGTACGTGTCTCACATCGCTCACGTGCACATTCTCGACGATGGCCGGACTGTCGGTGGCACGTGGGATGCTGGAGCGCGATGGCCACCAGAAAGACTTCCACCGACGACCTCCTCGCCCCCGTCACGCTCGCCGTGGGCCAGGAGGACCTGCTGCTCGACCGCGCGGTCCGCGAGGTGGTGGCGGCGGCCCGCGCCGCCGACGCCGACACGGACGTCCGTGACCTCGCCCCCGAACAGCTCCAGCCCGGCACGCTGGCCGAGCTGACCAGCCCCTCGCTCTTCGCCGAGCGGAAGGTCCTGGTCGTGCGGAACGCGCAGGACCTGTCGGCGGAGACGATCAAGGACATCAAGGCGTATCTCGACGCGCCCGTCGAGGAGATCACGCTCGTGCTGCTGCACGCCGGCGGCGCCAAGGGCAAGGGACTCCTCGACGCGGCCCGCAAGGCGGGCGCGCGGGAGGTCGCCTGCCCGAAGACGACGAAGCCGGCCGAGCGGCTGACCTTCGTACGGCAGGAGTTCCGCTCGCTGGGGCGCTCGGCCACGCCCGAGGCGTGCCAGGCGCTGGTCGACTCGGTCGGCAGCGATCTGCGGGAGCTGGCCTCCGCGGTGGCACAGCTGACCGCGGACGTCGACGGCACGATCGACGAGGCGGTCGTCGCGCGCTACTACACGGGCCGAGCCGAGGCCTCGTCCTTCACGGTCGCCGACCGCGCCGTCGAGGGGCGGGCGGCGGAGGCTCTGGAGGCCCTGCGCTGGTCGCTCTCCACGGGCGTCGCGCCCGTCCTGATCACCAGCGCGCTGGCCCAGGGCGTCCGGGCGATCGGCAAGCTCTCCTCCGCCCGCGGCGGCCGTCCCGCCGACCTCGCGCGCGAGCTGGGCATGCCGCCCTGGAAGATCGACCGCGTCCGCCAGCAGATGCGCGGCTGGACCCCCGACGGCGTCGCCCTCGCCCTGCGGGCGGTCGCGGAGGCCGACGCGGGGGTGAAGGGCGGCGGCGACGATCCGGAGTACGCCCTGGAGAAGGCCGTGGTGACGATCGCCCGCGCGGCCCGCCTCCGCCGCGGCTGACCCCGGGACCGGTCACCCGCCCCGGGTCACTCCGCACCACGGTGCCCGGCAGGCCCCGCTCCCCGACACACGCCGAAGGCCCCGCCGCCCTCCTGGGGAAGGAGGGCGACGGGGCCTTCGGGTTCAAGCTGGTGGTCCCGTACACGCGTGGCGAACGCGTCTCGCGTACGAGGCCGGGGTGGCCGACCGGGAGCGGAAGAGAGGGCCCGCTGGGTCCCGTGCGGCCGGGTGAAGCCGTGAGATCAGAGCTCAGCCCTGGAGGGAGGCAACCTTGTGGGCCAGCGCCGACTTCTTGTTGGCGGCGGCGTTCTTGTGGATGACACCCTTCGAGACAGCCTTGTCGAGCTGACGCGAAGCGGCACGAGCGGCCACAGTGGCCTTCTCGAGGTCGCCGGCGGCGACAGCCTCGCGGGCCTTGCGGATCGCGGTCTTGAGCGACGACTTGACGGCCTTGTTGCGCAGGCGCGCCTTCTCGTTGGTCTTGTTCCGCTTGATCTGGGACTTGATGTTCGCCACGAAAGAGCCTTTACAGGTTCGATGTTTCTTCAGGATGTGCCGCTCCCCCGTAGCCCTCGGGGCACGGGAGGTACCCCCGGGAGAGGGCACACGAGACACAGCTGTCCACGGTATCAGCCGCTCTCCGCGCCGCCCAAACCGAGCACCGGCCCGCAGTCATGGGACCATGGAGCCTACGTATCCGTTCTGAACATCGCCCGAGACGAGAACCCTGCGTGCCCGCGACTCCTACCAACGTGCCCGAGCCGAGCCGAACCGACCCGGCTCTGATCCGCAATTTCTGCATCATCGCGCACATCGACCACGGCAAGTCCACGCTCGCCGACCGGATGCTCCAGCTGACCGGTGTGGTCGACCAGCGGCAGATGCGCGCCCAGTATCTCGACCGGATGGACATCGAGCGTGAGCGCGGCATCACGATCAAGTCCCAGGCGGTCCGTCTGCCCTGGGCCCCCAGCGCGGGGCCGGACCAGGGCACGACGCACATCCTGAACATGATCGACACCCCCGGGCACGTCGACTTCACCTACGAGGTCTCGCGCTCGCTCGCCGCCTGCGAGGGCACGATCCTGCTCGTGGACGCCGCGCAGGGCATCGAGGCGCAGACCCTGGCCAACCTCTACCTGGCGATGGAGAACGACCTCACCATCGTCCCGGTCCTCAACAAGATCGACCTCCCGGCCGCCCAGCCGGAGAAGTTCGCCGAGGAGCTGGCCAACCTCATCGGCTGCCAGCCGGAGGACGTCCTCAAGGTCTCCGCCAAGACCGGCATGGGCGTCGAGGCCCTGCTCGACCGCGTCGTCCGGGACATCCCGGCCCCGGTGGGCGTCGCCGACGCCCCCGCGCGCGCGATGATCTTCGACTCCGTGTACGACTCCTACCGGGGCGTCGTCACGTACGTCCGTGTCGTCGACGGCCAGCTCAACAAGCGCGAGCGCATCAAGATGATGTCGACCGGCGCCACCCACGAGCTCCTGGAGATCGGCACCAACTCGCCCGAGATGCTGCCGGCCGACGGCCTCGGCGTCGGCGAGGTGGGCTACCTCATCACCGGTGTGAAGGACGTCCGCCAGTCCAAGGTCGGTGACACGATCACCTCCCAGAGCAAGGGCGCCCAGGAGGCGCTCGGCGGTTACAAGGACCCGAAGCCGATGGTCTTCTCCGGTCTGTATCCGCTGGACGGCTCGGACTACCCCGAGCTGCGCGACGCGCTCGACAAGCTCCAGCTCAACGACGCCGCCCTCGTCTACGAGCCGGAGACCTCCGCCGCCCTCGGCTTCGGCTTCCGCGTCGGCTTCCTCGGTCTGCTCCACCTGGACGTGATCCGCGAGCGCCTGGAGCGCGAGTTCGGGCTCGACCTGATCGCCACCGCGCCCAACGTGGTCTACCGCGTGGTCATGGAGGACGGCACCGAGCACACGGTCACCAACCCGAGCGAGTTTCCCGAGGGCAAGATCAGCGAGGTGTACGAGCCCGTCGTACGCGCCACGATCCTCGCCCCGACCGAGTTCATCGGCTCGATCATGGAGCTGTGCCAGAACCGGCGCGGCACCCTCCTCGGCATGGACTACCTCTCCGAGGACCGCGTCGAGATCCGCTACACCCTCCCGCTGGCCGAGATCGTCTTCGACTTCTTCGACCAGCTGAAGTCCAAGACCCGCGGCTACGCCTCGCTCGACTACGAGCCCACCGGCGAGCAGGCCTCCAGCCTGGTCAAGGTCGACATCCTGCTGCACGGCGACAAGGTGGACGCCTTCTCGGCGATCACCCACAAGGACGCCGCGTACGCCTACGGTGTGCGGCTCGTCGCCAAGCTGCGCGAGCTCATCCCCCGGCAGGCCTTCGAGGTGCCGATCCAGGCCGCCATCGGCTCCCGGGTCATCGCCCGCGAGACCATCCGCGCCATCCGCAAGGACGTCCTCGCCAAGTGCTACGGCGGTGACATCTCCCGTAAGCGGAAGCTGCTGGAGAAGCAGAAGGAAGGCAAGAAGCGGATGAAGATGGTCGGCTCCGTGGAGGTCCCGCAGGAGGCCTTCATCGCCGTCCTCTCCAGCGACGACGCGGCGGGCGGCAAGGCGAAGAAGTAGTCCGCGCGGTAACTGCCGTGTACACCGAACGGGTCTGTGCGCCATGTGCGCACAGACCCGTTCGTTATATGCAAGCTCTTACGCGCCAGACTCAGGAGCTCTACTCTGAAGCCGCTCGAAGGTTACTCGCCAGTTAGTTACGTCACGTAGTCACGCCACGCCCCACGCATGCCCGATCACACCGCCTGACCGCACCGCCGCCGCCCGGAGGACGTCGTGAGCGACACACAGACCCTGATCGAGAACCGGCCGCCGTCCGTCGCGGCCCTCTTCCTTGAGCGCGTCGAGCGGACCCCGGACGCGGAGGCCTACCGCTACCCGGTCCCCTCCGCCTCCGGCCAGGGCCCCGACGACTGGAAGTCGCTCAGCTGGGCGCAGGCCGCCGAGCGGGTCCACGGCATCGCCGCCGGCCTGATCGACCTCGGCGTCGCACCGGAGGAGCGGGTCGCCCTCGCCTCCTCCACCCGCGTCGAGTGGATCCTCGCCGACCTCGGCGTCATGTGCGCCGGCGCCGCCGTCACCACGGTCTACCCGCAGACGAACGCCGAGGAGTCGGCCTTCATCCTCTCCGACTCCGACTCGCGCGTCCTGATCGCCGAGAACGCCGACCAGCTCGCCAAGGCCGTCGAGCGCCGCGCCGACCTGCCCCAGCTCCACCACGTCGTCGTCATCGACCCCGAGGGCGCCGACACCTCCGACGAGTGGGTGCTCACCCTCGCCGAGCTGGAGGCGCGCGGCAAGGCGTACCTGGAGAAGCACCCCGAGGTCGTCAAGGAGCGGGTCGCCGCGATCACCAAGGACCAGCTCGCCACCCTGATCTACACCTCGGGCACCACCGGCCGCCCCAAGGGCGTCCGCCTCCCGCACGACAACTGGTCGTACATGGCCAAGGCCATCGCCGCCACCGGCCTGGTCACCCGGGACGACGTGCAGTACCTGTGGCTGCCGCTCGCCCACGTCTTCGGCAAGGTGCTCACCTCCGGCCAGATCGAGGTCGGCCACGTCACCGCCGTCGACGGCCGCATCGACAAGATCATCGTCAATCTGCCGGTCGTGCAGCCCACCTACATGGCCGCCGTCCCCCGGATCTTCGAGAAGGTCTACAACGGCGTCGCCGCCAAGGCCCGCGAAGGCGGCCCGGCCAAGTACAAGATCTTCCAGTGGGCGGCCGGCGTCGCCCGCGAGTACGCCAAGGTCACCCAGGACAACTTCCGCCGCACCGGCACCGCCTCGGCGCCCTTCGGCCTCACCGTCAAGCACAAGGTCGCCGACGCGCTCGTCTACAAGAAGCTCCGCGAGGCCTTCGGCGGCCGGCTGCGCGCCGCCGTGTCCGGCTCGGTCGCCCTGGCCCCCGAGATCGGCTACTTCTTCTCCGGCGCCGGCATCCACATCCTGGAGGGCTACGGCCTCACCGAGTCCTCCGCCGCCTCCTTCGTGAACCCCGGCGAGGCCTACCGCACCGGCACCGTCGGCAAGCCGCTGCCCGGCACCGAGGTCCGCATCGCCGACGACGGCGAGATCCTGCTGCGCGGCCCCGGCATCATGGAGGGCTACCACGGCCTGCCGGAGAAGACCGCCGAGGTCCTGGAGCCGGACGGCTGGTTCCACACCGGCGACATCGGCGAACTGTCCGCCGACGGCTACCTGCGGATCACCGACCGCAAGAAGGACCTGTTCAAGACCTCCGGCGGCAAGTACATCGCCCCGTCGGAGATCGAGGGCCGGTTCAAGGCCGTCTGTCCCTTCGTCTCCAACATCGTGGTGCTCGGCGCGGACCGGAACTACTGCACCGCCCTCATCGCCCTCGACGAGCCCTCCATCCTCGGCTGGGCCGCCGAGCACGGCCTCGGCGGCAAGTCCTACGCGGAGGTCGTCGCCTCCCCGCAGGTCGAGAAGCTCGTCGAGGGCTATGTCGCCCGCCTCAACGAGGGCCTGCAGCGCTGGCAGACGATCAAGAAGTTCCGGCTGCTGCCGCGCGACCTCGACATCGAGCACGGCGAGCTCACCCCGAGCCTGAAGATGAAGCGGCCGGTCGTGGAGCGGACCTATCGGCACCTGATCGAGGAGATGTACGCGGGAGCGCGCGAGGCGTAGGGCGGGAGCCGCCGCCCGGAAGTATCCACAGGCGGTTGTCCACAGGCCGGACGCTCACGTCGGGCGGTACGGGACAATGGGCTCATGCCTTCCGTACTGCCCGATGGTGAGCCCATGCCCGACGACGGGGTGCTGCCCGCGCACGCCCTGCAGGGGGCCGGGGAGCGTCCGCTCGGGTTCTATCTGCACGTGCCGTACTGCGCCACCCGGTGCGGCTACTGCGACTTCAACACCTACACCGCGAGCGAGCTGCGCGGCGCCGGCGGCGTGCTCGCCTCCCGGGAGAACTACGCGGGGCAGGTGGCCGAGGAGATACGGCTCGCCCGCAAGGTCCTCGGCGACGACCCGCGCCCGGTGCGGACCGTCTTCGTCGGCGGCGGCACCCCCACGCTGCTCGACGCCGCCGACCTCGTGTCGATGCTGGCGGCGATCCGCGACGAGTTCGGGCTCGCCGACGACGCCGAGGTGACCACCGAGGCCAACCCGGAGTCCGTGAACCCGGCCTATCTGGAGGAGCTGCGGGCGGGCGGCTTCAACCGGATCTCCTTCGGCATGCAGAGCGCCCGCCGGCACGTCCTGAAGATCCTCGACCGCAGCCACACCCCCGGCCGCCCCGAGGCATGCGTCGCGGAGGCGCGCGCGGCCGGCTTCGAGCACGTCAACCTCGACCTCATCTACGGCACGCCCGGCGAGTCCGACGACGACTGGCGGGCCTCCCTCGACGCGGCGATCGGCGCCGGACCCGACCACGTCAGCGCCTACGCGCTCATCGTGGAGGAGGGCACCCAGCTGGCCCGGCGCATCCGGCGCGGCGAGATACCCATGACCGACGACGACGTGCACGCCGACCGGTACCTGATGGCCGAGGAGGCGCTCTCCGGAGCCGGGTTCGAGTGGTACGAGGTGTCCAACTGGGCCACCTCCGAGGCCGGCCGCTGCCTCCACAACGAGCTGTACTGGCGCGGCGCCGACTGGTGGGGCGCCGGGCCGGGCGCGCACAGCCACGTGGGCGGCGTCCGCTGGTGGAACGTCAAGCACCCCGGCGCCTACGCGGCGGCCCTGGGCGACGGGCAGTCCCCCGGGGCCGGGCGCGAGGTCCTCTCGGAGGAGGACCGGCGGGTCGAGCGGGTCCTCCTGGAGCTGAGGCTGCGGGAGGGGTGCCCCCTGGACCTGCTCCGCCCCGCCGGGCTGGCCGCGGCCGAGCGGGCCCTGACGGACGGCCTGCTGGACCCGGGCCCGTACGGCGAGGGGCGGGCGGTGCTGACGCTCCGGGGGCGGCTGCTGGCGGACGCGGTGGTGCGGGACCTGGTGGACTAGCGGGACCTGGTGGACCAGGGGAGTGACGCCTGACCGCCGGCTCACCCCCGTGGGTGCGGAGGGCGGCGGCCAGGTGCCGAGGCGCTCGACGAGCGACTCGACGTCATGGCACGGTCACGTGGTCGATCAAGCGCTCGACCGCTCCCAGCAGCTCCGGCTCCAGGTCCTTGTAGGAGTGGACGCGGGACAGGATGTGCTGCCAGGCGGCGCCGGTGTTGGGGGGCCAGCCCAGGGCGTGGCAGACGCCGGTCTTCCAGTCCTGGCCGCGGGGGACGGCCGGCCAGGACGGGATGCCCAGGGCGGAGGGCTTCACGGCCTGCCAGACGTCGATATAGGGGTGGCCGACCACGAGGACGTCGGGGGAGGAGACCTGGGCCGCGATGCGGGACTCCTTGGAGCCCGGGACCAGGTGGTCGACCAGGACGCCGAGCCGGGCATCCGGGGCCGGGGCGAAGTCGGCGACGATGGCCGGGAGGTCGTCGACGCCCTCCAGGTACTCCACCACGACGCCCTCGATCCGCAGGTCGTCGCCCCACACCCGCTCCACCAGCTCGGCGTCGTGGCGGCCCTCGACGTAGATCCGGCCCGCTCGGGCGACCCGCGCCCGGGCGCCGGGGACGGCGATCGAGCCGGAGGCGGTACGGGTGGGCCGCGCGGGCGCCGGGCGGGAGGGGCGGACCAGGGTGACGACCCGGCCCTCCAGGAGGAAGCCGCGCGGCTCCATCGGGAAGACCCGGTGCTTGCCGAAGCGGTCCTCCAGGGTCACCGTGCCCGCCTCGCAGCGGATCACCGCCCCGCAGAAGCCCGTCGTGACCTCCTCGACCACGAGGTCACGGTCCGCCGGGACCTCCGGCACGGGCGCCGAGCGCTTCCAAGGAGGTGTCAGATCCGGGTTGTAGCTGCGCATTCGGGGGACGTTATGCGACGGAGAAGCGCCGTGCCAGTTCATCGCGCTGGCGTCGCACGAACGCCGCGTCGACCACCGCCCCGTGACCCGGCACGTACACGGCGTCCTCGCCGCCCAGGGCCAGGAGACGGTCCAGGGCGTCCGGCCAGCGGGACGGGATGGCGTCCGGGCCGGCCTGGGGTTCGCCCGACTCCTCGACCAGGTCCCCGCAGAAGACGATCTCCCGCTCACCCGGGACGAGCAGCACCAGGTCATGGCCGGAGTGCCCGGGGCCGACGTTGGCGAGGAGGACCTGCCGGCCGCCCAGGTCGAGGGTCCACTCGCCGGAGACGGTGTGGCGCGGCGCGACCAGCGCCTCGGCGGCCTCCGCCGCCTCCCGCTCGTCGACCCCGTGCCGTACCGCGTCCGTCCGCAGCGCCTCGCGCTCCCGGGGCAGCAGCGTGTCCATGCCCACCGCTCCGAAGACCTCGGCGCCGGCGAAGACCGCCGTGCCGAGCACATGGTCGAAGTGCGGATGGCTGAGTGCGATATGTGTCACCTCGCGGCCGCCCGTGAGCTCCGCCACCTGGGCACGCAGTTCGGCGCCCTGCGCGAGGGTGGCTCCCGTGTCGTACAACAGGACCGCTCCCGGGGCGACGACCAGGCCGACGGTGGCGTCCCAGCCAGGCAATCGGCGCCTGCCCACGCTGTCCGTGAGCCGCTCCCAGCCCAGCTCCGCCCACCGCCCCGCACGACCGTTGATGCCGTCCACGTCCATACCGCGACCCTAGCGGCTGTGCCGACGCCGACGCCGCCTCCTTGCCAGGAGCGATGTCCGCCGCCGTACACTGGCCGGGGGATTCCTGGCACTCGGGCAGGGCGAGTGCCAAAAGCGGAGCAACCGGAACCGGATCGACAGCTGGAGGTGCGCGCGATGCTCAGCGAACGCAGACTCGAGGTGCTGCGCGCCATCGTCCAGGACTACGTCGGGACGGAGGAGCCGGTCGGCTCCAAGGCGCTGACCGAGCGGCACAAACTCGGCGTCTCGCCGGCCACCGTGCGCAACGACATGGCCGTCCTGGAGGAGGAGGGGTACATCGCCCAGCCCCACACCAGCGCCGGACGCATCCCCACCGACAAGGGCTACCGCCTCTTCGTCGACCGGCTCGCCGGCGTCAAGCCGCTGTCGACCCCCGAGCGGCGGGCGATCCACAACTTCCTCGACGGGGCCGTCGACCTCGACGACGTCGTCGGCCGCACGGTCCGGCTGCTCGCGCAGCTGACCCGGCAGGTCGCCGTCGTGCAGTACCCCTCGCTGACCCGGTCGACGGTGCGGCACGTGGAACTGCTGTCCCTGGCGCCCGCCCGGCTGATGCTGGTGCTGATCACCGACACCGGCCGGGTCGAGCAGCGGGTGATCGACTGCCCGGCGCCCTTCGGCGAGACCTCCCTCGCGGACCTGCGGGCCCGGCTCAACAGCCGGGTCGTCGGCCGTCGCTTCGCGGACGTGCCGCAGCTGGTGCAGGACCTGCCGGAGTCCTTCGAGGACAGCGAGGACCGCGGCACGGTCTCGACGGTGCTCGCGACCCTCCTCGAAACCCTCGTGGAGGAGCACGAGGAGCGGCTCATGATCGGCGGCACCGCCAATCTGACCCGCTTCGGACACGACTTCCCCCTGACGATCAGGCCCGTCCTGGAAGCCCTTGAGGAGCAGGTCGTGCTCCTCAAGCTGCTCGGCGAGGCCAAGGAATCGGGCATGACCGTACGGATCGGGCACGAGAACGCCCACGAGGGGCTGACGTCCACGTCCGTCGTCTCGGTCGGCTACGGTTCCGGCGGCGAGGCAGTCGCCAAACTCGGCGTGGTCGGACCGACCCGCATGGACTACCCCGGAACGATGGGAGCGGTACGCGCAGTGGCACGTTACGTCGGACAGATCCTGGCGGAGTCGTAAGTGGCCACGGACTATTACGCCGTCCTCGGCGTGCGTCGCGACGCCTCGCAGGACGAGATCAAGAAGGCTTTCCGCCGACTCGCCCGCGAGCTTCACCCGGACGTGAATCCGGACCCGAAGACGCAGGAGCGGTTCAAGGAGATCAACGCCGCGTACGAGGTCCTGTCGGACCCGCAGAAGAAGCAGGTCTACGACCTCGGCGGCGACCCGCTGTCCTCCTCCGGAGGGGGCGGGGCCGGCGGCTTCGGCGCGGGCGGCTTCGGGAACTTCTCGGACATCATGGACGCCTTCTTCGGTACGGCGTCCCAGCGCGGCCCGCGCTCGCGCACCCGGCGCGGCCAGGACGCGATGATCCGCCTGGAGATCACGCTCGACGAGGCGGCCTTCGGCACCACGAAGGACATCCAGGTCGACACGGCCGTCGTCTGCACCACCTGCTCCGGCGAGGGCGCCGCGCCCGGCACCTCCGCGCAGACCTGTGACATGTGCCGCGGCCGTGGTGAGGTCTCGCAGGTCACCCGGTCCTTCCTGGGCCAGGTCATGACCTCGCGGCCCTGCCCGCAGTGCCAGGGCTTCGGCACCGTCGTCCCGACCCCGTGCCCGGAGTGCGCGGGCGACGGCCGGGTCCGTTCCCGCCGCACGCTCACGGTCAAGATCCCGGCCGGTGTCGACAACGGCACCCGCATCCAGCTCGCCGGCGAGGGCGAGGTCGGCCCCGGCGGCGGCCCGGCCGGCGACCTGTACGTGGAGATCCACGAGGTGCCGCACGACGTCTTCCAGCGGCGCGGCGACGACCTGCACTGCACGGTGACCATC
This sequence comes from Streptomyces sp. NPDC126499, assembly GCF_040302485.1. Classification (NCBI taxonomy): domain Bacteria; kingdom Bacillati; phylum Actinomycetota; class Actinomycetes; order Kitasatosporales; family Streptomycetaceae; genus Streptomyces; species Streptomyces sp. NPDC126499. The sequence continues at coordinate 70,223 of NZ_JBEOUO010000003.1, read as the reverse complement.
CCGATGACGGCGGCCTCGCTCGGTACGAAGGTGCAGCTGCAGACCCTCGACGGCCTGGAGGACGTGGACATCCGTCCCGGCACCCAGTCCGGCCAGTCGATCCCGCTGCACGGCCGCGGCGTCACCCACCTGCGCGGCAACGGCCGGGGCGACCTGATCGTCCACGTCGAGGTCCAGACCCCGACGAAGCTCGACGCCGAGCAGGAGCGCCTGCTGCGCGAGCTGGCCAAGCTGCGCGGCGAGGAACGCCCGCTGGGGCAGTTCCAGCCGGGGCAGCAGGGTCTGTTCTCGCGCCTGAAGGACGCGTTCAACGGGCGTTAGGCGCGCTGCCGGGGGTCCGGGGGGCGCCCCCGGGCCGACACGGTCAGCCGGGGCAGCAGGGTCTGTTCTCGCGCCTGAAGGACGCGTTCAACGGGCGTTAGGCGCGTTGCCGGGGGTCCGGGGGTCGTCCCCCGGGGGCGCCCGGAGGTGTCCTGAGGCCGGAGGCATATGCGACGGGGTCCCGCACGGGTGCGGGGCCCCGTCGCGGTTCGGCGGGCCGGACGGGCATGACACGATTGCCTGCATGTCCAGCTCGCTGAGCGATCTCTCTCGTCATCCGATCGTGCAGGCGCCCATGGCGGGTGGCGCCTCCTGCCCGGAGCTCGTCGGTGCCGTGTGCGAGGCGGGGGCGCTCGGGTTCCTGGCCGGCGGCTACAAGACCGCGGGCGGGCTCTACCAGGAGATCAAGCAGGTCCGCGCGCTCACCGGCCGGCCCTTCGGCGTCAATCTGTTCATGCCGCCGGGCGGCCAGCCCGCCGACCCCGCGGCCGTCGAGGTCTACCGCCACCAGCTCGCGGGTGAGGCCGCCTGGTACGAGACCGAGCTCGGCGACGCCGAGCAGGGCAGGGACGACGCGTACGAGGCCAAGCTGGCGATCCTCCTCGACGACCCCGTGCCGGTCGTCTCCTTCACCTTCGGCTGCCCCGACCGCGACGCGCTCGACGCCTTCGCGCGGGCCGGTACGTTCACGATCGTCACCGTCACCTCGGTCGACGAGGCCCGGACGGCCGAGCGGGCCGGTGCCGACGCGATCTGTGTGCAGGGCACCGAGGCGGGCGGGCACCAGGGCACCCACCGCGACGATCCGGCCGACGGACCCTGCGCCGGCATCGGCCGCGGGCTGCTGCCCCTGCTCACCGAGGTGCGGGAGAGCGTCCGGCTGCCGATCGTGGCGACCGGCGGCCTCATGCGCGGCCGGCAGATCGCCGCCGTGCTCGCGGCCGGCGCCGACGCCGCCCAGCTCGGCACCGCCTTCCTCGTCTGCCCCGAGTCGGGAGCGCACCCGCTGCACAAGCGGGCCCTGACCGACCCCCTCTTCGTCCGCACCGAGCTCACCCGGGCCTTCTCCGGACGGCCGGCCCGGGGCCTGGTGAACCGTTTCATGCGCGAGCACGGCCCGTACGCGCCCGCCGCCTACCCCGAGGTCCACCACCTCACCGCCCCGCTGCGCAAGGCCGCCGCGACCGCCGGGGACCCGCAGGGCATGGCCCTGTGGGCCGGGCAGGGCCACCGCCTGGCGCGGGACCTCCCGGCCGGCCGGCTCGTGGAGGTCCTCGCCGCCGAACTCGACACCGCCCTCGCCGGGCTGCCCGACAGCACCAGGAGCACATCGTGACCGCACCCGTCTTCGTCGTCGACGCCGTGCCCGCCGTCGGCGGCTTCCTCCTCGACGGGCCCGAGGGCCGCCACGCCGTGTCCGTGAAGCGGCTGCGCGCCGGGGAGGAGCTGGTGCTCACCGACGGGCGGGGCGCCTGGGCCGAGTGCGTGGTGGCCGCCGCCGAGGGCAAGGACCGGCTGACCGTCGACGTCACCGCCGTCCACGAGGATCCCGAGCCCGCGCCCCGTGTCACCGTCGTCCAGGCCCTGCCCAAGGGCGACCGCGGCGAACTGGCCGTCGAGACCATGACGGAGACCGGCGTGGACGCGATCGTGCCGTGGGCCGCGTCCCGCTGCATCACCCAGTGGAAGGGCGAGCGCGGCCTCAAGGCCCTCGCCAAGTGGCGGGCCACCGCCCGCGAGGCCGGGAAGCAGTCGCGCCGCACCCGCTTCCCCGAGGTCACCGACCTGATGACGGGCAAGCAGGTCGCCGCGCTCCTCGCGGACGCCGACTTCGCCGCCGTCCTGCACGAGGACCGCGCGCACCCGAGCGGGGCCCTGGCCACCGCCGAACTGCCGCGGGAGGGCTCCATCGTCCTCGTCGTGGGGCCCGAAGGCGGTGTCTCCCCGGACGAGCTGGCGCTGTTCGAGGAGGCGGGGGCGAAGCCGTACCGCCTCGGGCCGAGCGTGCTGCGCACCTCCACGGCGGGCACGGCGGCCGCGGCGCTCGTGCTCGGCCGTACGGGACGCTGGGCGTAGGCGCGCCTGAAGCGAGCCTTCGGCGAGCTCACGTGGCGCCCCAGCGGCCCGGTGCGGATCGCGGGCCGGGTCGGCGGCCGCTGTCGGTGGCCCCCGATAGCATGCGGGTTGTACTGATCGACAGAGGCGAGGAGGCCCGGGCCATGGCCGGAGAGCCGCAGAGCGACTGCCTGTTCTGCAAGATCGCGGAGGGGGAGGTGCCGGCGACGATCGTGCGCGAGACCGAGACGACGGTGGCGTTCCGCGACATCAACCCGCAGGCGCCCACGCACGTCCTGGTCATCCCGCGCCTGCACTACCCCGACGCCGCCTCCCTGGCCGCCGCCGCGCCGACCGTCGCCGCGGACGTGCTGCGCGAGGCCGGCGAGGTCGCCGCGCAGGAGAAGGTCGACGGCAGCGGCTTCCGGATCGTCTTCAACACGGGCGCGGGCGCCGGCCAGACCGTCTTCCACGCCCACGCGCACGTGCTCGGCGGCCGCGGCCTCAACTGGCCGCCCGGATAGGGCAGGACGGTTCCTTCCCTTGTCCGTACGCGAACTGGTCGTCCTCGGCACGGCCAGCCAGGTCCCGACCCGGCACCGCAACCACAACGGCTATCTGCTGCGCTGGGACGGGCAGGGCATCCTCTTCGACCCCGGCGAGGGCACCCAGCGGCAGATGCTCAGGGCCGGGGTGGCGGCGCACGATCTCGACCGGATCTGTGTCACGCACTTCCACGGTGACCACTCCCTGGGCCTTGCCGGGGTGATCCAGCGGATCAACCTCGACCAGGTCCCGCACCCGGTCACCGCGCACTACCCGGCGAGCGGGCGGCGTTTCTTCGAGCGGCTGCGGTACGCCACGGCCTACCGGGAGACGGTGAAGCTCGCCGAGGTCCCGGTCGCCGCCGACGGGCCGCTCGCGGTCACCGAGTCGTACACGCTGGAGGCGCACCGGCTCTCCCACCCCGTGGAGTCGTACGGCTACCGGCTCGTCGAGCCGGACGGGCGCCGCATCCTGCCCGAGCGGCTGGCGGCGCACGGCATCAAGGGCCCCGACGTGGGCCGCATCCAGCGCGAGGGCGTCCTCGACGGCGTCACCCTGGAGCAGGTGAGCGAGGTCCGGCGCGGACAGAGGTTCGCCTTCGTCATGGACACCCGGCTGTGCGACGGGGTGTACGCGCTCGCCGAGGGCGCCGACATGCTGGTCATCGAGTCGACGTTCCTCGACGAGGACGTCCAGCTCGCCGTGGACCACGGCCATCTGACGGCCGGCCAGGCCGCGGCGGTCGCCCGGGACGCCGGCGTGCGGCACCTGGTGCTGACGCACTTCTCGCAGCGGTACACCGACCCGGAGGAGTTCGAGCGGCAGGCGCGGGCGGCGGGGTTCGAGGGGGAGCTGAGCATTGCCCAGGACCTGATGAGGGTCCCCGTACCGAAGAGATAGAACGAGCACCGTGCCCGTACCGAAAGCCGAACTGCACCTCCACATCGAAGGGACCCTCGAACCCGAGCTCGCGTTCGCGCTCGCCGAGCGCAACGGCGTCACCCTGCCGTACGCGGACACCGAGGCGCTGCGCGAGGCGTACCGGTTCGGCGATCTGCAGTCCTTCCTGGACCTGTACTACGCCCTGATGGCGGTCCTGCGCACCGCCGACGACTTCACCGAGCTCGCCGACGCCTATCTGGCGCGGGCCGCGGAGCAGGGCGTGCGGCACGCCGAGATCTTCTTCGACCCGCAGGCGCACACGGCGCGCGGGGTGCCGATGGGGGTCGTGGTGGACGGGCTCGGGGCCGCCCTGGACCGGGCCGAGGAGCGGCACGGGATCTCGACGCGGCTCATCATGTGCTTCCTGCGCGACGAGACGGCCGAGTCGGCGATGGCGACGCTGGAGGCCGCGAAGCCGTATCTGGACCGGATCACGGGGGTGGGTCTGGACTCGGCGGAGGTGGGCCATCCGCCGGCGAAGTTCCGCGAGGTGTACGAGGAGGCCGCCCGGCTCGGTCTGCGGCGGGTCGCGCACGCGGGGGAGGAGGGCCCGGCGGAGTACATCCGCGAGGCCCTCGACGTCCTCGACGTGGAGCGAATCGACCACGGTCTGCGCTGCATGGAGGACCCGACGCTCGTCGAGCGGCTCGTCCGCGAGCGGGTGCCGCTGACGCTGTGCCCGCTGTCCAACGTGCGGCTGCGGGCGGTCGACGTCCTGGAGGAGCACCCGCTGCGGGCGATGCTGGACGCGGGCCTGGTGGCGACGGTCAACTCCGACGACCCCGCGTATTTCGGCGGCTATGTGGGCGACACCTTCGACGCGGTCAGGGACGCGCTGTCGCTGACGCCGGAGCAGCTGCGGACCCTCGCGCGGAACTCCTTCCTGGCCTCCTTCCTGGAGGACGACGAGGCACGGCGGGAGCGGTACCTGGCGGAGGTCACCGCGTACGACTTCGGGGCGTGACCCCCGCCCCCGCCCCGGTCCCGGCCCCCGCCGAGGCCGCAGCCCCCGCCCTCGGCGAAGCCGCGGCCGAAGCCAGTGCCCGGGGTTCAGCCGGGGCCAGGTCGAGGCGGCGGCCACGGAAGCCCTCCCGGAGGCGCCGGTCATGGCTGACGATCACCAGCGTGCCCCGGTAGGCGGCGAGCGCGGCGTCGATCTCCTCCACCAGGCCCGGGGCCAGGTGGTTGGTCGGCTCGTCCAGGAGCAGCAGGTCGGCGGGCGCCGTCACGAGCCGGGCCAGCTCCAGCTTGCGGCGCTGGCCCGTCGACAGGAGCCGCACCGGGGTCGCCAGGTCCCGCGCGGCGAAGAGCCCGAGGGCGAGCAGTTCGTCCTCGCGGCCCTCCCCGAAGGCTTCGCGGACGGTACGGGGATCGGTGGGCGGGGCGGTGTCCTGGCGGAGCAGCCCGACCCGGGCCGGGGCCTTCACCGTGCCCGCGTCCGGGACGAGTTCGCCCGCGAGGACCTTCAGGAGGGTGGTCTTGCCGGCGCCGTTGGGCCCGGTCACCAGGAGCCGTTCGCCCGCGTCGAGGTGCAGGGCGTCCAGCCGGAGCCGGCCGGCCACCCGGATCCCCGTCAGGTCCACGGGCGCGCCCTCGCCCGCCGGGGCGGCACGGAAGCGCAGCGGCTCGGGAGGCGCGGGCACCGGGTGGGCGGTGAGCCGGGCCAGCCGCTCGCGGGCGGCGCGGATGCGGCTCATCGCCCCGTGCGCCCGTGACCGGGCGCGGAAGGCGCCGGCCCCGCTGAACGCGGCCGGGGCCTTGCGCGGGATGGCGCTGAAGCGGTCGATATTGCTGTCCGCGAGCGCCGTGTACCGGGTCAGCTCCGCCTTCCACTCCTCGTGCTCCCGCTGTCTGCGGGCCCGCTCGGCGGCGCGGCCGGCGAGGTAGCCGGCGTAACCGTTGCCGTACCGGCGCAGGGTGTGCCGGTCCTCGTCGACCTCCAGGACGGCGGTGGTGACCCGTTCGAGGAAGACGCGGTCGTGGGAGACGGCCACGACTGTGCCCCGGTGGGCGCGCAGCCGCTCCTCCAGCCAGGCGACGGCCTCGTCGTCGAGGTCGTTGGTCGGTTCGTCGAGCAGGAGCAGTTCGGGCTCGGCCGCGAGGACGGCGGCGAGGGCGAGCCGGGAGCGCTGGCCACCGGAGAGGGTGCCGAGGGGGCGGTCGTGGTCGAGCGGGCCGGGTTCGCCGAGCCGGCGCAGGGTCGTCTCGACCCGGCGGTCGGCGTCGGCGCCGCCGCGCGCCTCGTAGGCGGCGAGCAGCTCCGCGTACCCGGCGAGGTCGCCGGTGTCGGCGAGGGCCGCCTCCGCCGCGCGGATCGCCCGCTCCAGCGCCCGTACCTCCGCCAGCGCCTGCTCGACGGCCTCGCCGACGGTGGCGGTCGGCGGGAGGTCGAGGGTCTGGGCGAGATGACCGAGGCCGCCGGGGGCCTCGACGGCCACGGTGCCGTTGTCGGGGCTCTCGAGGCCGGCGAGGAGCCGGAGCAGGGTGGACTTCCCCGAACCGTTGTCCCCGACGACGCCGAGGCGCTCGCCGGGCCGGACGGTGAGGGAGACGCGGTCGAGCACGGTGCGGTGGTGGACGTGCCGGTCGTCGTAGCGCTTGGTGACCTCGGTGAGTTGGGCACGGAACAAGGGCGATCTCCTGTGGGGTCGACGGCGGGACCGCCGCGAGACGATCCGTCTCGCGGCGACTCGTCGACCGTATACCCCGACTCCTCGGAATGCAAGACGAGACGTCTCGTATTGTCTTCGAAGTTTTGGAGCGGTCGGGTCGGCGGCCGGTCAGGCGGAAGCGACGCGCAGGGCGAGCGCGACCGCCGGGAGCAGCGTCAGGACGGCGGCCGGGGCCAGCGCGTAGTCCTTCCCGCGTATGTGGGCGACGACGGCGCCCGCGAAGTAGAGCACCAGGCCGACGGCCGCCGCCTCACCGAGGAGGGGGACGGCCAGGCCCGCCAGCAGGCCGACGGCGCCCGCGGCCTTCGCCGCCGCCAGCCATGGCAGCCAGGAATCGGGCACCCCCAGCTTCGTCATGCTGTCGACGACGGCCGGGTTGCGGGTGAAGGTCATGAAGGCGGACGCGCAGAGCGCGAGTGCCAGAAGGCCGGCGAGGACGGCGTAGGCGATGAACATGATGGAGCGGCTCCAATGCTGGGGACGTGGAAACCATTGAACACTATCAACGATTATTCGCGCTCCATAATTAAGCCGCTGTTACGGTGGACGGCATGGCAGCTCTCCCGAACGATCGCCTCGGCTTCCTCCTCTCCTTCCGCGGGGAGCTCACCGGCGCCCGCATCCGCGCCGCCCTCGGCATCGCCGGGCTGCACCCGCGCCACGCGATGACGCTGATGCGGCTCGCCCCCGCGGCCATGAGCCAGCGCGACCTGGCCGCCGCGATGGAGGTCGACCCCAGCCAACTGGTCGCGATCCTCAACGAGCTGGAGGCCGACGGGCTGGCCGAGCGGAGGCGCGACCCGGCCGACCGGCGACGGCACATCGTGGAGATCACCGACGCCGGCGCGGCGGTGCTGGAGCGGATCGACGCGGCCGTGAGCGCCACCGAGCGCGAGATCTTCGGCGACCTCACCGAAGCCGAGCAGGCCCTTCTGCGCAGCCTGCTGGACCGGATCGTGGTGGACCCGGCCGGCCACGAGTGCGGTGAGTAACCCCGCCCCGTGACCTGGCCCATGAGGGCCGGTGTCGGGCCCGGGCCGCTCCAAAAGCCCCGCGCCGTTCTCAGCCCCGGGTCGCTCCCGGCCCCGGGCCGGTCCCAGCACCGGCCCGTCTCAGCCCCGGTCCGTCGGCCTCGCCAGGCGGAAGGCCGACCTCGCCGCCCGGCGGCGCGAGGCCGGGACCCGGATCTCGGTGACCTCCTGTTCCGGCGCCCCCAGTTGGGGCAGCAGGGAGGGAGGCGTGGCGGTCGTGGCCGCGAGGACGGCCGCCGGGGCGCCGCCGCGGCGGCGGATGGACCCCGGGACGAGCGGGCGGCCGGAGACGTGGCGTGCGACGGCCGTCATGGGGACGGCGACGAGGAGCAGCAGGACGCACAGTGTCAGGCCCATGCCGCGATAACCGGCCGCCTCCGACAGCACGCTGCCCGTCACGGGACCGCAGGCCACGCCGAGCGAGGACGCCGAGCCGACCATGACCGCCCAGCGCCCGCGCGGATCGAGCGAGGCGGCGAGCCCGAGCAGATACGACAGGACGACCGGGTACGCCGCGTTCCACAGGATCTCGCCGGTCGCGAAGGACACCGGCCCCTCGGAGGCCGAACTGAGCAGCACGCAGCCGGCGATCAGCGCCGTACCCGCCCCGATCGGCACCGCCCGACCGAGCCGCGAGCCGAGCGCCCCGGCCACGACGACGCCCATGAGCCCGGCACCGAGCGCGGCGGCGAACACCACGCCCAGCGTCACCTCGGAGAGCCCCGCCTGGGTCAGGCCGATCCGGCCGCTGACGCCCCACAGCGCGTTCTGCGCCATCGACCACAGCAGGATCCCGCAGGCGAGGACCGTCCCCGCGGACCGCTGTGGCAGCGGCCCCGCCACCGCCGCCTCACGCGCCACGGGCGCCTCGCCCGGCAGCCACGCCGTCACCGGCCACACCAGCAGCGCCGTGCCCGCGATCGCCGCGAACGGCAGCGCGTGCCCGCCGCCCAGGTGCGGCAGCGTCAGATACAGCGCCCCCGCCGTCGCCGAGACCGCTAACAGGCCGAGTGCGGAGGCCCGGTGAGGATCGGGGCGGCCCGCGATCCCGGCCGCCGCCACCGCCGTCGCCGTACCGGAACCGAAGCCGCCGACGACCGCTCCCGCCACGACCGTAAGGACCGCGTCCGTCGTCGCCGACGTGCCGTAGCCCACGGCCATCGCCGCCAGCCCGAGGCGCGCCGCCCGGCGCGGACCGATCCGCTCCCCGTGGGCGGCCAGCGTGAAGCCCGCCGAGGCCGAGCCGAGCAGCAGGATCGAGCCGACCAGACCGGCCTGGGTCGCACCGAGACCGAGCCCGGCGGACAGCCGGCCGACGACCGTCGGCAGCAGATAGGGGGCGAGATAACCCGCGGTGAAGAGGGAGACGAGGGCCACGAGAGCGGCGCGCGCCCCCAGGGCACGCGGAGGGCGCGACGGCATGGCGTTCCAGGAACCGAACGGGAAAGTGAGACGGCGCCCGGTGATCCACGGGGTCGCGGCACCATGTGTATCAAGCATCCGAGGGGGCGGAGAAGGCGTTATCCCCCGATTCGCTCTGTGATACGGGTCACCATGGGCGGGGGAGAGGTTTGGCGCACGATGATCATGGGTACTTGGCGGCGAATTCGTTGCGCCGAACCCCTCTCCCCGGCCCCTTCCGGCACACTGTCCGCATCAGCACCACGACCGGGGAGCCTGCCGTGACCGACCGCGACACCGACCTCGCCGACGTCGACCCGCTGGTGTGCCTGCGCGAGCCCACCGACCCCGACTGCGACGTCTTCCTCACCGGAACGGTCTTCCTCGACATCATCTTCACCGGCCTCGACAGCGCCCCCGTGCGCGGCACCGAGTCCTGGGCCCGCGGCATGGGATCCAGTCCCGGCGGCGTCGCCAACATGGCCACCGCACTCGCCCGCCTCGGCCTGCGCACCTCCCTCGCGGCCGCCTTCGGCGACGACCACTACGGCGAGTACTGCTGGGACGCCCTGGAACAGGGCGAGGGAATCGACCTCGCCCTCTCCCGCACCGTCCCCGGCTGGCACTCGCCCGTCACCGTCTCCATGGCGTACGAGGGCGAGCGCACCATGGTGTCCCACGGCCACGCCGCGCCGCCGCACGAGGGCGCCCCGCCCGCCTACCCGCCGCGCGCCCGCGCCGCCGTCGCCTCCCTGGTGCCCGGCCGCAGCGAGGAATGGGTGGCCCGGGCGGCCCGCGACGGCGCAAGGATCTTCGCCGACGTCGGCTGGGACGACACCGGGCGCTGGGACCTGGCCGGCCTGACCGACCTGGAGCACTGCGAGGCCTTCCTGCCCAACGCGGCCGAGGCGATGCGCTACACCCGCACCGACTGCCCCCGCGCCGCCGCCCACGCCCTCGCCGACAAGGTCCGCTACGCCGTCGTCACCCTCGGCTCCGAAGGTGCCTACGCCGTCGACGGGGCCACCGGCGAGACGGCCGAGGTCCCCGCCATCCAGGTCTCCGCCCTCGACCCCACCGGCGCGGGCGACGTCTTCGTCGCCGGCTTCGTCACCGGCACCCTGGCCGACTGGCCGCTCGCCGACCGGCTCGCCTTCGCCGGCCTGACCGCCGCCCTGTCCGTGCAGGAGTTCGGCGGCTCCCTCTCGGCCCCCACCTGGGGCGAGATCGCCGCGTGGTGGCAGCACGTCCAGGGCCACGAGTGCCAGGACCCGGCCGCCCTCCGTGCCCGCTACGCCTTCCTGGAGCGGCTGCTGCCGGTCCAGGACCGCCCCTGGCCGCTGCGCCGGGCGGTCCCCACCATCGGCTTCCGCCCCGCCCCCGCGCCCTGACACGGCCCCGCCCCCGCGCCCTGGCAGGCCCGCCCCCGCGCCCTGACACGGCCCCGCCACGCCCCCGCGCCGTGACCGGCCGCCCGTAAAAGGCTTCTGGGTTGTCCGACGCGAGTCGTAGGCTTGGTATCCGAGAGGTTGTCGAGCAGCGAGAACCCTGCGACAGGAGGTATGCGCAGGCCATAGTGCCGGCCCATGACTCAGACACCCACAGCCCACGCCCCCGCGCCGGGGCAGGCACGCGCACAGTTCACCGTCCCCGCGAAGCACCCGATGGTGACGATGCTGGGGACCGGCGACTCCTTGCTGCGCGTGATCGAGAAGGCGTTCCCGGCGACGGACATCCACGTCCGGGGAAACGAGATCAGCGCGATCGGTGACGCGAGGGAAGTCGCACTGATCCAGCGTCTGTTCGACGAGATGATGCTGGTGCTCCGCACCGGACAGCCGATGACGGAGGATGCCGTGGAACGTTCGATCGCCATGCTGCGGGAGGAGACCGGAGACCCGGCGGCCGAGACGCCCTCCGAGGTGCTCACGCAGAACATCCTCTCCAGCCGCGGTCGCACCATCCGCCCCAAGACGCTCAACCAGAAGCGCTATGTCGACGCCATCGACAAGCACACCATCGTCTTCGGCATCGGCCCCGCCGGCACCGGCAAGACGTATCTGGCCATGGCCAAGGCGGTCCAGGCCCTGCAGTCCAAGCAGGTCACCCGGATCATCCTGACCCGGCCGGCCGTCGAGGCGGGCGAGCGGCTCGGCTTCCTGCCCGGCACGCTCTACGAGAAGATCGACCCGTATCTGCGGCCGCTCTACGACGCGCTGCACGACATGCTCGACCCCGACACCATCCCCAAGCTGATGGCGAACGGGACGATCGAGGTCGCGCCGCTGGCGTACATGCGGGGACGCACGCTCAACGACGCCTTCATCATCCTCGACGAGGCGCAGAACACGAACCCCGAGCAGATGAAGATGTTCCTCACCCGCCTCGGCTTCGACTCGAAGATCGTCATCACCGGTGACATCACCCAGGTCGACCTCCCCGGCGGCACGAAGAGCGGTCTGCGTCAGGTCAGGGACATCCTCGAAGGCGTCCCCGACGTCCACTTCTCGGCCCTCACGTCGCAGGATGTCGTACGGCACAAGCTCGTCGGCCGTATCGTCGACGCGTACGAGCAGTACGACAGCCGCAACGGCGGCCGCGAGGGCGGCGGCCGGGACGGCGGCCGTCACGAGAGCCGCAACGGGAAGTAGAAGCAGCAGCACATGTCGATCGACGTCAACAACGAGTCCGGAACCGAGGTCGACGAGCAGGCGATCCTCGACATCGCCCGCTACGCGCTCGCCCGCATGCGCATCCACCCGCTCTCCGAGCTCTCGGTGATCGTCGTGGACGCCGAGGCGATGGAGCAGCTCCACATCCAGTGGATGGACCTGCCGGGCCCGACGGACGTCATGTCCTTCCCGATGGACGAGCTGCGCCCGCCGGCGAAGGACGACGAGGAGCCCCCGCAGGGGCTCCTCGGCGACATCGTGCTCTGCCCCGAGGTGGCCAAGAAGCAGGGCGAGGACGCCCCGACGCAGCACTCCATGGACGAGGAGCTCCAGCTCCTGACCGTCCACGGGGTGCTGCACCTGCTCGGCTACGACCACGAGGAGCCGGACGAGAAGGCCGAGATGTTCGGCCTCCAGGCCGCCATCGTGGACGGCTGGCGCGCGGAGAAGGGCCTCACCGGCCCCTCCCCGGCGCCCACCGTCTCCTGAGCGGGACGCCATGAGTGCTCAGCTCATCCTGGGCGCGGTCGCCCTCGTCATCGTCGCCTGGCTCGCCGCCTGCGCCGAGGCCGGCATCGCCCGCGTCTCCAGCTTCCGCGCCGCCGAGGCCGTACGGTCCGGGCGGCGCGGCGCCGAGAAGCTGGCCCAGGTCGCCTCCGACCCCACCCGCTACCTCAACGTGGCGCTGCTCGTCCGTGTCGCCTGCGAGATGGCGGCCGGCGTCCTCGTCACCTACGCCTGCCTGGAGGAGTTCCCCGAGACCTGGGAGGCGCTGCTCATCGCGATGGCCGTCATGGTGCTCGTCTCGTACGTCGCCGTCGGCGTCTCGCCGCGCACCATCGGCCGCCAGCACCCGCTGAACACGGCGACCGCCGCCGCGTACGTGCTGCTGCCGCTGGCCCGGATCATGGGCCCGGTCCCGCAGCTGCTCATCCTCATCGGCAACGCGCTCACCCCCGGCAAGGGCTTCCGCAAGGGCCCCTTCGCCTCCGAGGCCGAGCTGCGGGCCATGGTCGACCTCGCCGAGCAGGAGTCGCTGATCGAGGACGAGGAGCGCCGGATGGTGCACTCGGTGTTCGAGCTCGGCGACACCCTGGTGCGCGAGGTGATGGTGCCGCGCACCGACCTCGTCTGCATCGAGCGGTACAAGACCGTCCGCCAGGCCCTCACCCTCGCGCTGCGCTCCGGCTTCTCGCGCATCCCGGTGACCGGGGAGAACGAGGACGACATCGTCGGCATCGTGTATCTGAAGGACCTGGTCCGCAAGACGCACATCAACCGGGAGGCCGAGGCCGACCTGGTGTCCACCGCGATGCGCCCGGCGGCCTTCGTCCCCGACACCAAGAACGCGGGCGACCTCCTGCGGGAGATGCAGCAGGAACGCAACCACGTCGCCGTCGTCATCGACGAGTACGGCGGCACGGCCGGGATCGTCACCATCGAGGACATCCTGGAGGAGATCGTCGGCGAGATCACCGACGAGTACGACCGGGAGCTGCCGCCCGTCGAGGAGCTCGGCGAGGACCGCTACCGGGTCACCGCCCGTCTCGACATCGGCGACCTCGGCGAGCTGTACGGCTTCGGACCCGACGAGTACGACGACGAGGACGTGGAGACCGTCGGCGGACTGCTCGCCAAGGCCCTCGGCCGCGTGCCGATCGCCGGCGCCAACGCGGTCGTGAAGCTGCCCGACGGGCGGGCGCTGCGGCTGACCGCCGAATCCCCCGCCGGCCGCCGGAACAAGATCGTGACCGTGCTCGTCGAACCGGTCGGCAAGGCCGGCGAGGGGGACGGCGACGGGGAGGAGACGGCCGAGCGATGACGCCCGAGCAGCTGCGCGCCCTGTGTCTGGAGTTCAACGACGCGAGCGAGGAGTTCCCGTTCGGCCCGGACGTGTCCGTCTTCAAGGTCGCCGGGAAGATGTTCGCGCTGTCCTGGCTGGACGCCGAGCCGCTGCGGGTCAATCTCAAGTGCGACCCGGAGGACGCCGTACGGCTCCGCGAGGAGCACCCGGCGATCGCCCCCGGCTATCACATGAACAAGCGGCACTGGAACACCGTGACCGTGGCGGAGCTCCCGGACCGGATGGTCCGGGAGCTCGTCGAGGACTCCTACGACCTGGTCGTCGCCGGCCTGCCGAAGGCCGTACGGCTGCGTCTCGACCGGCCGTAGGGGGTGTCCCGCCGATCCCGCCGCTCCCTGATCCGGCCTGATCGACAGGACACCCCGGCTCACTTCGCGCGCCGCAGCCCCACGGCGATCAGCACCGCCGCCGCCAGCACGATCGCCGCGTCCAGCGCGAGGACCGTGCGCACGCCCGCGTACAGGCTGTCGCCGGTGGTGGCCAGCACGCCCAGCATCGGGATGCCGATGGTGATGCCGACCTGCTGGGTCGTGGTGACCAGGCCGGTCGCCAGGCCCTGCTCCTCGTCCGGGACGCCGGAGGTGACGGTCACCCCGTACGCGATGATCGCGCCCAGGTGGCACATGGACGCCAGCGAGACGGCGACCCCGGCGAGGATCGCGCCCGACCCGGTGCCGATGCCGAGCAGCGCGGCGGTCAGCAGACCCTGCCCGGCGAGACCGACGACCAGGGTGCGGCGGGCGCCGAACCGGCCGATGGCCTTCGGCGCGAGCGTGCCCGCGAAGACCGACACGACGCCCTGGACGCCGAAGACGAGCCCGGTGGCGAAGGACGACAGGCCCAGCGTCTCCTGGAGGTAGAGCGTCAGGACGAAGACCACCGTCGACATCATCGAGAAGGTGACCAGACCGCCCAGATTGCCGAAGGCGATCGTGCGCCGCTTCAGCATCGGCAGCGACACCAGCGGGGCGTCGCTGCGGGACTCCACGATGCCGAAGGCCACCAGCAGCGCCACACCGGCGACCAGGGTGACCTGGACGTCCAGGCGGCCGAAGCCGTGTTCGGCCGCCGTCGACAGGGCGTAGATCAGGGACAGCAGCCCGCCGGTGACGGTCACCGCGCCCGGCACGTCGAGCCGGGGCCGCTCGGGGGTGCGGGACTCGGGCAGCAGGCCGGGCGCCAGCGGCAGCACGATCAGGGTGAACAGGGCGAGCAGGCCCATGGTGGAGCGCCAGCCGAGGGTGTCCGTCATGACCCCGCCGAGGATCATGCCGACGGTGAAGCCGAGCGACAGCAGGGTGCCGGAGATGCCGAGCGCCCGATCGCGCTGCGGGCCCTCGGGGAAGGTGGTGGTCAGCAGGGACATGCCGGTCGGGACGATCATGGCGGCGCCGATGCCCTGCAGGGCCCGGCCGGCCAGGAAGGACGCCGGGTCCCAGGCGAAGGTGGCCAGCAGGGACGCCGCGCCGAAGAGCGCCAGACCGATCAGGAACAGCTTCCGGCGCCCGTAGAGGTCACCGATCCGGCCGGACAGCAGCAGGAAACCGCCGGACGGCAGCGCGAACGCGGTCACCGCCCACTGCAGCGCGGCGGGGCTCATCCCGAGGTCGGCGCCGAGCGCGGGCAGGGCCACGTTCAGGACGGAGAAGTCCAGGGCCACCATGAACTGGGCGGCGCACAGGACGAGAAGGATGAGCCGGGCGCGACCGGTGATGGCCGAGGATGCCGGGTCCGGTACGGAGCCGGAGGCGGGAGCCGGTACGGAGCCGGAGTGGGGAGCCGGCACGGGGCCGGAGGCGGGAGCCGGTACGGAGCCGGAGACGGAATCCGGTACGGGGGAGGTCTCGGGACTGACCGGGGTCGGGGAAGGGGAAGGGGACGTCGTTGCCATGGCCACGACTCTCCCGGCGCGGGAATGCCCGTGGGGAGCGGGAACTTATCCTGTTGGTCGCACCACCAGGCATCCAGGGGGAGGAAGCACACGTGGCCACGGCACTGGAGAGCACCGACGGCAAGGCGCACCGACTGGCCGAGCTCCGCGAGTTCCTGATGAGCCGCCGGGCCCGCGTCACACCCGCCGAGGCCGGTCTGCCCGACGGCGGCGCCCGGCGCCGCACGCCGGGCCTGCGCCGGGAGGAGGTCGCCGTCCTCGCCGGGGTCGGCGTGTCCTGGTACCAGTGGCTGGAGCAGGGCCGGGACATCACCGTCTCCCCGCAGGTCATCGACGCGGTCGCGCGGGTGCTGCGGCTCAGCCCGGCGGAGCGGCGCCACCTGTACGTGCTTGCGGGGCTCAATCCGCCGGCGCCGGAGGTCGACCCGGAGTTCGCCGACATGTGCCAGGGGCTGCGGCGGCTCATCGAGGCGTGGATGCCGTTCCCGGCGCACATCATGGACGCCTACTGGAACACGGTGATGTACAACGACGCGGCGTCCTTCGTCCTCGGGATGCGGCCGGAGATCGTGCAGAACTGCCTGATCTCGTTCTTCACCGACCCCCTCTACCGCTCCCGGGCCAACGACTGGACGGAGCTGGCGCCGAAGGTCGTCGCCCAGTACCGGGCGGCCTGCTCGGAGCGCCCCGACGACGACGGGTTCCGGGCGGTGGTCGAGGAGGCGAAGGCGTCCAGCGCCGAGTTCACCGAGCTGTGGGAGCGGCGGGACGTCATGCCGGGCGGCCAGATCCGCAAGGTCCTCGACCACCCGCTGGTCGGCGCGCTCCACGTGGAGTCCACCCAACTGCGCGTCCCGGCCCGCCCGGACCTGGCGATCGTGCTGCACACGCCGCTGCCGGAGGCCGACACGGCGGCGAAGCTGGAGTGGCTGGCGTCGCCGGAGGGGCGGCGCGGGGCGATGTATCCGGTGGCGGGCTGAGGAAGGCCGTACCGCCTCGGGGCGGTGTCACAGGGTCCGTATAGTCTGCTCGCCGCTCGGTCGTCCCTGTGCGCGATCGCGTGTCTTCCGCTCACTTTCCCACCCTCAAGAGGCAGTTCACCATGCGTACTCGCATTCGCCACGGCCTGGCCGCCGCGCTCGCCGTCTCCGCCCTCTCGCTGACCGCCGCGTGCGGTGGCGGCTCCACGGACGACGGCAAGAAGAAGGACGGCGCCGACAAGCCGTCCGCCGGCATGCCCTCTCCCACGCCCACCTCCGAGGCGGCGTCGGCCACCCCGCTGACCGACGCTCAGATGAAGGCCGGCCTCCTGGAGCTGAAGGACCTGCCGTCGGGCTGGAAGACCACCAAGCGGCAGACGGGCGGCGTGGTCTACAAGGCCGAGAAGCCCGAGTGCCAGCTGCTCGCCGGCATGATGAGCGGCACCATCGACGGCTCCACCAAGGGCCCGACCGCCGACTTCGCCATCGGCAACAACGCCTCGGAGATCAGCGAGGACGTCGTGACCTTCCCCGGTACCGGCGCGGCCGACTTCACCAAGAAGCTCACCACGGCCCTGGACAGCTGCCCGGACTTCGCCGTCACGGCCGACGGCGGAAAGATGAAGTTCACGGTGAAGAAGCTCACCGCCGCCCCGCAGGGAGCCGACGAGGCGCACGCCTTCGAGATCGGTATGGAGGTCGCCCCCGGCATCACGATCAAGCCGAACCTGGTCTTCGTCCGCCAGGGCACCGGCGTCCTGCGCTTCCTGCACCTCGCGGACGCCGCCGGCAAGAAGGAGTTCGACTCCCTCTCCAAGCTCGCCACGGACAAGTTCGTCAAGGCCGCCAAGGGCTGAGCCCCCGCCCGGCCCGTACCACCTCGCCCGTACCGCCCCGCCCTATCCTCGGATCATGACACTCAACCGCGAGCACGACGACCTCGGCGCAGAGGACCTCAAGATCATCACGCTGGCGCGCAGCGCCCGCGCCCGCAACGGGGTCGCGGAGGGCGCGGCGGTACGGGACGAGACCGGGCGGACGTACGTCGCCGGGACCGTCGCCCTGGAATCGCTCAAGCTGAGCGCGCTCCAGACGGCGGTCGCCATGGCCGTGGCCAGCGGCGCCCAGTCGCTGGAGGCCGCGGCCGTCGTCTCCACCGCCGAGGCCGCGTCCGACGCGGACCGCGCGGCGGTGCGGGACCTGGGCGGGCCGGAGACCCCGGTGCTGCTCGCCGGTCCCGACGGGCGGCTGCGGGTGGCGGTCACGGCGGGCTGAACCCCGTACGGACCCGGGAGGGGCCCGGCGCGAGCGGGAGGCGCCGGGCCCCCGGCGTACGACCGCCGCACGGCCTCGTGCTCTCGTGCGGAAACCGTCGGGACGGCACTCGGTACGTGAGGCGGGCGCTCATCGGGGACAATGACCCCCATGAGCGTTCGCACCCCAGACACCGATGAGAACACCGCCCCCCACCGGGCGGGCTTCGCCTGCTTCGTCGGGCGCCCCAACGCGGGCAAGTCCACCCTCACGAACGCTCTCGTCGGGCAGAAGGTGGCGATCACCTCCAACCGGCCGCAGACCACCCGGCACACCGTCCGCGGCATCGTGCACCGCCCGGACGCCCAGCTGATCCTGGTCGACACCCCCGGCCTGCACAAGCCGCGCACCCTGCTCGGCGAGCGCCTCAACGACATCGTGCGCACCACCTGGGCCGAGGTCGACGTCATCGGCTTCTGCCTGCCCGCCGACCAGAAGCTCGGCCCCGGCGACCGCTTCATCGCCAAGGAGCTCGCCGAGATCAAGAAGACCCCCAAGGTCGCCATCGTCACCAAGACCGACCTCGTCGACTCCAAGACGCTCGCCGAGCAGCTGATCGCCATCGACCAGCTCGGCAGGGAGCTCGGCATCGAATGGGCGCAGATCGTGCCGGTGTCGGCCGTCGGCAACAAGCAGGTCCAGCTGGTCGCCGACCTGCTCATCCCGCTGCTGCCGGAGTCCCCGCCGCTCTACCCCGAGGGCGACCTCACCGACGAGCCCGAGATGGTCATGGTCGCCGAGCTGATCCGCGAGGCCGCGCTCGAAGGCGTACGGGACGAGCTGCCGCACTCCATCGCCGTGGTCGTGGAGGAGATGCTGCCCCGCGAGAACCGGCCCGCCGACCGGCCGCTGCTCGACATCCACGCCAACGTCTACATCGAGCGCCCCAGCCAGAAGGGCATCATCATCGGCCCCAAGGGCAGCCGCCTGAAGGAGGTCGGCATGAAGTCCCGCAAGCACATCGAGGCGCTGCTCGGGACCCCCGTCTTCCTCGACCTCCACGTGAAGGTCGCGAAGGACTGGCAGCGCGACCCGAAGCAGCTGCGGAAGCTGGGCTTCTAGCGCGGCGGAGGGGCCCGGCGAAGACCGGGCTCCCGGTGCGGCCCGGACTCCTGCCGGAGGCTGGCCTTCCGCACACCCGCGTGCCAGCATGACGCGGTGAGGCGGATCATCAAGGGGGAGAACCTGCCGGTCCCCGGGCAGGTGTGGCGGATCGCGGTCGTCCGGCGGGCCGCCGGCGAGGGCGTGCCGGAGGTCGACGCCTCGGCGCTGCTGCTCGACGCCACGGGCAGGGTCAGGCGCGACGGCGACCTGGTCTTCTACAACCAGCTCACCCACGCCTCCGGCGCCGTCCGCCACATCGGGCAGATGCGCGACGAGGAGCGGCGCGTCGCCGACTGGCTGGAGATCGACACCGCGCGCGTGGAGCCCGCCGTCCAGCGGATCGTGATCACCGCCTCCTGCGACGAGGGAACGTTCGGCCAGGTGCCGGACCTGTACGTACGGACGATCAGCGCCGGTACGGGGGAGCAGCTGGCGCTGTACGAGGTCGAGGACGCGACGACGGAGACGGCGTTCGTCCTCGGCGAGTTCTACCGGCGGGACGGCGCGTGGAAGTTCCGCGCCGTGGGCCAGGGATACGACTCCGGGCTCGTCGGCCTCGCCGGGGACTTCGGCATCGAGGGCAGGGACCCGGACGGTCCCGCCGAGCCGGACGCCCCGCCGGCGAGCGGCCCCGAGCCGCTTCCCGTCGAGGCCCTGGGCAAGGTCCCCGCCGCCGGGGCACCCGCGCCGGCGAGCGGCCCCGAGCCGCTTCCCGTCGAGGCCCTGGGCAAGATCCCGGCCGCCGGGGCACCCGCGCCGGCGAGCGGCCCCGAGCCGCTTCCCGTCGAGGCCCTGGGCAAGATCCCGGCCGCCGGGGCACCCGCGCCGGCGGCGCCGGTCCCGGGCCGGACTCCGGGAGACTCCCGGGTGCTGGTCGGCGCTCCGTCGCCCGCCGCGCTCTTCGGGGAGGACTTCCCGGAGGTCGTCCACAGGGGCAGGGACAGTACCGATCTCACCGTCGACGCGCCCTTGCCGCCCGGCTTCCTCCTGATCGACTGCGAGCGCACAGGCAACGGCTACTTCTCGCTGCACACCATCGACGAGGACGGCGGGTCCGGCACCCTGGTCGCGAACACGACCTTGGAGGACTTCCAGGGCCGGGCGCTGCTCCGGTACGACGGCCGCCGTCCGCTGCGCCTGCGCGTCGGCGCCATGAGCCAAGCCTGGACGGTCGCGGTCCGCCCCGTGAGCGCGGTGGCCGAGCTCGGCGACCGCGCCGAGGGGCGTGGCGCCGACGTGCTGCTCCACACCGGACCGGCCGCCGAGCTCTTCGCCCGGCTGCGCCCGACGCACAACCACGCCTACTTCTCCGTGCGGGGCTACGAGCCGGGCGACCGCGACGACCACGTGCTGGCCAACGAGGCGAGCAGACGCCCGAGGTCCTCACGCCCGCTGCCGGCGGGCCCCCTCCTCGTGGCGGTCGTCAGCGCCGACGGGGACTGGAGCCTGGAGGTCCGGCCCGCGAGGCCGAACGGCTCCGGACCGTTCTGGCGCCGCCGGTAGCTCCGCCCCACGCGCGGCTTCCTTCAGGCGCCCTCCTTCAGGCGCCCTCCTTCAGGACCCGGGTGATCAGGGCCCGCTGGGCCTGTGTGAGGTGGGGGTCGCGGCAGCGGACCGTCCAGCCGTCGACCGTGATCTCGTACGAGAAGCCGTCCGGGACGCCCCGGGCGGCCTCCTCGTCGACAGGGGGCTCCGCGACGACCGCCGCGGCCAGCGCCTGCCAGTCGCCCGCGTCGGCGAGGCCGTCGGTGTCCACCTCCGCCGACCGCTCGATGCCCGCGAAACCGCCCGTGCGCCGCACTGAAATCCGCATGGGCTCTGTCTACCAGGAGGCCGGCGGCGAGGCCGGCGGCTGTCGGTGACGGTTCACGAGGCCGGGACGCCGACGACCGACCAGGCCTTCAGGACCGCCTCCACCTCGTCGCCGCCGTCGCCGAACAGCCGCCGCGCGGAGGCCACCGTGGCCCGCGCGAACTCGGCGAACCGGGCGTCCTCGCCGAGGGTGCCGCCGGTCATCACGTCGTACCAGATCCGCCCGGCCCGCTCCCACGCCTTGCCGCCGAGCTCGGTGGCGAGGAGGTAGAAGGCGTGGTTGGGGATGCCGGAGTTGATGTGCACGCCGCCGTTGTCGGAGCTGGTGCGGACGTAGTCGTCCATGGTCGCCGGCTGCGGGTCCTTGCCGAGGACGTCGTCCTCGTACGCCGTGCCCGGGGCCTTCATGGACCGCAGTGCCGTCCCCTTGTCCACGGCCGGTCCGAGCAGCCCGGCCCCGATGAGCCAGTCCGCCTGGTCCGCGGTCTGGTCCAGCGCGTACTGCTTCACCAGCGAGCCGAAGACGTCGGACACGGACTCGTTGAGCGCCCCCGACTGGCCGTAGTAGGCGAGGTTCGCCGTGTGCTGGGTGAAGCCGTGCGCCAGCTCGTGGCCGATGACGTCGACCGGGATGGTGAAGTCGAGGAAGAGCTCGCCGTCACCGTCGCCGAACACCATCTGCTCGCCGTTCCAGAAGGCGTTGTCGTACTTCTCGTCGTAGTGGACCGTCGCCAGGAGCGGCATCCCGGCGCCGTTGATCGAGCGGCGGCCGTAGGCCTTCAGGAAGAGCTCGAAGGTGGCGCCGAGCCCCGCGTAGGCGCGGTTGACGGTGGCGTCCTGGCCCGCCGGGTCGCCCTCGCCGCGGACCTTCACGCCCGGCAGCTCGGTCCGGTTGCGGGCGTCGTACACCGTCCGGCGCGGGCTGTCGGAGCCCTCGGCCGCCGGGGCGGCCGGTGTCGCGGGGCCCGCCTCGGCGCGGGCGGCGCGCTGGACCGCGTCGACCGCGAGGGTGCGCCGGGCGGCCTCCGCGAAGGCCGGATTGTCGGACTCGGCGAGCCGCTCCAGGACGTGCGGCGGGACGATCGAGCAGAAGACAGGCGTGTGGGGAGTCATGCCTGCAATGTGGCACTGTGTGGTGCCGCTGTCACGAGCAGCGACGACGATTGGCGAAATGGAGTGATAGGTCACGTTTAAGGCTTGACGCGGGAGCCGTCCCGCATACTGAAACGGGACGTCCGCCTCCGCCGGTCCTGGGCTATGGTGACGCACATCATGCGTTTCGGGCTGCTTCTCCTTAGCTGCCGCGGCGAGGGCCTGTAGTCGTAGGCCGACCCCCTCCCCGCGGGTTTCGGTGTTGCGTTCGACAGTCGGCCGTCCCTCCCGCAGGACCCCCGAGGAGCCCTACGCAATGTCCCAGCAGCAGTCGCAGTCCCCGTTCGTCGACCGGCCCACGCCCCTGACCAACGCGACGCACATGCAGAAGCCGTCCGGGATGCCCGTCCACAAGTACGGGCAGTACGAGGCCGTCGACATCCCGGACCGCACCTGGCCCGAGAAGCGCATCACCAAGGCCCCCCGGTGGCTGTCCACCGACCTGCGCGACGGCAACCAGGCCCTGATCGACCCGATGAGCCCGGCCCGCAAGCGCGAGATGTTCGACCTGCTCGTGCGCATGGGCTACAAGGAGATCGAGGTCGGCTTCCCGTCCTCCGGCGAGACCGACTTCGCCTTCGTCCGCTCCATCATCGAAGAGGGCGCGATCCCGGACGACGTCACCATCTCCGTACTGACCCAGGCCCGCGAGGACCTGATCGAGCGGACCGTGGAGTCGCTGGTCGGCGCCAAGCGCGCCACCGTCCACCTGTACAACGCGACCGCGCCCACCTTCCGCCGGGTCGTCTTCCGCGGCTCGAAGGACGACATCAAGCAGATCGCGGTCGACGGCACCCGTCTGGTGATGGAGTACGCCGAGAAGCTGCTGGGCCCGGAGACCCTCTTCGGCTACCAGTACAGCCCGGAGATCTTCACCGACACCGAGCTGGACTTCGCCCTGGAGGTCTGCGAGGCGGTCTGCGACGTCTGGCAGCCCGGCCCCGGCCGCGAGATCATCCTCAACCTGCCCGCCACCGTGGAGCGCTCGACGCCGTCCACGCACGCGGACCGCTTCGAGTGGATGTCCCGCAACCTGACCCGCCGCGAGTACGTCTGCCTGTCCGTCCACCCGCACAACGACCGCGGCACGGCCGTGGCGGCGGCCGAGCTGGCCATCATGGCCGGCGCCGACCGCATCGAGGGCTGCCTGTTCGGACAGGGCGAGCGCACCGGCAACGTCGACCTGGTCACCCTGGGCATGAACCTGTTCAGCCAGGGCGTCGACCCGCAGATCGACTTCTCGCAGATCGACGAGATCCGCCGCACCTCCGAGTACTGCAACCAGATGGAGGTCCACCCGCGCCACCCCTACGCGGGCGACCTGGTCTACACCGCCTTCTCCGGCTCCCACCAGGACGCCATCAAGAAGGGCTTCGACGCCATGGAGGCGGACGCCGCCGCCCAGGGCAAGACCGTCGACGAGATCGAGTGGGCCGTCCCGTACCTGCCCATCGACCCCAAGGACGTCGGCCGCTCCTACGAGGCCGTCATCCGGGTCAACTCGCAGTCCGGCAAGGGCGGCATCGCGTACGTCCTGAAGAACGACCACAAGCTGGACCTGCCCCGCCGGATGCAGATCGAGTTCTCGAAGATCATCCAGGCCAAGACCGACGCCGAGGGCGGCGAGGTCACGCCGAAGGAGATCTGGTCCGTCTTCCAGGACGAGTACCTGCCCAACCCGGACAACCCGTGGGGCCGCATCCAGCTGCGCTCCGGCCAGTCGACCTCCGACACCGACGGCACCGACACCCTGAGGGTCGAAGCCGTCGTCGACGGCGTCGACACGGTCCTGACCGGCTCCGGCAACGGCCCGATCTCCGCCTTCTTCGCCGCGCTGCAGGCGATCGGCGTGGACGCCCGACTGCTGGACTACCAGGAGCACACCATGAGCGAGGGCGCCTCCGCGCAGGCCGCCTCGTACATCGAGTGCGCCATCGACGGCAAGGTCCTGTGGGGCATCGGCATCGACGCCAACACCACCCGCGCCTCCCTGAAGGCGGTCGTCTCGGCGGTCAACCGCTCCG
The DNA here is from genome assembly GCF_040302485.1 of Streptomyces sp. NPDC126499. Classification (NCBI taxonomy): domain Bacteria; kingdom Bacillati; phylum Actinomycetota; class Actinomycetes; order Kitasatosporales; family Streptomycetaceae; genus Streptomyces; species Streptomyces sp. NPDC126499. The sequence continues at coordinate 46,442 of NZ_JBEOUO010000003.1, read as the reverse complement.
CGCGCTGACCCCTTCGCACCGCACCGCTCCGCATCCCTCGCCAGGGGTGCGGGGCGGCGTCATGTGTGAGCCGCGTCACCGTTTCAGGTTCGCTTAAGGAAGATCATGACCACATGCCGGAATCAGTGGCATATCAGGTGAGTTGACGGCACATCAGGCCGTGGCGGAAGGTCGGCTCGTCCCCCTCCGGACACCCTCCCCTTCGCACTCCCGACCTGGAGCTCGCATGCGCACGTCCGCTGCCGTGGCCGCCGTCCTCGCGGTGACCGGTGCCGCCCTCACCTGGACCCCCGCCGCCCTTGCCGCCCCCGGCCGGGACGGCACGGAATGCGCGACCAGCCCGCTCGGGACCGCCGGCCGCTACGCCGAGTTCGTCGAGAAGGACTCCACCCGCTTCTCCGACTCCGAAGGCGCCGTCGCCGTCGGCGGCGACGCCCACTTCGGCGACGCCAGGACCGGCCAGGGCTTCTCCATCGGCCACAAGCTCACCCCCGGGGACCTTGCCGCCCTCCCCGGCGGCCACAGCCTCGTCGTCGGCGGGACCCTCCACGCCAACCAGGTCGTCCTCACCAAGGGCACCGGCGTCTACGGCTCGCTCGACGACCGCTCCGCCAAGGGCGCCGGCTTCGCCGTGGACGGCCCGCACAAGAAGGGCGCCTCCCCGACCGCCCCGATCGACTTCCGCAAGGAGTTCGCGGGCCTGCGCGCCCTGTCCACCGCCTGGGCGGCCGTCGAGCCGAACGGCACCGTCGCCGCCGACCGCTCGGGCCAGGGCCTCTTCCTCACCGGCACGGACGCGAAGCTGAACGTCTTCGCCGTGAGCGCCGCCGACCTGGAGAAGGCCGGCGCCGTCTCCCTCAAGGTCCCCGCCGGCTCCTCCACCCTCGTGAACGTCCTCGGCACCTCGTACGACATGCACACCAAGCCCACCTACGGCGTCTGGCTCTGGGACCAGACCAAGGGCGCCTACGTCCAGGACGACTACGCCGCCGGCAGCGACGCCTTCACGAGCGTCCGCTCCAAGCTGCTGTGGAACTTCCCGCAGGCCGAGCAGGTGCGGAAGAACTACACCTCCTGGCCCGGCACCCTCCTCGCGCCGAACGCCACCGTCCGCATGGGCGGCGGGAACATCGGCCCCGGCCACGTCAACGGCTCCGTGATCGCCGAGGAACTGATCACCGTTCCCGGCGCCGAGACCCACCAGATGAACTTCACCGGCTGCCTGCCGACGGCGACGAAGCCGGGCCCGGTCGTCACCCCCGAGAAGCCGAAGCCGACCGACACCCCCGTCCCCACCCCCACCGGCACACCCACGCCCACCGCGACCGCCCCCTCGACCGCGTCGGCCGCCCCCTCGACGCCGGCCACGTCCGCTCCCGCCCCTTCGGACTCCGCCTCCGCCCCGGCACCCGCGCCGTCGTCCACTCCGGAGGGTGATCTCGCCGAGACCGGTTCGGCCTTCGGACCTGCCGCGATGGGCGTCGCCGGAGCGGCCGTCCTCCTCGGCGGCGGCTTCCTGGCCTTCGCGAAGCTGCGCAAGCGCGCTTCCTGAAGCCCCGGACGGACCCGGCAGAGGCCCGGCGGCGGTCCGTCGGGTCTCGGCCATCTCGCTGTCGTTCTGCTGACGAGGTGCTGACGTCACATCATCGATGTGGCTAACATCACGCCAACGCCGGCAGTGTTGCCGGGACGGTGAGGAGGTGCGGCGTGCGGTCAGCGCGGAAGTCACGGGACCGGAGCGGGGTTCTCTGCGGAATCCGCACCTCCTGGAACACGATCGGCGACGGCGAGTTCTTCTGCGCGGAGTGCGGCGGGGACCGCAACTACCGGCGCCGCACCGGCCGCCGCCGCTTCACCCTCCTCGGCGTGCCCGTGCTGCCCCGCGGCGAGGCGGGCCCCGTCATCGAGTGCGCCGCCTGCCACACCCACTTCGGTACGGACGCGCTGGCCCACCCGACCACGAGCCGGTTCTCGGGGATGCTCCGGGACGCCGTGCACACCGTCGCCCTCGCCGTCCTCGCGGCCGGCGGCACCTCCTCCCGTACGGCCGTGGACACCGCGGTCACCGGGGTACGGGCGGCCGGCTTCGCCGACTGCACCGCCCTCCAGCTGGTCGAACTGGTCGAGGCGCTCGCCGCCGACACCGGCCGCTTCCTGCCGGACGTCACCAGCGGGGGAGCGGCCCTCGCCATCGAGCTCCACGAGGCCCTCGAACCCCTCTCCCCGCACCTCGCCCCCGCCGGCCGCGAATCCATCCTCCTCCAGGGCGCCCGCATCGCCCTCGCGGACGGCCCCTACAGCCCGGCCGAACGCGAGGTCCTGGGGACGGTGGGCAACGCGCTGGCGCTGCGCGTGGACGACACGGAACGGCTGCTGGCGTCGGCGCGGACGACGATGCTGTAGCGGCGGGCCGGGCCCTCGGGCGGCCGTGGCCGTCGGTCGTCGGTCGTCGGTTCCGAGAGGCCTGGGGCTTACGACGTCCCGAGTGGCCCGGGGCGGCCGTCGGTCCCGAGTGGGCCGGGGGCCCGAGCCCGGGGCCGGCCGACGGACCGAGTGGCCTGAGAGACCCGTGGGCCGGCCGCCGGACCGGCACGGAGCCCAGAGCCCCGGGGCTTTACGGCCCCGGCACCGCGCCCAGGCGGTCGAAGACCGCACGCGCGGCCGCCCGTTCGCGCCGGGCCGCCTCCCTGTCACCCGCCGCCTCCACCGCCTGGGCGAGCAGCTTCCGTACCCGCGCCGCCTCGTACGGGACGCGCAGCTCCCGCCACAGGGCCAGCGCCCGGCGCAGCGGGACGTGCGCCGGTTCGCCGAGGGACAGCGCGAGCGCCCCCCGCGCGCCGGCGGCCCTGGCGGCGAGGAGGGGCACCGGGTCCTCCTTCGGCGAGCCGGGCCCCGCCAGCGCCTCCAGGTCCCGCACGGCCTCGGCGGCGACCCCCGTCTCGCCGGCGGCGAGCGCCGCCTCGGCCAGGGCGGCGAGGAGCCGGGCACGGCCGGACAGGTCGTGAAGGGGGTCGCTCTGGCAGTCCAGGGCGAGGCGCAGCCCGGCCAGAGCCGCGTCCGGCCGGCCCTGCGCGAGCCGCAGCAGCGCGAGGCCCGGCTGGGGGACGCGCCCCAGCTCATGGGCGTGGGCGTACGAGCGGGCCGCGTCCGCCAGGCGCCCCCGCCGCCGCTGGAGCTCACCGAGGGCGTACGCGGCGGCCGCCACCGTGTCCAGGGCGTCGGCCGGGACCTCGTGCGGCACCAGCCGCGCCTCCTCCTCCGCGCGCTCCCACGCGCCGAGCAGATCGAGCACCTCGACGTGCCGGATCCGGCACAGCGGCCGGAACGGGTTGTGCGGGCGGCCCGGGGCCGTGCACCAGGCCATCGCCGCGTCCGCCCACCGCACGGCGCGGGCGAGGTCCCCGGCCGACAGGACCCGGTCGAGCGCGAGGGAGTACAGCCAGCCGGTGAACAGCGCGCTCAGCTCGCCCGCCGTCACCGCCCGCATCACCTCGTCGAGCAGCGCCAGGCCCTCGCGACGGCGGCCCCGGGCGATCAGCACGGAGGACTCGGCCTGCCGGCTCAGGGCGATCAGGTCCGGACTGCCGGAACGGACGGCGAGCCGGGTCATACGGCGGGCGGCGGCCAGGGCCGCGGCGGTGGCGTGGTGCTGCTCGGCCTCCGCCACGTCGGTCAGGGCCAGGAGGCACTGCTCGGGGCAGTCGGGCCGGCCCTCCAGATGGTGCCGGGCCCGGTGCGTCCAGCCCGCGGCGGCGGCGGGACGGCCGAGCCGCCGGTACGCGAAGCCGAGCCACCAGGCGGTGCGCCCCGCGCCGCGCCAGTCGCCCTCCGCCACGTACGCGGCATGGGCCCGCAGCCGGGCCGCGACGGACTCGTCGACCCGGCCCGACCACCAGGCGGCGTCGGCGAGGGCGGCCAGATCGTCGGGCCCGAGAGCGGTGGTGGGGTGCCGGTCGGCCTCGTGCAGCAGGGCGTACGCACCGGCCCAGTCCTCCCGGGCCACCGCCCCCCGGCCCCGCTCCACGTCGGCCATGAGCACGGACATCGCCGCTCACTTCCCTTCCGGCCCTCCCAGAATAGGGCGGGGCGGAGGCGGGAGCAGCGCGGCGACCGGGGGCCGGGGGCGGTGCGGGCGGGGGAGCAGGAGGCCGGCCGGGCTCGGTGAGGGAGCCCGGCCGGCCGGTGGGAGCAGGGGAGCCGGGTCAGCCCAGCTCGACGCCGCTCGCGCGGAGCATGTCCTCGCGCTCGACGATCTTCACGCGCTCGCGGCCCTGCGGCTCGCCGAGCGCCTTCTCGGCGGCGTCGAGCTTGTACCAGCCCTCCCACGTCGTGTACGTGATGCCCTTGCCCTCCAGGAAGGACACGACCGCCTCCGCGTCGGGGGACTCGGGGGTGAGCAGGCGCCCGTTGGCGTGGTCGTCGAGCAGGTTGGCCACGGTCTCGTTGGCGTCGCCCTTGGTGTGGCCGATGAGGCCGACGGGGCCGCGCCGGATCCAGCCGGTGACGTAGGTGGAGGCCATGTGCGCGCCGCCCTCCTCGATCACGCGGCCGCCCTCGTCCGGGACGGTGCCGGAGACGGCGTCCCAGGGGAGCTTGGGCAGCTCGTCGGAGAGGTAGCCGACGGCGCGGTAGACGGCCTGGACGTCCCAGTCGGTGGTCTTGCCGGTGCCCTTGACGTTGCCGGTGCCGTCCAGCTCGGTGCGCTCGGTGCGCAGGCCGACGACCTTGCCGTCCTCGCCGAGGATCTCGACGGGGGCCTCGAAGAAGTGCAGGAAGAGCTTGTGCGGGCGGTCGCCGATGTCGCGGATCGCCCAGTTCTCCAGGGTCTTGGCGACCATGTCGGTCTGCTTGTTCTTGCGCCGCTCGGCGATGGAGCCCTCGTCGTAGTCGATGTCCTCGGGGTTGACGATGACCTCGATGTTGGGCGAGTGGTCGAGCTCGCGCAGCTCCATGGGGCTGAACTTGGCCTGGGCCGGGCCGCGTCGGCCGAACACGTGGATCTCGACGGCCTTGTTGGCCTTCAGGCCCTCGTAGACGTTCGGCGGGATCTCGGTCGGCAGCAGCTCGTCGGCGGTCTTGGCGAGGATGCGGGCGATGTCGAGGGCCACGTTGCCGACGCCGAGGACGGCGACCTTCTCGGCGGACAGGTCCCAGTCGCGCGGGACGTCCGGGTGGCCGTCGTACCAGGAGGCGAAGTCGGCGGCGCCGAGGGAGCCGTCGAGCTCGACGCCGGGGATGCGGAGCTCGCGGTCGAACATGGCGCCGGTGGAGAAGACGACGGCGTCGTAGAAGGAGCGCAGGTCGTCGAGGTGGATGTCGGTGCCGTAGTCGACGTTGCCGAAGAGGCGGACCTGCGGCTTGTCGAGGACCTGGTGGAGGGCGGTGATGATGCCCTTGATGCGCGGGTGGTCCGGCGCGACGCCGTAGCGGATGAGGCCGAACGGCGCGGGCATCCGCTCGAAGAGGTCGATGGACACGCCCGGTTCAGCGGCGGCCTCGGACTTCAGCAGCGCATCAGCGGCGTAGATCCCGGCGGGGCCGGCGCCGACGATCGCGACCCGGAGGGGGCGGGGCATGACGGGGTTCCCTTCGCAAGCGACGCGGCGGCGAGGATCGCCGCCACTTAGGTCACCCTAATTAACCCGTCGAGCGGATCGGTACCCGCCCCCGGTCTATGGCCTCATAAGGCTGGCTTATGGGATCTCAAACGGCGAGCTGGGGTCCAGCCGTCAGTCACCGGTGAGACCGCCACCGGTGAACGCGTCGAACGTCAGGATGGCCAGCAGCACCACACCGTCGAGCCCGAGGAAGAGGAGGAAGACCCCCATCGAGATGTTGAAGCGCCGCAGGAACGGGTTCTTCGGCGCGTAGACGTCCGCCGGGTCCTTCGGGTCGTAGTCACCTCGACGTACGGCCGATGGCTGACGTCGCAGACGACGGTGCGGGTCACGCCGTCGTTGTCGACGTAGAGATACGTCCCCGGTGAGTTGGAGGGCTTGGCGAAGACCGTCACGCCGTGCTTGCGCAGGCGTCGCCCGCGCAGCCAGGAGCCCATCTCGTACACGCCGAAACCGAGGGCGCCGATCGTGAGGAAGCCGACCGGAACGATGGCGATGGCATGACCGGCGCCCCCCACGGCCGCGCAGACCACGCACAGCGCGACGACCGCGCCGACGCAGCCGAGGAGAAACCACTTGAGCCGGCGCAGGAACCGCTCGCGCGCCACGGTCCTGAGCGCGTGCACGACGACGAGGGAGGGGCCGTCGACCTCTTCCTCCGGTTCGAGGGAGAGGGCGTTCACGCCGTCGGCGAAGGCGGTGGCGGCCTGCTCGTCGACGTCCTCGATCCGGTACGAGACGGGCGCGGCCCCGGCCGGGACCCGCAAGTCGAGGACGAGGGAGCGCCCCTCGGCACGCGCCCGGGCGATCGCCTCACCGGGAATGGTGAGCTCCTCGCGGGGCCGCTCCAGGATCAGCCCCCTGCTGACGGCGCTCAGGATGACACCGTCACGACCCTTGAGCACGGGTATGGACGCGATGATCGACATGGGGGCGATGGTAGGGGGTGCGGGTCTGTTCGGGTACGGGTCTGGGGTGCGGGTGCGGGGTCTGTCGGGGTGGCCGTTTCGGGTGGGTGTGGGGTTCGGCCGCCCTCTCTCCGAGTGTGGCCCCCTTCGCCACCGCGTCAAGGGCGCTCCCTTCGGTCGCGTCGCTGCGCGATTCCGCTTCGCTTCACCCTTGACCCGGTGGCTGCGGGGTCCTTTTCACACTCGGAGGGCGGCCGGGGGGCGTGGCCACGCGGGCGGGCGGGGAGCCGCTGGGCGCCGTGGGCGCCTGCGGGTTGGTGGGGGGTGCGCGGTTGTTGAGTGGGGTGCCCAATCCTGGTTCGGCGGCCAGCGGCCGTCGTTGTGCTGGGATTCAGGCCCCGCTGGTCACTGTGGGTGGGTGGAAGGGGCCCAGCGGTGTGGCCCGGTGGTGCAAAGTGGCCTCTTGCGGGCTGCTGTGTGACGGCAGTGAACTCCTGTGACAGCGGAGACACTTCGACTGTCTCGGCAGCGGGGTTTGCACCGCCCGGCGGGGCGGAGTCGCCGATGTCCGTTGCCCGTGTGACGTGAGTGGTCTGCTGGGGCGGGGGAGGCGCGCCGACCGCCATCTCGGGCGGAGTCGCGTCGTCCCGGTGGTGCAAACTCCGTTCTCGCGGGCCGATCTGTGACGGGTGTGTCTGGTGTGACTTTGGAGGCGGGCTCCGGCCCGCGAGGACGCAGTTTGCACCGGGCCCGCTTCTTTCCTCCCACCGGGAGTGACCAGCGGGGCTTGAATCCCGGCCCAACGGCGGCGGCCGGCCGCTGAGCCTGGATTGGGCACCCCATTCAACGTCCGCGCACCCCCCAGAGCGGAAAGCGCATCCCCCGGCCCGGCCATGGACCAAGCCCCCCACCCACCCCGCCGCAGGCGCCCACGGCGCCCAGCGGATATCCCGTCTGCCCGCGTGGCCACGCCCCCCGGCCGCCCTCCGAGTGTGTAAAGGACCCCGGAGGCGGTCGGTCAAGGGTGGAGCGAAGCGGAATCGCGTAGCGACGCGACCGCAGGGAGCGCCCTTGAGGGGCCGGTGGAGGGGGCCACACTCGGAGAGAGGGCGGCCGAGCCAGAAGCTCACCCGAAACGGAGACCCCGAAAACCCAAGACCTCCACACCCACCACCCCGCCTAGAGTCGGGGCGTGAGCGACGCTTCCTCCTACCTCGCCGCCGTGCGGGGCTCCTACGACACCGTTGCCGACACCTACGCCGGCGTGGTCCCGCCACCCTCCGCCCTCGACCCCCTCTCCCGCGCCCTGCTCGACGCCTTCGCCGAGGAGACGGCAGCGACCGGCGGGCCCGTCGCCGATGTGGGATGCGGGCCCGGGAAGGTGACGGCGTACCTCACCAGGGCGGGAGTGGATGCCTTCGGGATCGACCTGTCACCCCGCATGGTCGCCCTCGCCCGCCGTGCCCACCCGGAACTCGCCTTCGCCGTCGGATCGATGACCGCCCTCCCGGTCCCCGATGCCGCCCTCGCCGGCCTCCTCGCGTACTACTCGACCCACCACATGCCCCCGGAGCTCCTGCCCGCCGTCTACGCGGAGTTCCGCCGCGTCCTCGCCCCCGGCGGCCGGCTCATGCTCGCCGGTCACGTCGGTGAGGACGACGGGGAGGGCGAGTGCCGTCACCACACCGAGGCGTACGGCGGGCTCCCCGTGTCGTACGACTCCCACTTCCTGCCCCCGGGCCGGATCGTCCGGCTCCTGGAAGAGGCCGGTTTCGTCGTCACCGCCCGCCTCACCCAGGAGCCGGCGCCGGGCCAGAAGCGGCGGTACGGGACCTTCCTCGCGGTCAGCCCCTGACTCGGCCGGGGACCCGTGCCAGCTCGGCCCGCGTGAGCCGCCAGACCCGGTACTCGTCGTCGCCCTCCCACAGCCGCCCCTGCTCCGTGAAGCCGAGACGCGCCGCGACGGCGCCGCTCGCGTGGTTGTGCGGCTCGTGCACCACCAGGACCTGCTCGACGCCCGGCAGCCGGAAGGCCGCCTCGGCCAGGCCCCGCGCGGCCCGGGCCGCCACGCCCCGGCCGGTCGCGGCCGGGTGGAGCCAGTAGCCGATCTCGTACGCGTCGACCGGTGTGTCCTCGCGCCGATGGAGCTGGCACGCTCCGGAGATCGCCCCGTCGAGCACGATCGCGTACGAGAACTCCTCCCCGGCCTCCCACCGTTCCGCCCGCCGTGCGAGGAAGGCCGTGGTGCTGGCCAGACTGTGCTCGGCGACCCACCCCATCCACGGTCGCAGGTGTTCGACCGACTCGTCGATGACCCGGTGAAGCTCCGGGACGTCCGCCTCGCCCTCGAAGCGGCGCAGGGTGAGACGGTCGTCGAGCTCGATCACTTGCGGGGGCTGCGCTGCGAGATCCATGCGGGCAGCATCCTCAGCACCCGGCCCCTCCGGCAAGGGAATTCTCCTTTGCGGGCCACCGAACACCTGTGTTGGATGAGGCCTGATGGGAAGACAAGAACGCCACCGCAAGGTCCACCGCCCGCTGCGACGCGCCGGTCTGGAGGTCGTCCCGGACCCGGACGCCGTCGCCGAGTCGGCGATCCCCTTCGTCATCGGTTACGGTCCCGAGGAGTTCGGAGGCGGTTTCTCCCACGCGTACGACACCCCGAGGCTCATCGAGCGCCTCAACGAGGACTGGTACGAGCTCGCGGTCTCCACCGGACTCTTCGACCACCGCCGTGAGTTCCTCGTGTACCTCCCCCAGGGCACCAGGACGCACCGGGAGGCGATCCACCGGGTGAACCACGGGGGCGGCGCGCCCTGGGTCTGGACCCGCGTCCGGCTCCTGGAGCGGTGGGACGTCATGGGCAGGGGCGCCCAGTCCGCCTTCCTCGGCGTGTACGCCGGCCATCCGGGATTCGGCATGCTCGCCCTGGACGGCAGCGTCTACATCTCCGCCTCGACGGGCGAGACCGGCATCGACGTCTACGCGGTGCGCGATCCCGCCCGCTCCGACAACGTCCGGCGCTACCTGGAATACCTCGTCAGGACCGACCGGTTCTACGAACGCGAACTCAGGGCGCGGATCGCCGACTGGTTGCGGCGGCGGTCAGGTCAGGACGTTCCGCCCCAGGAGACCATCAGATAGACGAGCCCGAGGGTCGCGGCCCACAGGATCAGGGACAGGAGCGCCACCAGCACACGGACGAAGGCGGGGTAGACCCCGACCGACCTCCCAGGGTCGCTCGGGGAGTAGCTGATCTCGACCTCGCGCGCGTACGCCTGGCGGTCGTGCGTGTGGGTCTGGCCGCTCGCGTCGGTGTACGTGTACGTGCCCGACTTGCCGTACGGGCTGGTGCGCACCGCCATCACCGTGATGCCGCGACGGGGCAGCCACCACATCAGGACGGCCCGCTCCAGTGTGTAGGCGCTCAGGAGGTTGAGGACGATCGCCACGATCCCCAGGATGAAGGAGAAGACGAGCGCGCCCGGCTCGCCGTCGGCCACGACCAGCACGCTCATCGTGACGAGCCCCGCGAGCCCCGGGCCGAGCGCCAGCAGGGCCCAGCCCAGGCCCCTGGCCTTCTCGCCGGTGCTGAGGGCGGGCTGTGGAGGGGAGGGCGTGTGCAGCGCACGGGTCGTCACCAGCGCGGCGCCGTCGAGGGACAGATCGGGCTCGGGCAACGCGACCACGGCGTCGTTGACGGCCGTGGCGAAGACCATGGCCGCGGCCTCGTTGACTCCGTCCACCCGGTAGCCGACGCCCTGGGCGCCGTCCGGGGCCCGCAGTTCGAAGACCACGGCCGGGCCGTCCGGTGCGACGAAACGAATCGCCTCCAGCGGTATCCGGGTCTCCTCGTCCCCGCGCCGCAGCGTCAGCGCCCCGTCCTGATGACGGAGAACGGCGCCGTCGCTGCCGCGCAGTATGGGCGTGGAGACAGCCGTCATCCCTTGACCCCGGCCACGAACGCGGCCCAGGCACCGGCCGGGACGACGAGCGCGGGACCGTCCGGGACCTTGCTGTCACGGACGGGGACGACCCCGGGGACCCCGTCGAGGACCTCGACGCAGTTGCCGCCCTCGCCGTTGCTGTAGGAGCTCTTGCGCCAGGCGGCACCGGCGAAGTCGTACGAGACCTCGACGCAGGAACCGCCCTCGCCGTTGCTGTAGCTGCTCTTGAACCAGTGGGCGTTGCTCAGGTCGTACGCGCGCATCGTCTGAAGTCCTCCGCCGCCGACTCGATCAGGGCCAGGGACGCCTCCGGCGACAAGGCGGCGACCCTCAGCAGATCGTAGGCGCGCTGGGCACGCTTCACCACAGCCGGATCGTCGAGGAGCGTCCCCGAGAACGAGGTCTCCGTATAAGCCGTGGGCGGCTGGTCCTTGAACTCCATGAGCCTGAGCGAGCCATCCATGGAGGCGTGGGCTCCGGTCTCGCGCGGAAGCACCGTCACCAGCACCCACCGCTGCCGCATCAGCGTCGCGATGTGGTCCAGTTGCGCGGCCATGGCCGCCGGGCCGCCCACCGGGGTGCGGAGGGCGTTCTCGTGCAGGACGACCCAGTACTCGGGCCTTGTAGCGTCCTTGAGGATGTCCTGCCGCTTGATCCGCGCGGTGACCTTCTCCTCGACGTACTCCTCCGTGACGAACGGGTTCGCCGCGATCGTCACCGTCCGCGCGTACTCCGGCGTCTGCAACAACCCCGGCACCACCGTCGGCGCGAACTCGCAGATCTTCGTCGCCACCGCCTCCAGCTCCGCCACCGCGTGGAAATACGACGCATACGGCGAACTGTCGATGAGCTTCTTACACGTCCGTTCGAAAATACCGCCGGTTTGTAGCACCTCGTCGATTCTCTTCGCCACATCGAGCTGAGGCTTCCGCACCCCCTGCTCGAACAGCCCGATATAGGTCCCCGAAACGAACACCCGTGCACCCAGGTCGTTCCTTGAGAGCCCCGCCGTCTCCCGGCGTTCCTTCAGTAGCTCCCCGAAGAACTCCCACGCATCCTGCCGCTTGGCCTTGGCCATAGCTTGACTCCCGTACGTCACAACGCAGTTGTTGCCCCAGCGCGTCTGTCGATTCTAGGGAGCCGCCCTCACCCTGGATGCGGAAAGCGGGAAATGGATTCGGAAAGGAGCGCGTTGGTGAAGGAAGACAGCATGCGACCGACGGAAACTGAAGAGGCGCGAGAGGCGGTGGCGGAATTGCGCGAGGCGCTTGCACGGGCCGGAATCACGCTGCCCTCGCTCGGGCTGGATGTCATCACCCTCGCCGCCGATCCTCCGCGGCCGCTGATCGAACTCGGGTGCTGCACGGCGGCCACCGCGCGACTGCTCGCCGCGGCGCTCGCCGGAGCGCCCACGAACGAAGGGGGCCGAGGATGAAACCGCCCATCGGCGCGTACGTCGTCGACATCCGTACGGGGAAGGTCGGCACCGTCATGGGACACGAGGGGCCCTACCTCCAGGTCCGACCCATCGGCGGCGGCCGCGAATGGGACTGCGAGCCGGACGGGGTGCGGGTCGCCACCGCCGCGGAGCGGCTGAGCGCCGCCACGGCGCACGCGAACGCCCGCAGCCGGGGCGAGGTGCCGTGACGCGGTGCGGGGCCGAGGCTGGGCGGCCCCGGTAGCCGCCGCCCCGTCTGCCGCCCCCTTGGCGGCCCCGACGGCCCCGTCAGCCGCCCCCGGCGGGTCCGTCAGCCGTCCGGCCGGCCGTCCCGGGTGCCTCGCCCCGACGTAGACCCACCCGCGGGCCGCCTCCTGGCCGCGGAAGGTCCTCGGAGCCGCGGTACCCGCCCGGGGCACCCGCCGCGTACGGGACAATGGGGCCATGAGCCTGTTCCGCGACGACGGCATCGTGCTGCGCACCCAGAAGCTGGGTGAAGCGGACCGCATCATCACCATCCTCACGCGCGGTCACGGCCGCGTACGCGCCGTCGCGCGCGGGGTGCGCCGGACCAAGTCGAAGTTCGGGGCGCGGCTCGAACCGTTCTCGCACGTGGACGTGCAGTTCTTCGCCCGGGGGAGTGACCTGGTCGGGCGGGGGCTGCCGCTGTGCACGCAGAGCGAGACCATCGCCGCGTACGGCAGCGGCATCGTCACCGACTATGCCCGCTACACCGCCGGCACGGCGATGCTGGAGACGGCGGAACGGTTCACCGACCACGAGGGCGAGCCGGCCGTGCAGCAGTACCTGCTGCTGGTGGGCGGGCTGCGCACCCTCGCGCGCGGGGAGCACGCCCCGCACCTCATCCTGGACGCCTTCCTGCTCCGCTCGCTCGCGGTCAACGGCTACGCGCCCAGCTTCGAGGACTGTGCGAAATGCGGACTTCCCGGTCCGAACCGCTTCTTTTCGGTCGCGGCGGGCGGAGTGATCTGCGCGGACTGCCGGGTGCCCGGAAGCGTCGTACCCTCTGCGGAGGCCGTTGGCCTGCTCAGCGCGCTCCTCACCGGCGACTGGGAGACGGCGGACGCGTGCGAGCCGCGTCACGTCAGGGAGGGCAGCGGACTGGTGTCCGCCTATCTGCACTGGCACCTGGAGCGCGGGCTGCGCTCGCTGCGGTACGTAGAGAAGAGCTAGGAGAGACCACGGATGGCCATCGCACGACTCCTCGGGCGCCAGCGGCGGGAGTACAGGACCCCCGAGCCGCACCCCTCCGGTGCCCGCCCGCCGAAGCTCCAGCCGGAGCTCGTGCCCGAGCACGTCGCGATCGTCATGGACGGCAACGGCCGCTGGGCCAAGCAGCGCGGCCTGCCGCGCACCGAGGGGCACAAGGTCGGCGCCGAGCAGGTGCTCGACGTGCTCCAGGGCGCGATCGAGATGGGCGTGGGGTCGATCTCGCTGTACGCCTTCTCCACGGAGAACTGGAAGCGCTCGCCCGAGGAGGTGCGCTTCCTCATGAACTTCAACCGCGACTTCATCCGCAAGAGCCGCGACCAGCTCGACGAGCTCGGCGTCCGGGTGCGCTGGGTGGGCCGCATGCCCAAGCTGTGGAAGTCCGTGGCCAAGGAGCTCCAGATCGCCCAGGAGCAGACCAAGGACAACACCAAGCTCACGCTGTACTTCTGCATGAACTACGGCGGCCGCGCGGAGCTCACGGACGCGGCGCAGGCGCTGGCGGAGGACGTGAAGGCGGGGCGGCTCGACCCGGCGAAGATCACCGAGAAGACCATCCAGAAGTACCTCTACTACCCGGACATGCCGGACGTGGACCTCTTCCTGCGGCCCAGCGGCGAGCAGCGCACCTCCAACTACCTGATCTGGCAGAGCGCGTACGCCGAGATGGTCTTCCAGGACGTGCTGTGGCCCGACTTCGACCGGCGCGACCTGTGGCGGGCCTGCGTCGAGTACGCCCAGCGCGACCGCCGCTTCGGCGGCGTGGACCCGGCGGACCTCGCGGTCCTCGACAAGGCCTGACCCGGGGGCGGGGGGACGACGATGGAGCTGGTCTACACGCCGACGCGGGAGGACCTGGTCGACGCGGTGCGGGTGCAGATGCGCTACGGCCCGTTCCGGGTGCTGCGGCGGCTGATCCCGGTCGCCGCCGTGCTGGCGTTCCTGGCCGCCGCCCTTCTGCTCACCGGGCCCCGCGAGCCGGACGTCGGGGGCGCGGTCCTGCTGGCCGGGCTCGGCCTGCTCGTGGTCGTCCTCATGCCGCTGGCGGTCCGGCTGACCGCCCGGCAGGTGTACGCGATGGTCGCGCGGCAGGGCGAGCACCGGGCGAGCGTGGACGAGGACGGGGTGCGCTGGGTCACGGGGATCAGCGAGACGGCCGCCCGCTGGCAGCTGACGCCCCGCTACATCGAGACCCCGACGCAGTTCGTGCTGCTCTCCGGCGACAAGGGCGGCGCGGGCGTGGCCGCCCTGCCCAAGCGCGGGCTCGCCGATCCCGCCGACGTCGAGCGGCTGCGGGCGCTCCTGGACCGGCACCTCACCCGTATGTGACGCGTACGCGAAGGGCCCGCACCGGATCGTCCGGTGCGGGCCCTTCGCGTACCGTCACGCGTACACCTACGTCACGTACGTCAGGTCACTTCGCCGCGCACTCCTCGCACGTGCCGAAGATCTCGACCGTGTGCGCCACGTTGACGAAGCCGTGCTCCGCCGCGATCGTCTCGGCCCACTGCTCCACGGCCGGGCCCTCCACCTCCACGGCCTTGCCGCAGACGCGGCAGACCAGGTGGTGGTGGTGGTCGCCGGTCGAGCAGCGGCGGTAGACCGTCTCGCCGTCACTGGTGCGCAGCGCGTCGACCTCGCCGGCCTCGGCGAGGGACTGCAGCGTGCGGTAGACGGTGGTGAGGCCGACCGAGTCGCCGCGGTGCTTCAGCATGTCGTGCAGCTCCTGAGCGCTGCGGAACTCGTCCACCTCGTTCAGCGCCGCCGAGACGGCGGCCCGCTGCTTGGTCGAGCGGCCTCGTACGGGGGGTCCTGCCGTCACCACGGGGGCCTCCTTGAATCTTGTCTGCCCCCGCCATTCTGCCAGCCCCCCACGGGCCTCATGTCGGACCGGCGTCACACCGTGACGTCGTCGGAGGGGCGCCGGGTCGTCGGGAGGCATCGCGCGTCGCAGGCCGCCGAGGCCTCTTCGGCGGCTTTCGCCCGCCGTCGGGCCAGTGGCGCGGCGAGCAGGGTCATGGCGACGAAGACGCCGATCGCGAGGAGCACGATCGTCGCGCCGGGCGGCACGTCCTGGTAGTACGAGGTGACCGTGCCGGACAGCGTGACGCCGCTGCCGATGAGCACGGCCAGCACGAACGTGCTGCGGAAGGACCGCGACAGCTGCTGGGCGGCGGCCACCGGGACCACCATCAGGGCGCTGACCAGGAGCAGGCCGACGACCCGCATGGCGACGGTGACGGTCACGGCGGCGGTGACGGCGATCAGCAGGTTCAGGGCGCGCACCGGGAGGCCGGTGACGCGGGCGAAGTCCTCGTCCTGGCTGACGGCGAAGAGCTGGCGGCGCAGACCGACCGTGACGAGGACCACGAAGGCGGCCAGGACGCTGATCGCGGTGACGTCCTCGGGGGAGACCGTCGACAGGGAGCCGAAGAGGAACGAGGTCAGGTTGGCGTTGGAGCCGGTCGGCGAGAGGTTGATCAGCAGGACGCCGCCGGCCATGCCGCCGTAGAAGAGCAGCGCGAGGGCGAGGTCGCCGCGGGTGCGGCCGTAGGCGCGGATCAGCTCCATGGCGACGGAGCCGGCGACGGCGACGAGGGTGGCCATCCAGACGGGGCTGGAGTTCAGCAGGAAGCCGAGGCCGACGCCGGTCATGGCGACGTGGCCGATGCCGTCGCCCATGAGCGCCTGGCGGCGCTGGACGAGGTAGATGCCGACGGCGGGCGCGGTGATGCCGACGAGCAGGGCCGCGAGGAGGGCCCGCTGCATGAAGGCAGGCTCGAGGAATTCCATGTCAGGTCAGCAGTCCCGTGCGGAGCGGCTCGTCGGCCGCGTGGGGGTGGACGTGGTCGTGGCCGGGCAGGGCGTGCTGGCCGACGGCCCTCGGTGGCGGGCCGTCGTGGACGACGCAGCCGTCGCGCAGCACCACGGCGCGGTCGATCAGGGGCTCAAGGGGGCCGAGCTCGTGCAGGACGAGGAGGACGGAGGTGCCTTCGGCGACCTGTTCGCGCAGGGTGGCGGCGAGGATCTCCTGGCTGCCCAGGTCGACGCCGGCCATCGGCTCGTCCATGATCAGCAGCTCGGGCTCGGGGGCGAGCGCGCGGGCGATGAGGACGCGCTGGTGCTGGCCGCCGGAGAGGGCGGAGACGGAGTCCTTGGCGCGGTCGGCGAGTCCGACGAGCTCCAGGGCGCGGTCGACGGCGGCCCGGTCGGCCTTGGTGGGCCAGCCGAACCGGCGGCGGGCGAGCCGGCCGGAGGTGACGACCTCGCGGACGGTGGCGGGGACGCCGCTGGCGGCGGTGGTGCGCTGCGGGACGTAGCCGACGCGGGCCCAGTCGCGGAATCGCTTCTGCTCGGTGCCGAAGAGCTCGATGCTGCCGCCGGTCAGCGGGACCTGGCCGATGACGGAGCGGACGGCGGTGGACTTGCCGGAGCCGTTGGCGCCGAGCAGCGCGACGACCTCACCGCGGTGGACGGTGAGGTCGACGCCCCGGAGGACGGGCCGGGCGCCGAGTGCGGCGGTGGCTCCGCGGACGGAGATGACGGGTTCGTCGCGCACGGCTGCCTCCTGCGTGGTCGGTTTCACTTCGCGCCGAGGGCCTTCTTCAGCGCGGCGAGGTTGGACCGCATGACCTCGATGTAGTCATCGCCCTTGGACCCCTCGGTGATTCCCTCCAGGGGGTCGAGCACGTCGGTCTTGAGGCCGGTGTCGTGCGCGAGGGTCTTGGCGGTCTTGTCGCTCGCCAGGGTCTCGAAGAAGACGGTGGAGACCTTGTCCTTCTTCGCGATCTCCTGGAGCTCCTTGATGCGGGCGGGGCTCGGCTCGGACTCGGGGTCGAGGCCGGAGATGCCCTCCTGCTCCAGCTCGTAGCGCTCGGCGAGGTAGCCGAAGGCGGAGTGGGTGGTGATGAAGGTCCGGGTGGTGGTGTTCTTCAGACCGGTCCGGAACTCGGTGTCCAGGGCGCCGAGCTTCTTCACCAGGGCGTCGGTGTTCTTCTTGTAGTCGGCGGCGTGGGCCGGGTCGGCCTTCTCCAGGGTGCTGCCGAATCCCTTGGCGACCTCGGCGTACTTCACGGGGTCGAGCCAGATGTGGGGGTCGGCACCGGCCTCGGAGCCGTGGTCGTGGCCCTCGTGGGAGTCCTGGGTGCCGTGGGACTCCTCGCCGGCGTGTCCGGAGTGCTCGGAGTGCTTGGCGTGCTCTTCGGCACTCTCGCCCTCGTGGCCGGCTTCGCCCGCGTGGCCTTCGTGGCCGACTTCGGTGCCGTGCTCTTCGAGGGCGGTGAGGGTGGCGGCGTCGACGGTGTTCTTGACGCCGGCCTGCTTGATGGCGTCGTCGACGGCGGGCTGGATGCCCTTGAGGTAGAGGATGACGTCGGCCTCGCCGAGCTCGCCGATCTGCCTCGGCTTGAGCTCCAGGTCGTGCGGCTCGACGCCCGGCTTGGTGAGCGTGGTGACGGAGACGTGGTCGCCGCCTATCTGCTCGGCCAGGTACTGCATGGGGTAGAACGACGCCACGACGTCCAGCTTGCCGCCGCTCTGCCCGTCCGCGGCGTCGGAGGTGCCGGAGCAGGCGGAGAGGGTGACGAGGCCGAGGGCGACGGCACCGGCGACGGCGGTGGTGGGTATCAGGCGACGTACGTTCATGACACTCATTTTCAACAAAACTGGAAACGGTTGTCAATTGCCGCATCTGTGTTCCCGCCCACTCCGGGGCAAGGCGGAACCGATTTGATACGGAGGGTGCGGGCGCCGGTAACCTGAGGCATTCGCACTTCGTCGTCGTAATGAAGAGAGCACCGTGGCCGCCGACAAGATCGACACCATCGTCAGCCTGAGCAAGCGCCGTGGCTTCGTCTACCCGTGCAGCGAGATCTACGGCGGCCAGAAGGCCGCCTGGGACTACGGACCGCTGGGTGTCGAACTCAAGGAGAACATCAAGCGCCAGTGGTGGCGTTACATGGTCACCTCGCGCGAGGACGTCGTCGGCATCGACTCGTCGGTGATCCTGGCCACCGAGGTCTGGGAGGCCTCCGGTCACGTCGCCACCTTCACCGACCCGCTGACCGAGTGCACCTCCTGCCACAAGCGCTACCGCGCCGACCACCTGGAGGAGGCGTACGAGGAGAAGCACGGCCGTCTCCCCGAGAACGGCCTCTCCGACCTCAACTGCCCCAACTGCGGCAACAAGGGCACCTTCACGGAGCCCAAGCAGTTCTCCGGTCTGCTCTCCACCCACCTCGGCCCGACCCAGGACACCGGCTCCGTCGCGTACCTGCGTCCCGAGACCGCCCAGGGCATCTTCACCAACTTCGCCCAGGTGCAGACGACCTCGCGCAAGAAGGTGCCGTTCGGCATCGCGCAGATGGGCAAGTCCTTCCGGAACGAGATCACTCCGGGCAACTTCATCTTCCGCACCCGCGAGTTCGAGCAGATGGAGATGGAGTTCTTCGTCAAGCCGGGCGAGGACGAGCAGTGGCAGGAATACTGGATGGAGCAGCGCTGGAACTGGTACACGGGCCTCGGTCTCCGTGAGGAGAACATGCGCTGGTTCGAGCACCCGCAGGAGAAGCTCTCCCACTACTCCAAGCGCACCGCCGACATCGAGTACCGCTTCCAGTTCGGCGGCAGCGAGTGGGGCGAGCTGGAGGGCGTCGCCAACCGCACCGACTACGACCTCACCGCTCACGCCAAGGCCTCCGGCGCGAACCTGTCCTACCTGGACCAGGACGGCGAGCGCTTCACGCCGTACGTGATCGAGCCCGCCGCCGGCGTCGGCCGCACCATGCTCGCCTTCCTGCTCGACGCGTACACCGAGGACGAGGCCCCGAACGCCAAGGGCGTCATGGAGAAGCGCACCGTGCTGCGCCTCGACCACCGCCTCGCGCCGGTCAAGGTCGCCGTCCTGCCGCTGTCCCGCAACGAGAACCTCTCCCCGAAGGCCAAGGGCCTCGCGGCGGACCTGCGGCAGAACTGGAACATCGAGTTCGACGACGCCGGTGCCATCGGCCGCCGCTACCGCCGCCAGGACGAGATCGGCACCCCGTACTGCGTCACCGTCGACTTCGACACCCTCGACGACAACGCCGTGACCGTGCGCGAGCGCGACACCATGAAGCAGGAGCGCGTCTCCCTCGACCAGATCCAGGGCTACCTGGCCAGCCGCCTGCTGGGCTGCTGACGCCGGTCGTCGACGTAGGCCGCAGGCCGCAGGCGTGACGGCGAAGCCCCCGGTTCCGAAAGACGGAACCGGGGGCTTTCCGCGCTCCACCGTCCTGCCGGTCACCTCCCGGTCACCGCATCGACGGCAGCCGCAGGCTCAGCGGCAGCGTCAGCACCACCAGTCCCAGCTGCACCAGGAGCGTCGTCACCAGCGCCGTGCCCATGCCGTCCGGCGAGGACCCGGCCAGCGAGAGGAACAGCGAACCCAGGGTCGCCACGCCGAGCGCCAGGGCCGACTGCTGGGTGGTCACCATCACGCCGCTGCCCACGCCCGCCCGCTCCGCCGGCACCTCGGAGAGCACCACCCGGAACAGCACCGGCAGCTGGAACCCCTGGCCGAGGCCCGCGACCGCCATGCCCGGCAGCAGGCTCCACCCCGAAAGGTCCGGCCAGCCGCTCGCCACCGTCCAGGCCAGCAGCCCGAGGCCGAGCGCCTGGATCACCGCGCCCACCGGCACCACCCGCGTGCCCCAGCGCCCCACGAGCCTCGGGCCCGCTAGGGAGGCCACGAAGAAGGCCGTCGCCATCGGCACCAGCGCCGCGCCCGAGACCACCGCCCCCATCGCGAGCCCCTGCTGGAGCGCCACCGCGACCACGAACATGAAGCCGCCGAAGCCCACCGAGAACGGCAGCACGATCGCAAGCCCCCGGCGCAGCGAGACCAGACCCAGCAGACTCGGCGGCACCAGCGGCGTCCCGCCCCTGCGGTCCGCGCGCAGCTCCACCCACCAGAACGCACCGGCCGCGAACGGGAAGACCACGAGCGACACCCACGTCCACACCGGCCAGCCCGCCGCCCGGCCCTCCGTCAGCGGGGCGAGCAGCGTGACCAGCGACAGCGCGAGCAGCAGCGTGCCCGGCACGTCCACCGGCGCCGGCCGGTCGGAGCGGGTCTCCGGCACGGCTCGGGCCGCGAGCAGCAGACCGAGCAGCGCCACGGGCACGTTGACCAGGAAGATCGCCCGCCAGCCGGTCCCGGCGATGTCGGCGGCGACGAGCACCCCGCCCAGGATCTGGCCCGCGACCATCGACAGGCCGGCGGTCGCCCCGTACAGGCTCAGCGCCTTCGCGTGCCGGGCGCCCGACGTCGAGGAGTGAATGGTCGCGAGGACCTGCGGCAGCATCAGCGCCGAGGCGGCACCCTGTGCCACCCGGGCCGCGACCAGCGTCCAGGCGTCCGGAGCGAGACCGCAGACCAGCGAGGTCAGACCGAAGGCGGCCATGCCCGCGAGGAACAGCCGCCGGCGCCCGAAGAGGTCGCCGAGCCGGCCGCCGAGCACGAGCAGGACGGCATACGACAGTCCGTATCCGGCCACGACCAGTTCGAGCAGGGCCGGCCCGGCCGCCAGATCACGGTCGATCGTGGGCAGGGCGACGTTGACGATGAAGAAGTCGATCAGGGGCAGCGCCGCACCGAGCAGCACGGTGAACAGACCGAGCGGGCCGAGGACCGGCCGCGCGGGGCCGGTGGCCGCGGGGGCGGCGTCACGAGCGGAGAGTGAGGTTGTCGTCGTCACGCATCCGAGCCTCGGGCCTCACTCAGCCTGGTACCAGAGTGTCTTTATCCTGGTACAAGCACTACCTGGAAACGGGCTGAGCGCCCCCGCACCCTGGGAGCATGACCGACATGGTGGCCGACCCCGACATGCGGCGCCACGAGCTCGCCGCCTTCCTGCGCAGCCGGCGCGAGCGCATCACCCCCGAACAGGTCGGGCTGCCGCGCGGCCGGCGCCGGCGCACCCCGGGGCTGCGCCGCGAGGAGGTCGCCCAGCTCTCCGCCGTCGGCGTCACCTGGTACACCTGGCTGGAGCAGGCGCGGCCCATCCAGGTCTCGCCGCAGGTCCTGGACTCCCTCGCCGCCGCCCTGCTGCTCGACCCCACCGAGCGCACCCACCTCTTCGCCCTCGCCGGCCAGGCCGACCCGCACCCCGAGACGCCTTGCCCGACCGTCACGCCCGCGTTGCGGCAGCTGCTCGACCAGCTGGAGCCCGTGCCCGCCGCCATCCAGAACAGCCGCTACGACTTCCTCGCCCACAACCGCACCTTCGGCCGGCTCTTCTGCGACCTGGACGCCCTGCCCCGCGAGGACCGCAACAGCCTGTGGCTGGCCTTCACCCACGACGACTTCCGGGCCGCCGTCACGGACCTGCCCGACGTCCTCACCTCCCTGGCCGGCAAGCTGCGCGCCGCCATGGCCGAGCACCTGGCCGAGCCCGCCTGGAAGGCGCTGCTGCACCGGCTGGAGACCGCCTCGCCGGAGTTCCGGGAGATCTGGGCGCGGCACGACGTGGTCGACCAGTCGGGCCGTACGAAGCTCATCCGCAACGCCCATGTCGGGCTGCTCCGCCTCGACCACACCAACCTCTGGCTCGGCCCTCAGTCCGGGCCGCGGCTGGTCACCTACGTCCCCGTGGACGAGGCGAGCCGCGCCGGGATCGAGCGCCTGCACGCCCTCGTCCTCGCGGAGGAGGCGGCGAAGGCGGAGGAGGCGGCGAAGGCGGAAGAGGCGGTGAAGGCGGCGAAGGCGGTGGAGGCCACAGAGCGCGCCCGCGCCGAAGAGACCGCCGCACCGCGCGCCCGCGCGGAAGAGTCCGCCCTCCAGCGCGCTTCCGAGGAGGCCGCACCGCACGCGCCTCAGGACGAGGACGCCCTCGCCGTCGCCTGAGGCCCGCACTCCGCCTCCAGGCGCCGGGCCGTCCGCTCCGCCGTGTCCCGCGCCCACGCGCCACTGGTCAGCGCCCCGGCGAGCAGCACGGCGAGCCCGCAGGCCGTGACGATCCAGTAGACCGGCTTGCTCGCCTCCACGAAGCCCTCGGTGGTGTAGGTCGTCGCCGAGGCGAGGCCCGTGGTCAGGACCGCGCCCGCCACCGCGACGCCCAGGGTCTGGCCGATCTGGCGGCTCGTCGAGGCGACCGCCGCCGCCACGCCGGCCTGGGCGCGGGGCATCCCGGAGACGGCCGTGTTGGTGATCGGCGCGTTCACCAGGCCGAAGCCGATGCCGAACACCACGTACCCCGTGAAGAGCATCGGCGTGCTGGTCTCCGCGTGGAAGGCGGCGAACAGCAGCGCGCCCGCAGCCATCGCCGTGCCGGCGAGCACCAGGGACGGCCGTGGACCGCGCGCGCCGACCAGCCGGCCCGACAGCGGCGCGAAGACGAAGGTCATCGCCGCCATCGGCAGCATGAAGAGCCCCGCGTGCAGGGCGGAGAGCCCCCGGACGTCCTGGAGGTAGAGGGTGTTCAGGAAGAGGAAGGCGCCGAGCGCGGCGAAGGCGCACACCGCGATCACGGTCGCCCCGCTGAACGGGGCGCTGCGGAAGAAGCGCAGGTCGATGAGCGGTTCGCGGCGCCGCGGCTCGTAGAGCAGCAGCCCGACCAGGGCGAGGGCCGCGATGCCGGCGAACAGCGCGTGGGTCTCGATGATCGCGTACGTGAGCGAGCCCAGCAGCACCGTCACGAGCACCTGGCCCACCGGGTCGGGGTGCCGGGGGCGGGGCGCGCGGGACTCGGGGACGTAGCGGAAGGTCAGCAGCAGCGCGGCCAGGCCGATCGGCAGGTTCACCCAGAAGATCGCCCGCCAGCCGACCGACTGGACGAGCACTCCGCCCACCAGCGGGCCCGTCGCCATGGAGACGCCCACGACCGCGCCCCAGGCGCCGATGGCACGCGCGCGTGCCGCCGGTTCCGTGAAGGTGTTGGTGATGATCGACATGGCGACCGGGTTGAGCATCGAGCCGCCCACCGCCTGCACCATCCGGAAGGCGACAAGCGCCTCCAGGCTGGGGGCGAGCGAGCACAGCAGCGAGCCGACGACGAAGAGGACGAGCCCGGTGACGAAGACCTTGCGGCGGCCGATCCGGTCGGCGGTGGAGCCCGAGAGCATGAGCAGCGAGGCGAGCACGAGGGTGTAGGCGTCGATGGTCCACTGCAGGCCGGAGACGGAGGCGTGCAGCTCGCGCTGGAGGGAGGGCAGGGCGACGTTGAGCGCGGTGTTGTCCAGGCTGACGATCAGCAGGCTCATGCAGCAGACGGCGAGGACGACCCGTTGCCGGCGGGGGCTGAGCTGCTGCTTGGCGGGCTCGGGCTGTGGGGGACCGGGCATGTGCGGATCGTACGGCTGTCTAAGGACGTGCGCAGTACGGGACAATGGGCCCATGACCGCGTTCACTCCTCTTGCCATCGGGCCGCACATCGTGCAGCCGCCGGTGGTGCTCGCGCCGATGGCCGGCATCACCAACGCCCCGTTCCGCACCCTCTGCCGTGAGTTCTCCGGCGGCAAGGGCCTCTTCGTGAGCGAGATGATCACGACGCGGGCGCTGGTCGAGCGCAACGAGAAGACGATGCAGCTCATCCGCTTCGACGAGACCGAGAAGCCGCGGTCCATCCAGCTGTACGGGGTGGATCCGGTGACCGTCGGCAAGGCGGTGCGGATGATCGTGGACGAGGACCTGGCCGATCACATCGACCTCAACTTCGGCTGCCCGGTCCCGAAGGTGACCCGCAAGGGCGGTGGCTCGGCGCTCCCGTACAAGCGGCCGCTGCTGCGGGCGATCCTGCACGAGGCCGTGACGAACGCGGGCGACCTGCCGGTCACGATGAAGATGCGCAAGGGCATCGACGACGACCACATCACGTACCTGGACGCCGGCCGGATCGCCGTCGAGGAGGGCGTGACGGCCATCGCGCTGCACGGCCGGACGGCGGCACAGCACTACGGCGGCACGGCGGACTGGGACGCCATCGCCCGGTTGAAGGAGCACGTGCCGGAGATCCCGGTGCTCGGCAACGGCGACATCTGGTCGGCGGACGACGCGCTGCGGATGATGCGCGAGACGGGCTGCGACGGCGTGGTCGTGGGCCGTGGCTGCCTCGGCCGGCCGTGGCTCTTCGGTGACCTGGTGGCGGCCTTCGAGGGCACGGGGGAGTACGCGAGGCCCGAGCTGCGGACGGTCGCGGACACGATGGTGCGGCACGCGCGGCTGCTCGGTGAGTGGCTGGGCGACGAGTCGCGCGGTGTCATCGACTTCCGCAAGCACGTGGCCTGGTACCTGAAGGGCTTCTCGGTGGGTTCCGAGATGCGCAAGAAGCTCGCGATCACCTCGTCCCTGGACGAACTGCGCGCTCAGTTGAGCGAGCTCGACCTGGACCAGCCGTGGCCGGTCGGCGCGGACGGTCCGCGCGGCCGTACGTCCGGAAACAACCGGGTCGTCCTGCCGGACGGCTGGTTGAAGGACCCGTACGACTGCGCCGGGATCAGCGAGGACGCGGAGCTGGACACGTCCGGCGGGTGAGATTCGGGCCCTTCCTGGCGAGTGATTCTCGCCACCCCTGATAGGGGGTGTGCTCAGATGAGCAGGTTACGGGCCTCTCTCCCGCTTGAAGGGTGGCACTGGGTGCCACCCTTTTTGCGTTCAAGAGTTGAACGCAAATGCTGGAATACGCGCTCATCTGAGCGCTGTAGCCCTGCTTTGAGTCAAACGCCCTTCGGGGCCTGAAAGCGGAAGCTACCGCTCAGTTACTTTCGATGCGCTGGCGGACGGGTGGTTAAGACCGGGTGACCGGTAGGCGTACCTCCCCAGACGCCTTCGATCTGGGTATGTTCCTCGCCGTCAGGGCAGCCAACCGAGTCGTCGAGGAGTCGAGACCCGTGTCGGAAAACAATGATCAGAAGTTCGTGTACGACTTCACCGAGGGGAACAAGGACCTCAAGGACCTCCTCGGTGGCAAGGGCGCGAACCTGGCCGAGATGACCAACCTCGGTCTCCCGGTTCCCCCCGGCTTCACGATCACGACCGAGGCGTGCAAGACCTACCTCGACAGCGGCTCCGAGCCGGCCGAGCTCCGCGACGAGGTCACCGCGCACCTCGACGCGCTCGAGCGCAAGATGGGCAAGAAGCTCGGCCAGGCCGACAACCCGCTGCTCGTCTCCGTCCGCTCCGGCGCCAAGTTCTCGATGCCGGGCATGATGGACACCGTCCTCAACATCGGTCTGTCCGACGCCTCCGTCGCGGGCCTCGCCGCCCAGGCCGACAACGAGCGCTTCGCCTGGGACTCGTACCGCCGTCTCATCCAGATGTTCGGCAAGACCGTCCTCGGCGTCGACGGCGAGCTCTTCGAGGACGCCCTCGACGAGGCCAAGGCCGCCAAGAAGGTCACCAGTGACACCGACCTCGACGCGGTCGACCTGAAGAAGCTCGTCGAGCGCTTCAAGGAGATCGTCAAGGACGCCACCGGCCGCGACTTCCCGCAGGACCCGCGCGAGCAGATGGACCTGGCCATCAAGGCCGTCTTCGACTCCTGGAACGGCGACCGCGCCAAGCTGTACCGCCGCCAGGAGCGCATCCCGCACGACCTCGGCACCGCCGTCAACGTCTGCTCCATGGTCTTCGGCAACCTCGGCCCGGACTCCGGCACCGGCGTCGCCTTCACCCGCGACCCCGCCTCCGGCCACCAGGGCGTCTACGGCGACTACCTGCAGAACGCGCAGGGCGAGGACGTCGTCGCCGGCATCCGCAACACCGTGCCGCTCGCCGAGCTCGAGTCGATCGACAAGAAGTCGTACGACCAGCTCATGCAGATCATGGAAACCCTCGAGACGCACTACAAGGACCTGTGCGACATCGAGTTCACCATCGAGCGCGGCCAGCTCTGGATGCTCCAGACCCGTGTCGGCAAGCGCACCGCCGGTGCCGCCTTCCGCATCGCCACCCAGCTCGTGGACCAGGGCCTCATCGACGAGGCCGAGGCGCTCCAGCGCGTCAACGGCGCCCAGCTCGCCCAGCTGATGTTCCCCAAGTTCGACGAGAACGCGAAGGTGGAGCAGATCGGCCGCGGCATCGCCGCCTCCCCGGGCGCCGCCGTCGGCAAGGCCGTCTTCGACTCGTACACGGCCGTCAAGTGGTCGCGCTCCGGCGAGAAGGTCATCCTGATCCGCCGTGAGACCAACCCGGACGACCTGGACGGCATGATCGCCGCCGAGGGCATCCTCACCTCCCGCGGCGGCAAGACCTCGCACGCCGCCGTCGTCGCCCGCGGCATGGGCAAGACCTGTGTCTGCGGCGCCGAGGAGCTGGAGGTCGACACCAAGCGCCGCCGCATGACCACCGCCTCCGGCGTGGTCGTCGAGGAGGGCGACGTCGTCTCCATCGACGGCTCCACCGGCAAGGTCTACCTCGGTGAGGTACCCGTCGTACCGTCCCCGGTCGTCGAGTACTTCGAGGGCCGCATGCACGCCGGCGCCGACGACGCCGACGAGCTGGTCCAGGCCGTCCACCGGATCATGGCCTACGCCGACCGCGTCCGCCGCCTGCGGGTGCGCGCCAACGCCGACAACGCCGAGGACGCCTCGCGCGCCCGCCGCTTCGGCGCCCAGGGCATCGGCCTGTGCCGCACCGAGCACATGTTCCTCGGTGAGCGCCGCCAGTACGTCGAGCGCCTCATCCTCGCCGACACCGACGAGGAGCGCGAGGCGTCGCTGAAGGCCCTCCTGCCGCTGCAGAAGCAGGACTTCGTCGAGCTCTTCGAGGCGATGGACGGCCTGCCCGTCACCGTCCGCCTGCTCGACCCGCCGCTGCACGAGTTCCTGCCCGACATCACCGAGCTGTCGGTGCGCGTCGCCCTCGCCGAGGCCCGCAAGGAGCCGCACGAGAACGACCTGCGCCTGCTCCAGGCCGTGCACCGGCTGCACGAGCAGAACCCGATGCTGGGTCTGCGCGGCGTCCGCCTCGGCCTGGTCATCCCCGGCCTGTTCACCATGCAGGTCCGCGCCATCGCCGAGGCCGCCGCCCAGCGCATCGACGCCAAGGGCGACCCGCGCGCCGAGATCATGATCCCGCTCGTCGGCACCGTCCAGGAGCTGGAGCTGGTCCGCGAGGAGGCCGAGCAGGTCATCGCCGAGGTCCAGGCGCAGACCGGCGTCGAGCTGAAGCTCGCGCTCGGCACCATGATCGAGCTGCCGCGCGCCGCGGTGACCGCCGGTCAGATCGCCGAGGCCGCCGAGTTCTTCTCCTTCGGCACCAACGACCTCACCCAGACGGTCTGGGGCTTCTCCCGCGACGACGTGGAGGCGAGCTTCTTCACCGCGTACCTGGAGAAGGGCATCTTCGGCGTCAGCCCCTTCGAGACGATCGACAAGGACGGTGTGGGCGCCCTGGTCCGCAGCGCCGTCCAGGCCGGCCGCGCCACCCGCCCCGACATCAAGCTCGGCGTCTGCGGCGAGCACGGCGGCGACCCGGAGTCGGTGCACTTCTTCCACGAGGTGGGCCTCGACTACGTCTCCTGCTCGCCGTTCCGGATCCCGGTGGCGCGTCTGGAGGCCGGCCGTGCCGCGGCCGAGTCGAAGGGCAGCGACAGCCGCTGAACCCCGGTTCAGCCGCAAAGACCGCCGGAGCCGCCGTTCGTCCCCGACCCTCAAACCGATGGACGGCGGCTCCGGTTCCAAGAGAGACGGGGCGGACACCTTGTGCGGAGGTGTCCGCCCCGTCGTATTTCGTCCCGGTGCGGTTGTTGCATGATCGTTGGGGAAATGTGAGTTCCTGTTCAACTCCATGCGGTGGCGCATTGAATTATTCCGAGTTGAACTTTCGCAAAGAATGGAGCGGGCGCGACCCCCGGATCCCCACCCGGAGGCCGCGCCCATTACCCTCGTCGGGCGGGTGAGCCGCAACCTCGCCGACCGCCGCCGGACGCGACAAAGCCCCCCACGGTCTTCGCCGCGTCACCTCGGTCCTGAAGGTTTCCCGTCCGACACCGCACAGCTTTTCGGTTCTCGGCCGTTCGCCGCGATGCCTTTCAAGTGTGGCTGAAACACCCTGGTAACGTGCAGTGATGCTGTGCATACTCGTCGTCGGGGGTGGTTGCGAGTGCACAGGTGGGGGTTCCATGCTGCGGATTCATTTCAGCGGAAACGACTTGGCCGGGGTGCGGATGGCCGCCCGGCCGGATGTTCTATGGGAAACGATCCTCAGTTTTCACCGTTTAAGAGACCGGCGCGGCTCGACGGTGTACGGGGAATGGCGGTCCGAAGCGCGTATACGCCTGGGCTCCGAGACCCGGATCCTCGCCGCGCTCGTGCCGGGCCGCGGCTATTTCCCGGACTTCCTGACCCCGCCCCAGGGCATCCTCGGGCTCGACGAGGGTCTCGACGCGATCCGGGCCACCCCGCCGAGCCGGCTCCACACCGAACTGGCCCTGATCGGCGCGGAACGTCCGGGCCGCTCCGGCCGTCCCGCCGTCCCGGCCGCGCTACGGGCCCTCGCCGACGGCGGCACCGAGCCCCTGGGGCGTCTCCTCGCGGCCCTGCGCAGCTACCACCGGGCCGCCGTGGAGCCGTACTGGACGGGCATCCAGGCCCGGGTGGAGGCCGACCGGGCCATGCGCGGCCGGGCCCTGCTCGACGGGGGAGCGGGCGAACTCCTGGCCTCCCTGCCGCCGATGCTCCGCTGGCGCAGCCCCGTCCTGGAGGCCGACTACCCGGTCGACCGGGACCTCCACCTCGACGGACGCGGGCTGCTGCTCCAGCCGTCGTACTTCTGCCGCGGCACCCCGGTCGTGCTGCGCGACCCGGAGCTGCCGCCGGTGCTCGTCTACCCGATCACCCACTGCGAGGCGCCGACCGTGCGCGCGCCGGGCCTGCCCTCGCTGGCCAAGCTGGTCGGGCACACCCGCTCCGCGGTCCTCAGCGCCATCGGCGACGGCGGCACCACGAGCGAACTGGCCCGCAGGGCGGGGGTGTCGGTCGCCTCCGCGAGCCAGCACGCCGGCGTGCTGCGCGAGGCCGGCCTGGTCGCCACGCTGCGGCACGGCAACGCGGTCCTGCACACCCTGACGCCGCTGGGCGCCGCACTCCTGGGAGGAGGCGGCGCCCACGATCGGGGAACCCGGTGCGACGCGAAGGGCTACGCGCGCGGCTACGCCCGGAACGGGCCCGTCACCTCGTAGGTGATGCCGCCGGAGGAGCTGCCGCTGGTGCCCCGCTGGCTGGAGAAGTAGAACCGCTTGCCGTCGGGGGAAAAGGCGGGCCCGCATATCTCGGACGAGGACTGGCCGTTGATGCGCAGGAAGGGGGCCACGACGTCGTCCGGGGTGATGATGCAGATCTCCATGTTGCCGCCGTCCTCCGCGATGTACAGGTCGCCGGAGGACGAGCCGGTGACGTTGTCCACGCCGGTGAGCGGTGCGCCGCCGCTCACCAGCGAGTCGTCGTAGGCCAGTTCGTACGTGCTCGTGGCGAGGTTGAGCTGCCAGACCCGGCCGTCGCCCTTGGTGGTGAACCAGACCGTGTCGTTGGCGTAGTGGCAGCCCTCGCCGCCGTTGAAGACCTTCGCGCCGGAGACCTGGTAGCGGGTGGCGGTGGGGGAGCCGTCCGGGTCGGGCACGTTCTGCCAGGTGAAGGAGCCGGAGGTGGCGGTGCCCGCCACCAGCACCTGGAGGGTGCCGGAGGAGAGGTTGCCCCAGGTGCCCGGGACGAAGCGGTAGAAGCGGCCGTCGGACTTGTCCTCGGTCAGGTAGATCACCCGGCGCACCGGGTCCGCCGCCGCGGCCTCGTGGTTGAACCGGCCCATCGCGGCCCGGCGGGTGGCGGCGTTCACACCCCACGGGTCGGTCTCGTAGACGTAACCGGTGTCGACCTCCTCGCAGGACAGCCAGGTGTTCCACGGCGTCTTGCCGCCCGCGCAGTTGCGGTTGGTGTTGGACAGGATGCGGTACGCCGAGGTGACGGTGCCCGAGGAGTTGAACTTGATCGCGCTCGCGCCGCCGGTGCTGGATATCTCCGAGTTGGACACGTAGATCCAGCCGGTTCCGTCGGCGAAGCAGGCGCCGCCGTCGGGGGCGTTGTGCCAGACGTACGAGGTCCCGGGGACCGTCTGGCCGGACCGGGCGATGACCCGGCTGGTGAAACCGGCGGGCAGCTGGATGCCGTTGGCGTCCGCGGCGCCGAGCGCCCCGTACGGGCCGGGGCCCGGCTGGGCGGGGGCCGCGTAGGCCGCCCCGCGCATCATCGTGTAGCCGAAGGCGGCGGCCGAGGTGCCGATGACCGCTCCACGCAGGAAACTGCGTCGCTCCACGTCTCACTCCTGTCGGGGGTGTGAATCGCCCCGCCGCACCGGTCGGCGGCGGGGTCGCGCGCTTCCGGAAACTAGGAGTACCGAGTTGACTGTGCATCAACAAGCGGTGAAGGGGAAGCGGCGGGCACGGGGCGGTGTCGTCGGCCTCGGTCGGCATGGGGCAGGACGGCGCCCTCGTGTACCGGTGGCGCTGGGACGGCGAGGCGGGAGCCGTGCGCCGCTGGACGGTCCGGGGACCGCCCGTCTGAGAGAAGGGCGAGGGAAAAAGTTCGTCGAGAACGCCGAGCGGGCGATGAGTTCCGGACGCCCCGCCCGTCTTACCTCTCGAAAGCGCCGGCAAGGCAAGGCCGAGCCGGCTCTCCAGGGAAGACCCACGGAAGAGAGAGACACCATGGCCCCCCAGATGATCTTCGTGAACCTGCCGGTGAAGGACCTCGACGCGAGCAAGGCCTTCTACGAGAAGCTCGGCTACTCGATCAACCCGCAGTTCAGCGACGAGACCGCCGCCAGCGTGGTCATCAGCGACACGATCTTCGTGATGCTGCTCACCGAGGAGAAGTTCAAGAGCTTCACCGCGCCGGGCAAGGAGATCTCCGACGCGGCCAAGAGCACCGAGGTGCTGATCTCGCTCAGTGCCGAGAGCCGCGAGAAGGCCGACGAGCTGGCGGACCGGGCCCTGGCCGCCGGTGGCAGCCCGGCGAAGGAGCCGATGGACCTCGGCTTCATGTACGGGCGTTCCTTCGCCGACCCGGACGGCCACCACTGGGAGGTCTTCTGGATGGACCCGGCGGCCGTCGCCGAGGGCGGTGCGGGTGCGCAGGGCGGCGGCCAGGGCTGACGCCCCGGCAGCGGTGTCAGGCCGATGCGCCGCCGTCGATCACCAGATCCGTGCCGACGGCGGAGCCGCCCTGGTCCGAGGCGAGGTAGAGGACGGCGGCGGCCACCTCCTCCACCGTGGACACCCGCCCGAGCGGTGACTGCTCCTTCATCCGCGCCGCGCGCTCGGCTTCGCTCTCGCCCGGCAGCAGCGACATCGCCGACTCCATGGGACCGGGGCTCACCGCGTTGATCCGGATCCCGTCGGCCACGTGGTCGAGGGCCGCCGCACGCGTGATCGCCGAGACGGCCGCCTTGGAGACCTGGTAGCCGAAGACGCCCGGGATGCGGCGGTGCGGGCCCAGGTTGGACGAGATGTTGACGATCGCTCCGCCGCCGTGGCCGCGCATGTGGGCGATCTCCGCCTGGAGCGCGTGCAGGACGCCGGTGACGTTGATGTCGAGCAGGGTGTGCCAGTCCTCCAGCGGGAAGTCGGCCGCGCTGCGGCCGCCGAGGAAGACGCCGGCGTTGTTGACGGCCACGTCGAGGCCGCCGAAGGCCGCGACCGTGTCCCGTACCAGCCGGTGCATGTCCTCGGCGCGGGTGACGTCGGCGGTGAAGGCGCGGGCGGTGCCGCCCGCCGCCTCGACCAGCGCCACCGTCTCGTCGAGCGGGGCGGCCCTGCGGCCGGCGACGGAGACCCGGGCGCCCTCGGCGGCGAACGCGAGCGCGAGGGCCCGGCCGAGTCCGCTGCCTGCGCCGGTGACGAGCACGGTGCGGTCGGTGAAACGGTGCGACATGTCGACTCCCTTGGGGATCGGGGACGATCCTGATAATTGACCGAACGTTCTGTTATGAGGGCCGAGAAAAGGGGCGCCCCACGGCGCCCCGAGGCGGGTCGGCCCGCCCGGCGGTCAGTCGAGGAGGGCCAGCGCCTGCTCCGCCGCGTCGTGCACGCGGGCCGGGTCGCTGGACGCCTTGCCCACCACCCGCAGCCCCTGCAACAGCACCAGCAGCATCCGGGCGAGCGCCCGCGGATCACGCTCCTCGGGCAGCTCGCCCTGGGCCCGGGCCCTGCTCAGCGCGCTGTGCAGCAGGGTCTCGACGCTCTCCCAGCTGAGCTCCACCCGGCGCCTCACCTCGGCGTCGTGCGGGCCGAGTTCGGCCGCCGAGTTGGTGACGAAGCAGCCGATCTGGCGCTCCCCGTCGGTGGCCGCCTGCGCGGCGAACCGGCGCACCAGGCTCCGTAGGGCCGGCAGGGCCGGACCCGGGGCGGACAGCTCCGCCATCAGCCCCGGGTCGCGCGTCTCCAGATAGCGCTCCAGCGCCTTCATGTACAGCTCGTGCTTGCTGCCGAAGGTCGCGTAGATGCTGGCCCGGCCGATGCCGAGGTGCTCGACGAGGTCCGCCATCGAGGTCGCCTCGTAGCCGCGCGCCCAGAAGAGCTCGAGGGCTGACTGGAGCGCGGCCTGCGGGTCGAATTCCTTGGTCCTGGCCACGAGACGACCGTACGCCTTTCGCGGCCGTCTTTCAAGAACGGTCGGTCAATTAAGGCTTCGGGGGTGGGAGTCAGACCGTCCGCACCGGATACACCGCCACCGACACCTCGTCGTCGTCCAGGCACCGTCCCGTCTCCAGGTCGAAGCGCTGCTTCAGCAGCGGCGACGCCACGAACGGCCGCCCCTCCGCCGAACCGAGCAGCCCCCGGGAGAGCACCTGCGCCCCCGTGAACGGGTCGCGGTTGTCGATCGCGTACGTCCGCCCCGCCCGGTCCCGGAAGACCGCCGCCTGCCGGCCGTCCGGCAGCAGGGCCGCCATGCCCCGCCCCGGCGTCAGCCGGGACTCCTCGCAGACCGTCATCCAGGAGTCGGCGGACGGGGAGAGTTCGAGCGTCGTCATCGGGAGGTGGCTCCTTCCAGGGGCTTGGTGCCGATCGTGAGGATCGACAGGTCCGGCTTGATCTGGTCGCGCTCCGGCACGAAG
Source organism: Streptomyces sp. NPDC126499 (assembly GCF_040302485.1). Taxonomy (NCBI): domain Bacteria; kingdom Bacillati; phylum Actinomycetota; class Actinomycetes; order Kitasatosporales; family Streptomycetaceae; genus Streptomyces; species Streptomyces sp. NPDC126499. Next base: position 13,218 of record NZ_JBEOUO010000003.1, on the reverse strand, counting down.
CGGACCGTCGGGTCCGGGGTCTCCGGCGCGTTCACGAAGGAGACGAAGCGCCGCAGCCGCTCCGGGTCGTCCAGGGTCTCGGCCCACTCGTCCCGGTATCCGGCGACGTGCGCCGCCATCAGCGCCTCCAGCTCGTCGCACAGCCCGAGCGAGTCGTGCACCACCACGTCCCGCAGGTGGTCGAGCCCGCCCTCCAGGCGCTCCAGCCAGGTCGAGGTGCGCTCCAGACGGTCGGCGGTGCGGATGTAGAACATCAGGAACCGGTCGATGAGGCGGACGAGTTCGGCGTCCGACAGGTCCTGCGCCAGCAGGTCGGCGTGGCGCGGGGTCGCGCCGCCGTTGCCGCCCACGTACAGGTTCCAGCCGTTGGCCGTGGCGATCACGCCGAAGTCCTTCGACTGGGCCTCCGCGCACTCGCGGGCACAGCCGGAGACCGCCGACTTCAGCTTGTGCGGGGCGCGCAGGCCGCGGTAGCGCAGCTCCAGCCGGATCGCCATCTTCACCGAGTCCTGCACGCCGTAGCGGCACCAGGTCTGCCCGACGCAGGACTTCACCGTGCGCAGCGCCTTGCCGTAGGCGTGACCGGACTCGAAGCCCGCGTCGACGAGCCGGGTCCAGATCGCCGGGAGCTGGTCGACGCGCGCGCCGAAGAGGTCGATCCGCTGGCCGCCGGTGATCTTCGTGTAGAGGCCGAAGTCCCGGGCCACCTCGCCGATCACGATCAGCTTCTCGGGCGTGATCTCGCCGCCCGGGATGCGCGGCACCACCGAATAGGAGCCGTTGCGCTGGAGGTTCGCCAGGTGGTGGTCGTTGGTGTCCTGGAGCGCGGCCTGCTCGCCGTCCAGGATGTAGCCGCCCGCGCCGATCACCGGGGCGAGACTGGCCAGGATGGAGCCGACGGTCGGCTTGCAGACCTCGCAGCCCTCGCCGCCCTTGGCGCCGTCCCGCCCGTGCGAGTCGAGCAGCTCGGCGAAGGAGGTCACCCGCAGCGTGCGGGCGATCTCGTAGAGCTCGCTGCGGGTGTACGAGAAGCAGCCGCAGAGCCCTTTGTCGGTGGCCGCCGGGAGCAGCTTCTCGATCACCTTCACACAGCTGCCGCAGCCGGTGCCGGCCTTGGTGCACTTCTTCACCTCGGGCAGCGAGGCGCACTGGGTGATGGCGTGCTTGGTGACGTTGTGGCAGGAGCAGATGACCGCGTCGTCCGGCAGCGCGGACGGGCCGAGCGCGACCGGCGCGCCCACGCCCGCCGGCAGCACCAGCTGCTCGGGGGAGACCGGCGGCCTGCTGCCGGTCATCGGGCGCAGCATGCCGTACGACTCGGCGTCACCGACCAGGACGCCGCCGAGGAGCCGGCCCTCGCCGTCGACGACCAGCTTCTTGTAGACCCCGGAGCGCGAGTCGGAGTAGACGACGTCGAGGCAGCCCTCGGCGGTGCCGTGCGCGTCGCCGAAGGAGGCCACGTCCACGCCGAGCAGCTTCAGCTTGGTGGACATGTCCGCGCCGGTGAAGCCGCCTCCGGTCTCCTCCTCGGCGATCACCTTCGCCGCCGTCTGCGCCATCTCGTAACCGGGCGCCACCAGGCCGTAGACCCGCCCGTCGGCGGCGAGCGCGCACTCGCCGATCGCGAACACCGCCGGGTCGGAGGTCCGGCACAGCTCGTCGACGGCGATGCCGCCGCGCTCGCCCACGGCCAGGCCGCAGTCGCGGGCCAGCTGGTCGCGGGGGCGGACGCCCGCCGAGAACACCACCATGTCGGTGGCCAGTTCGGAACCGTCCGACAGCTTCATGCCGGTCACGGCGCCGTCGGCCGTCACGACCTCCTGCGTGCCGGTGCCGGTGTGGACGGTCAGACCCATCTGCTCGATCGTGCGCAGCAGCGCCGCGCCGCCGCCCTCGTCGACCTGCACCGGCATCAGGCGGGGCGCGAACTCCACGATGTGCGTGTCGAGTCCGAGGCCCTTGAGCGCGCCCGCCGCCTCCAGACCGAGCAGACCGCCGCCGACGACCGCGCCGGTCGTCGCCGTCTTCGCGTACTCCTCGATCGCGAGCAGGTCCTCGATGGTGCGGTAGACGAAACAGCCGCGGGCGTCCTTGCCGGGCACGGGCGGCACGAAGGGGTACGAGCCGGTGGCGAGCACGAGGGTGTCGTACGCGAAGAGCCGCCCGGACCGTGCGGTGACCGTGCGGGCCTCCCGGTCGATCGTGACGGCCGGGTCGTCGGTGTACAGCTCGATGCCGTGCCGTGCCATGAAGCCGTCCTCGACCATCGACAGGTCGTCGGGCGTGCGGCCGGAGAAGTACGAGGTGAGCTGGACGCGGTCGTAGGCGGGGCGGGGCTCCTCGCAGAGCACCACGACACGGGCGCGCTCGGTGACGCCGCGCTCCGCGAGCGCCTCCAGGAACCGCTGGCCGACCATTCCGTGGCCGACCAGGACGATGGTGGGGGTGGGCGCGGTCGTCATGTCAGGAGCCTCCGTCGTGGGTGAGCAGGTGAAGCAGGGGGGCGTCGGGCAGGGCCTCGTCGCCCTCCCAGGCGCGGGCGAGGGTCCCGACCGCGGCGAGATCGCCGAACAGGACGCCGCCGACCAGCCGGTCGCCACGGACGACGACCTTCCGGTAGGCCCGCCGGGTCGCGTCCGTGAGCTGGACGACGTCGTCCCCCGGAGCGGCGGTCGTCTCCCCGAACACGGCGAGGTCGAGCGACTCGGCGCCGGTGAGGGTGAGCCGGGTGAGGGCGCGGGTGCCGGTGTAGCGGGGCCCCGTTCCCGTGGCGGTCAGCACCTCCGCCAGGACGTCCGCCTGGTCGAGCGCCGGGCCCGCGAGCCCGTACACGCGGCCGTCGTGCTCCGCGCAGTCGCCGATGGCGTGGATGTACGGGTCGGAGGTGCGCAGCTCGTCGTCCACCACCACGCCCGTGCGGACGTCGAGGCCGGCCTCGCGGGCCAGCGCCACGCGCGGGCGGACCCCGCAGGCCAGGACGACGACCCGGGCGTCGAGGACGAAGCCGTCGGCGAGTTCGACGGCGGTGACCGCGCCGTCCCGCTGCCGCAGCCCGCTCACCCGGCACTCGGTGTGCACCTCGACCCCGAGCGCCTCCATGTGGGTGCGCAGCAGGGAGGAGGAGTGCTCGTCGAGCTGGCGTTCCATCAGGCGCTCGCCCTGCTGGGTGAGCATCACCTCGGCGCCGAGCGCCGCGAGGGCCCGCGCCGCCGAGACGCCGAGCAGACCGCCGCCGATCACGACCGCCCGCACACCGGGGCGGACGAGCCCGCGCAGCGCGAGACAGTCGTCGAGGGTGCGGAACGGATGCACCCCGGAGGGGAGCTCCGCGCCGCGCAGGCCGCGCAGCGGCGGCAGCACGGGCGCCGAACCGGTCGCCAGGACCAGCCGGTCGTACGGCACCAGCGTGCCGTCCGCGCACTCCACCGTGCGGGCCGCGCGGTCGATCCGCACCGCCCGCACGCCGAGCCGGGCCGGCTCCCGCGCTTCGGGCAGCGCGATCACCTCGGGCCCGTACCGCCCGGCGAGGACGTCCGCGAGCAGCAGCCTGTTGTACGGGGCGTGCGGCTCCTCGCCGAGCAGGGTGACCGGCAGGCGCTGGGCGAGCCGGGCGCCCGCCGTTCCGCCGCCGACCACCACGATCCGTGTACTCATACCGGGAAGCGTGCGCGGCGGGTGTTTCCCGGTGACATCCCGACTGTTTCCCGTACGGAACGCTGACCTCACCGTGGCCCGTGTCCACTGTGAGGGCCCGCCCCGCGTATACGACCAAGATCGCAAAAACGTGGGTTAAGGGGGGCCTTCGCGCCCCGTAGATCCAACGAATGCGGGTCATGGAACGATCTCCCGCAGGGCCTGTTCCTTCGCCATCTGCTGCCGGGGCATAGGGGTGTCCTTTCGCACGGGTTTCCGAACCGCCGGCCACGCCGAAGACGGCGCCGATCTGGGGGTGCAGCACGCTGCCCGTCGCGCACGGGCGGTCGGCGGTGAAGCTGGGTGCATGAGCATCAGCAGCGAGCGGCCGGCGAGTGCCGGGCAGGTCGATGCGGCGCTGGCCGCCCTGGGGGCGGCGCCGGTGGCGGACCGGACCTTCGGCCGGAGGGACCGCGTGCAGAGGATCGTCTGCATCTGCTGGGCAGTCTGCTCGCGACGACGGAACTGGAGATCACGGCTGCGACACGGCTCGCTGAGGAAGAGGAGATCGTCGACGTCTTCGACGCCGTGAACGGCTGGATGCAGGAGGTGGGGCCTGACGCCGGCCTGGCGGCCAATGTCCTGGCGAACCGGCTGGAGCGCACGGCGTTGCAGGTGGCGCAATCCGATGCCGAGGAACCGCCTCCGGGGCGTGAGGCGTCGTTCGCCGCCGTGACGGCGGCGACCTTCGTGCTCTCTGCCCAGCTGCATGCCGACCGCGGCGACGTCGAGGGCGCTCGGCGGGCGCTCGGCGGGGTCGAGGAAGCCGTCATCGACGTGCTTCAGAACGTGTATGCCCTGCGCGTCGCGATCGGCGACGCGCAGGGCGGCGGGGAGCAGTGACCACGACGGGCAGGCCTGCCGTACGGGGCGGTGCGGGGCGGGTCAGTCCAGGTCGGCGCCGGCCAGGGTGACCGCAAGTGCGAGGTGGAGGACGGCGCCCAGGCAGGGCCTGCGGCTTCCTCGCCCGCATGGTCCGAAGGAGTCAGGACCGGCTCGTGCCCGTGGGGGTTCCGACACCGTCGGACCATTGCGCAGCTGAGTCACAACAACGCAGGCCCAACTTGCCCCAGCAGTCAAGCGGATTGGCGATCTGAGTCATGCGAACAGGCATTCCCCTTGCAGAGCGTTAATCTCCTTCAGTCCCTGCGCGGGGCCACCGGTACGTTCGGGCGCCTGCCGAACGACGTACGCCGGTTGAGGTGTTCAACGAAAGGGAGAACCATGAAGATCTTGTCCCGACTTGCTCTCATACCGGCCGTGCTGGCGGGTGTGGGTCTCAGCGCATCCCCGGCCTCGGCCCATCAGTATTACCAGCAGGAGTTCACGGTCTGTTACAAGAACTCCGACTGCAACATGGGCTTCACCTCGGGGGCTGTTTCCTGGCCTGCGTTGTGCGATTCCCTCGAGCCGTGGCCGTGTGCGCCTACGATCGATGGCCGAGTCGTGAACCGCCTGGGCAGCAGTTACTCCACCACCGCTGTCTTCGAGGGGTTCAATGAGGCGGGGACCAAGGTGTTCGGCGACTCCCGCACCGTCGCGGACGGTAACAAGACGTTCACGACCGTCTCCTTCCCCGAGGGAACGGAGCGGGTGAAGATCACGGTTTGCCAGAACTGGGAGGATGGCACGCGCACCTGCGGCCTTCCGGAGAACTACAGCGGCGGCGTGTAGACCGTTCCTTCGGGTTGATCAGTTACCGGGCCGGACACCGTCTTGATGCGTATGTCGCGCAGGATGATCTGGGCCAGCCGCTCCAGGGTCCGCAGCCGGGTGAGGTCGTCCGGCAGGTCGAGCACGGCGCATCAGCCTGCCTTGCGGTAGGCGCCGGCGGGGCGGACGGCGGCGCGGCCGAACCGCGCGTTGATGGCGTCCAGCACCGGCTCGACCTGGTGGGGTGCTTCGCGGGCGGGGTCGAGGGAGAGCTGGGTGCCGGGGCCGGCGTCGGCCGGGGCGAGGTCTTCGGCGGTGAGGACGAGGCGGCGGATGCGGGCGCGCTGGTAGGCCATGGCGTCCCAGATCTGCCACAGGGCGGTGCGCAGGTCGTCGGTGTGTGCGGAGGGGGCGGGCAGGCGGCGGGTGCGTTCGACGCCGGCGCCGTCGGCGAGCCGTACGGCGAGGGTGAGGCCGCGGGCGACCTGGTCGCGGCCGCGCAGCCGCTCGGCGAGGGTGACGACGAGGTCGAGGAGCGCGGCCCGTAGCAGGACGGGGTCGAGCATGTCCCGCTCGAAGATGTGGCTCACCGACGCGGCTTCGGGCATGCGGCGCGGGACCACGGCCCGCGGGTCGATGCCGCGGGCGCGCTGCCTGAGGACCCTTCCCTGCTTGCCGACGAGGCGGCACACGACGTCCTCGGGCTGCGCGGCGAGCGCGCCGATGGTGTGCAGGCCGAACCGGCGCAGCGTCTCGGCGGTCTTCTCCCCGACGCCGTGGAGGGCGGAGATGTCGAGCGGGGCGAGGAAGGCCTGTTCGGCGCGCTGGTCGGGGAGCCACAGCACGCCGGTACCGGTTGGACGATCATGCGATCCATACGGACCGGCTCGGGACCTCGGAAGCAGCCCGACCTCAGAAGCAGCTCAAGACTCACGCGATCGATGGGTGGCACACCGATCGGCCGCCTAGGCTCCGGGGCATGCCTGCTGACATATCCCTGACGACCCTGCTCCTGCTCTGTCTCGCGGCGCTGGTCGCCGGCTGGATCGACGCCGTGGTGGGGGGCGGCGGGCTGCTCCTGCTGCCCGCGCTGCTGCTCGGTCTGCCGCACGTGCCGGCCGCCCAGATCCTCGGCACCAACAAGGCGGTGGCGATCGTCGGCACCACCGGCGCGGCCGTCACCTACGTCCGCAAGGCGCCGGTCCGGGTCGGGACGGCGGTACGGATCGGGCTCGCGGCGCTCGCCGGGTCCATGGGCGGGGCCTTCTTCGCGGCCGGGATCAGCAGCGAGGTGCTGCGGCCGGTGATCATGGCGGTGCTGCTCGGGGTCGCCGCCTTCGTCATGTTCCGGCCGTCCTTCGGCACCCGCGCGGCGGGCGAGGAGCGGCCGCCGCTCACCCGGGCCCGGATCGTCACCGCGATCGTGGTGGTCGGCGGCGGCATCGGCTTCTACGACGGCCTCTTCGGCCCCGGAACCGGCACCTTCCTGGTGCTCGCCCTGACCGCGGTGCTGCATCTGGACCTGGTGACGGCCTCCGCCACCGCGAAGATCGTCAACGTCTGCACCAACGCGGGCGCGCTCGCGATGTTCGCCTACCAGGGCAACGTGCTGTGGCAGCTCGCCGCCGTGATGGCCGTCTTCAACCTCGCCGGCGGCATGCTCGGCGCGCGGATGGCACTGCGCAAGGGCGCGGAGTTCGTGCGCGGGGTGCTGCTGGTGGTCGTCTTCTCGCTGGTCGCGAAGCTCGCCTTCGACCAGTGGGCGTGACCGGGCGGGGGAGAGGGGGGCGGGAGCTCGGGCCCGGGGGCCCGGACGGCCCTCAGGCGGGGCGGACGCCGATCAGATGGCCGAAGGCGACCACGTTGCCCTGGTAGCCGCCGCCCTTCTTCGAGAAGCCGCCGCCGCAGGTGATCACCCGGATCTCGGCCCGGTCCGCCTCCCCGTACACCTTGGCGTCGGGGAAGCGGTCCTTGTCGTAGACCTCGATCGCGTCGATGGTGAAGACGGCGGTGCGGCCGTCCCGCCGGTCCACCTCGATCCGGTGCCCCTTCTTCAGGGCGCCGAGCGCGTAGAAGACGGCGGGCCCCTTGGCGTTGTCGACGTGGCCGGCGACGATCGCGGTCCCCTCGGCGCCGGGCCGGGTGCCGTCCTCGTACCAGCCGGCCAGGTTGCCGTTCTCGGCCGGCGGCACCTCCAGCGTGCCGTCGGCGGCGAGGCCGAGGCCCGTCATCGGCGCGTCCACGTCGATCTCGGGGATGCGCAGCCGTACCGGGTCGGAGGGCGGGAGCGGGTCGGCGGCGGCGTCGGTGTGCACGCTCGGCCCGGCGGCGAAGGCCTGCGCGGCCGACGGCACCGGCGGGGTGACCTCGCCCGAGCCGTTCTGGATCATCCACAGGCCCGCACAGGCGGCCACGGCTATGCCCCAGCCCTTGGTCCTGTTGGTCATGCTGCTCTCCGGTACGGGTGTGGCCCTGCCCCCGCCGGGCCGTCAGCGGGCGCGCGGCGGGGGCAGGACGATGGCGGTACGGTCAGCCGTCCTGCGCGCCGCTCGCCCGGCGGCGCAGGAGCCAGGTACCGCCGACGGCGGCCGCGGCCAGCACCGCCGCACCCGCCGCGATCTGGGCGTGGTCGGGGCCGACGCTGCCGCCGACACCGGTCTGCACGTGCCCGCTGGGCTTCTTGTGCTTGACGACGAGCTCGCCGCGGGCCGTCTTGCCGTTGTCGCAGGCGACGCTGATCCAGTACGTGCCGGCCTTGGCGTGGTGCGGCACCGTGAACTGGCCGACCACGACCTCCTTGTGGGTGCTGGGGCTGAGCTGGAACTCGCCCGCGCCGAGCGCGTTCGCGTCGCCCACGCCGTGGCCGTGCTTGCCGCAGGCCAGGGTGTTCACGGTGACGATGGTGCCCGGGTCGGCGGGGGAGGGGAAGACCTCCAGGACCTCGGTCTTGCCGTTGTGCTTGCCGCCGCCGTCGTTGTCGCCCTTCGCGTACGCCAGGGGGGCGGCGAGGGCGCCGAGGGTGACCACCGTCAGCGCGGTACCGGTGAGCAGAGAGAGGGGGACAGGGGTGCGGCGCATGTGGGGGCCTCCGAGGCGCGCGGACGGTCTTCCGGAAAGGGGCTTCCGTAGGACCGAGGTAAACGCCCGGGTGCTCCGCGCGCCTGCTGATGTCCCATCAGAATTGCTCCGTCTCGGTGCGGCGTGCCGCCTCGATGTCCGGCGTTTACGCAGGTCGGAGCGGGTTTCGCGGCGTCAGCCGGTGGTCCGTGCCGAACGGGTGACCGGTCGCCCGGCTGTGCGAGCGGGCAGCCGTCGCGTCAGGCGGCCTCCAGGGCGTCCCACGGCACCGCCTCATAGGCCGCGTACACCCGGGCCATCAGCTCCTCGTCGACCGTGAGCGCGGTGTCGTCGATCCGGGAGACCGGGGCGATGCCGCGCGAGTTGGTCACGAAGGCCGCGCGGAAACCGGGGACGTCGGCCAGGGTCACCCGGCGGGTCACGGACGGCAGCCGGGGCGTGAGGAGGGACATGGTGACGCCCGGGAGGCAGGGCGCCGACGGCCACACCACCGAGGTCCCGTCCCAGAAGGCGATGTTGGTGACCGCCCCCTCGGCGATCTCCGCGTCCGGGCCGCCGGTGAGCAGGGCCTCGTCGAAGCCCGCCCGGCGGGCCGCGTCGCCGTGGAAGGTCTGCCCGAAGCCGCCCAGGTGCTTCAGATGGGCGGCCGGGCGCCAGTACGCGACGGACTTCAGGGCCCGCGGCGTGCGGTCCGCCGGGTACGGGGCCCGCACCGTCACGACCGTACGGGCGCCCTCGTACACGTACACCCGCGCGGAGGCGTCCCGCCGCCCCGCCGCCGCGAGCGCGCCGGCGAGCAGCGCGCGGACCCGCCCGCCGTCCAGGCCCCGGCCGAACAGCTCGCGGGTGGCCCGGTCGAGCCGGTCCAGATGCAACCCGAGGCCCCGCACGCGGCCGCCTCGCACCTGCATCGCCGTGAAGTGGCCGTAGCCGCTCATCAGCGTCGCCAGGAGTTCCGGGTCCGCGGCCGGCTCGCCGTCGACCTCGATGCGCAGCGGGGGGAGTTCCCCGTCGGGCGGCGTGGCCGGGTCCGGAGGAGGGGCGGCGGGAGGCGTCGTCATGGGGTCCACCGTATGCCGGAAATCCGTGCCGGTCCGCGCTTGACCTCAACCAAACTCGAGGTACCAGGATCCTCGGCATGGACCTCACGAACTCCACCACCACGCCCCTGCGCCTCGCCGTCATCGTCGCCAGCAACCGAGAAGGCCGCTTCGGCCACGTCGTCGCCGACTGGTTCACCGCCCGCACCGCCGAGCGCGACGACTTCACCACCCAGGTCGTCGACCTCGCCGACGTCGACCTGCCCACCGCCCTCTCCCACCGCCCCGGCCCCGCCGTCCGCGCCGAACTCGACAAGGTCAGCCCGGTCCTCGCCGCCGCCGACGCCTTCGTCGTCCTCACCCCCGAGTACAACCACTCCTTCCCCGCATCCCTCAAGTCCCTGATCGACTGGCACTTCACCGAATGGCAGGCCAAGCCCGTCGGCTTCGTCTCCTACGGCGGCATCTCCGGCGGCCTGCGCGCCGTCGAACAACTCCGCCAGGTCTACGCCGAGATGCACGCCGTCACCGTCCGCGACACCGTCTCCTTCCACCAGGTCCACGGCCGCTTCGACGAGGACGGCAACCCCAAGGACCCCACCGGGCCCGACGCCGCCGCCAAGACCATGCTCGACCAGCTCGCCTGGTGGGCCCGCGCCCTGAAGGACGCCAAGTCCGTCCGCCCCTACGCCGGCTGATCGGAAACCTCCACCATGCTGCTCCGCCTCGTCGCGGCGAGACTCGCCCCCCACCGGCCGTTACTCGCCCTCCTCGTCCTCCTCCAGCTCGCCCAGTCCCTCGCCTCCCTCGCCCTGCCCGCGCTCAACGCCGGCGTCATCGACCAGGGCGTGCTGCGCGGCGACACCGGACGCGTCCTGTCCGGCGGCGGCCTGATGCTCGCCGTCACCCTCCTCCAGGCCGCCGCCGCGGCCGCCGCCACCTACACCGGCGCCCGCATCGCCATGGGCATCGCCCGCGACCTGCGCTCCGAGGCCTTCCGCCGCGTGCAGGACTTCTCCGCCCGCGAGACCGGCCGCTTCGGCACCGCGTCCCTCATCACCCGCACCACCAACGACATCCAGCAGATCCAGACCTTCACCGTCCTCGTCCTCACCATGCTGGTCGCCGCACCCCTGATGTGCCTGGGCGGCCTCGCCATGGCCGTCCGCCAGGACGTGCCGCTCTTCCTCGTCCTGCTGCTCTTCGTCCCCGTCATGACCGGCACCGTCGGCGCCATCGTGCTCCGCATGCGCCCCCTCTTCCGCGGGATGCAGCAGCGCGTCGACAAGGTCAACCGGCTGCTGCGGGAACAGATCACCGGCATCCGGGTCGTCCGCGCCTTCGTCCGCGACCGGCACGAACAGCGCCGCTTCGCCGGCGCCAACGACGAACTGCTCGCCGTCGGCCTGCGGGCCGGCCGCCTCCAGGCCGTCATGTTCCCGACCGTCCTCGTCGTCTGGGAGGTGACCACCGTCGGCATCCTGTGGATCGGCGCCCACCGTCTCGACTCCGGCGCCCTCCAGGCCGGCTCGCTCGTCGCCTTCCTCGGCTACCTGCTCCAGATCGGCATGTCCGTGATGATGGTCCTCTTCCTCCTCATGCACATGCCCCGCGCCGAGGTCAGCGCCGAACGCGTCCGCGAACTCCTCGACACCACCCCCTCCGTCACCCCGCCCGCCATCCCGCTCACCCCGGCCGACGACCCCGGCCGGCTCGACCTCACCGGCGTCGGCTTCCGCTACCCCGGCGCCGAGGAACCCGTCCTCACCGACATCGCCCTCACCGCCCGCCCCGGCCGCACCACCGCCGTCATCGGCTCCACCGGCAGCGGCAAGTCGACCCTCCTCGGCCTCGTCCCCCGGCTCCACGACACCACCGCCGGCCGGGTCACCCTCGGCGGCACCGACGTCCGCGACCTCGACCCGGCCCTGCTCGCCCGCACCGTCGGACTCGTCCCCCAGAAGCCGTACCTCTTCTCCGGCACCGTCGCCACCAACCTCCGCTACGGCCGGCCCGACGCCACCGACGACGAGCTGTGGCACGCCCTGGAGGTCGCCCAGGCCGCCGACTTCGTCCGCGCCCTGCCGAAGGGCCTCGACGCACCCGTCACCCAGGGCGGCGGCAACCTCTCCGGCGGCCAGCGGCAGCGCCTCGCCATCGCCCGGGTCCTCGTCGCCCGGCCCCGGATCTACCTCTTCGACGACTCCTTCTCCGCCCTCGACAACACCACCGACGCCCGGCTGCGGGCCGCCCTGCGCGAAGAGACCGCCGACGCCACCGTCGTCATCGTCGCCCAGCGGGTCTCCACCATCCGCGACGCCGACCGGATCGTCGTCCTCGACCGGGGCCGGGTCGTGGGCGCCGGACGGCACCACGAACTGATGGCGGAGAACGAGACGTACCGGGAGATCGTCCGCTCCCAGCTCACCGAGGAGACGGACGGCCCCGCCGGGGAGCCGATCGACCGGCCCGCGGACGACTTCGCCGACCCGTCCACCGGCCGGTCCGCCGACCGGCCCGCCGACCGGCTCACCGCCCAGGACCAGGAGGCCGTCGCATGACCACCGCCGCACCCGTCCGGCCGCCGGAGCGGGACGAGGACCGCGCCCCCGCACGGATCGGCCCCGCCGCCCCCCAGCGCGGCCCCGGCCTCACCACCCCCGCGCTCGAACGCTCCCTGCACTTCCGCGCCTCCGGCCTGCGCCTCCTTCGCACCCTCGCCCCCGACCGCCCGCTGCTCCTCGCCGTCCTCGCCGCCGCGGCCCTCGCCGCCGCCCTCAGCGTCCTCTCCCCGAAGATCCTCGGCCACGCCACCGACCTCGTCGTCTCCGGCGCCGGCACCCCCGCCGGCGTCGACTTCACCGCCGTCGGCCGGGCGCTCGCCGCCTCCGCCGCCGTGGTCGCCGCGGCCGCCGTCCTCACCTGGGTCCAGCAGCGGCTCGCCACCACCGTCGTCCAGCGCGCCGGCCACCGGCTGCGCGCCCGCGCCCAGGCCAAGCTGTCCCGGCTGCCGCTGCGGTACGTCGACCGCCAGTCCCGCGGCGAACTCCTCTCCCGCACCACCAACGACATCGACAACGTCGTCCAGACCCTCCAGCAGGCCTTCAGCCAGATGATCCGCGCCCTGCTGACCCTGGTCGGCGTGCTCGTGATGATGTTCTGGATCTCGCCGACGCTGGCCCTGATCGTGCTCGGCACCGTGCCCGTCTCCGTCGGCGTCGCCGCGTACGTCGGGCGCCGCGCCCAGCCGCAGTTCGTCACCCAGTGGTCCGTCACCGGCCGCCTCAACGGCCACGTGGAGGAGATGATCACCGGCCATGCCGAGGTCGTCGCCTTCGGCCGCCGCGCCGAGGCCGTCCGCCGCTTCGACGAACTCGGCGAGGAGCTCTACCGGGCGAGCTTCCGCGCCCAGTTCATCTCCGGCTTCATCCAGCCCGCCCTCACCCTCGTCGGCAACCTCACCTACGTGGTCGTCGCCGTCGCCGGCGGACTGCGGGTCGCGAGCGGCACCCTGACCGTCGGCGACGTGCAGGCCTTCATCCAGTACTCGTACGAGTTCAACGGCCCCGTCACCCAGGTCGCCGCCATGGCCAACCTGCTCCAGTCCGGAGTCGCGTCCGCCGAGCGGGTCTTCGCCCTCCTCGACGCGGAGGAGGAGACGCCGGACGGGCCGGTGGGCGAGAAGCCGGCGGAGCTGAAGGGCCGGGTCTCCTTCGAGGAGGTCGCCTTCCGTTACGAGGCGGACAAGCCGTTG